>CAXTBN010000007.1:0-34756 GCA_964242895.1 uncultured Caulobacteraceae bacterium | reverse complement strand
GCTGCCCTGGGTGGTGCTGGGCGCCATGAGCGGGCGCGGCGGCGGCGGCGACGACTGGGGCGGCGGCTCGGGCGGGGGCTTCGGTGGCGGGGGAGGCGGGGGCGGCTTTTCCGGCGGCGGCGGCTCGTTCGGCGGCGGCGGCGCGTCGGGCAGCTGGTGATGGCCAAGACGACCCTGACCGCGGAAGACCGCCGCGCCATCGCCGACGCCGTCCGCCGCGCGGAGGAGGGCACCTCGGGCGAGATCGTCTGCGTGCTCGCGCCCGAGGCCGACGACTACGCCGAAGTGCCCATCGCCTGGGCGGCGCTGGCCGCGTTCCTGCCGCCGTTCCTGGCGGTGTGGGCGGGGCTGCACCCGACGCTGCACCTCGCGCTGCTGGGCGGGACGGGCGGCTGGGAGGCGCCCGCCGCGCGTGGGGCCGGGCCGTCCATCGTCGACACGGTGGGCGCCTTCGTCGCCCTGCAGGCGCTGGTGTTCGCGCTGGTCTTCGCGATCGGACAGATCCCCGCCGTGCGCCGCTTCCTGACGCCGGCCGTGCTGAAGCGCGCCAAGGTGCACAGGGCGGCGCTGTCGCAGTTCTCCGCCACGGGGCTCGCGGCCGCGCCCGACCGCACGGGCGTGCTCATCTACGCCTCGCTGGGCGACCGCATGGTCGAGGTGGTGGCCGACAAGCTGATCCACGACCGCGTCGGCGAGGGCGAGTGGCGCAAGGCGGCCGCGGCCGTCTCGCACGGCATGAAGGGCGGCGTCACCGGCGGCGGCTTCGTGCACGCGGTGGAGGTGTGCGGCGCGGCGCTGGCGGCGCACTTCCCGCCGACCGGCCCGCGGCTCAACGCCTTCCCCGACGACCTGCGCGAACTGTGAGGCGCCGCTCGCTTCTCGCCGGCCTGCTGGCGCTGCCCGCGGCGGCGCGGGCCGGCGACGCGCCGCTGACGCTGCTCCGCCCCGAGCGCGTGTGGACGCCCGGCGCGCCCGTGCGCACCGGCTGGGTCGTGCTGGTGCAGGGCGACCGGATCGCCGCCGTCGCCGCCGCCGCGCAGATCGGCTCGCCCATCGGCGCGACGGTGATCGACCTGCCCGGTGCGACGCTTACGCCCGGGCTGATGGACCTGCACAGCCACCTGTTCCTGCATCCCTACGATGAGACGCCGTGGGACGATCAGGTGATCAAGGAGCCGCTGAGCCTGCGCACCGCCCGCGCCGTGGTCCACGCGCGCCGCCACCTCGACAGCGGCTTCACCGCCCTGCGCGACCTCGGCACCGAGGGCGCCGGCGACGCCGACGTGGGGCTCAAGCGCGCCATCGAGCAGGGGATCGTCCCCGGTCCGCGCCTGTGGGTCGCCACCCGCGCCATCGTCGCCCGCGGCGCCTACGGCCCGGCGCGGCGCAACTACCCCGGCGCGGGCGCCGACCTGCCGCAGGGCGCGCAGGAGGTCTCGGGCGTCGACGAGGGCGTGCGCGCCGTGCGCGAGCAGGCGGCCGCGGGCGCCGACTGGATCAAGATCTACGCGGACTACCGCACCGGCCCGCACGGCGAGGCGGAGCCCGCCTTCACCCAGGCCGAGCTCGACGCCATGGTCGCCGTCGCCCACGACCTCGGCCGCCCCGTCGCGGTGCACTCGGCCACCGACGAGGGCATGCGCCGCGCCGCGACCGCCGGGGTGCAGACGGTGGAGCACGGCTACGGCGGCACGGAAGCCACCTTCGCGCTGATGAAGAGCCGCGGCATCGCCTACATGCCGACGCTCACCGCGGTGGAGTCCACCAGCCGCTACTTCGGCGGCTGGAAGCCCGGCGCGCCGCCCACCGCCGCCATGCGCGCCGCCGACACCGCTTTCCGAACCGCCCGCCGGGTGGGCGTGACCATCGGCTGCGGCTCCGACGTCGGCGTCTTCCCCCACGGCGACAGTCGGCGCGAGCTGCAGCTGATGGCGGCCGCCGGCATGACCCCCGTCGAGGCGCTCACCGCCGCCACCGCCGTGAACGCCCGCGTGCTGGGCCGCGGCGACGACCTCGGCCGCGTCGCGACGGGCGCCTTCGCCGACCTTGCCGCCTGGACGGGCGACCCGACCGCGGACCTGGAGGCTCTCGCCCGCCCGGTGTTCGTGATGAAGGGCGGGGCCGTCCATCGGCGCCCCGGCTTTACGGGCGCTTAACCGCGTCCGGGCTCCCATGGGCGGGCAGGGCGGGGTGATCGTTTCTGCGGCGCCGCTCTCGCCGACGCTCCTCGCGACCGGACGGCGACAGTAGGCTTGGACAGGCCGGCGCGGGTTCGCCCGTGGCCGGCCTTGTCGTTTGCGGCTATCGCGTCCGCCCATGAGCGACGCCCGCGCCTGGGAGGTCTGGATCGACCGCGGCGGCACCTTCACCGACGTGGTGGGCCGCGCGCCCGACGGTGCGCTCCACGTGGAGAAGCTCCTGTCCGAGGCGTCCGGCTACGCCGACGCGGCGGTGGAGGGCGTGCGGCGCCTCCTGGCGCGCCACGGCGGCGGGCGGGTGGCGGCGGTGAAGATGGGCACCACCGTGGCCACCAACGCGCTCCTGGAGCGCCGCGGCGAGCCGACGCTTCTGGCGATCACCGCCGGCCACGCGGACGCGCTCGCCATCGGCTGGCAGGCGCGCCCGCGCCTGTTCGACCTCGACATCCGCAAGCCCGCGCCGCTCTACGCCGAGACCCTGGAGATCGCCGAGCGCGTCACCGCCGAGGGCGAGGTGCTGCGGCCGCTGGACGAAGAGGCCGCGCGCGCAGGGCTGGAGGCCGCTTACGATCGTGGTCTGCGGGCCGTCGCAGTGGTGCTGATGCACGGCCACGCGCACCCGGCGCACGAGGCGCGGGTCGCCGCGATCGCGCGCGAGGTGGGCTTCACCCAGGTGAGCGCCAGCCACGAGGTCGCGCCGCTGATCAAGCTGATCCCGCGCGGCGACACCACGGTTGTCGACGCCTACCTCTCGCCCGTGCTGCACCGCTACGTCGGCCGGCTCACCGCCGAGCTGCGCGCCACGCCCGGCTGCGAGGACGCCGAGGTGCTGTTCATGCAGAGCTCCGGCGGGCTCACCGACACGGCGCGCTTCCGCGGCAAGGACGCGGTGCTCTCCGGCCCGGCGGGCGGGGTGGTGGGCCTCGCCGCCGTGGCCGCGCAGGCGGGCTTCGGCGAGGTGATCGGCTTCGACATGGGCGGCACCTCCACCGACGTCAGCCGCTGGGCCGGGAGCTTCGAGCGCGCCACCGAGACCGAGGTCGCCGGCGTGCGCCTGCGCGCGCCGGTGATGAGCCTGCACACCGTGGCTGCGGGCGGCGGCTCGGTGTGCCGCTGGGAGGGCGCGCGCCTGCGCGTCGGTCCGCAGAGCGCCGGCGCGGACCCCGGCCCCGCCGCCTACCGCCGCGGCGGCCCGCTCACGGTGACCGACGCCAACTTCCTGCTCGGACGCCTGCAGCCCGACATGTTCCCCGCCGTGTTCGGCCCCGACGCCGACCAGCCGCCCGACCTGGGTGCGGTGCGCTCCGGCTTCGGCGCCCTCGCCGCCGAGGTCTCCGCCGGGACCGGCCGCGAGACCACGTCCGAGGCGCTTGCGGAGGGCTGCCTGACGGTGGCCGTCGAGCACATGGCGCAGGCGATCCGGCGCATCAGCGTGGCCAAGGGCTACGACGCGGGCGCGCACGTGCTGGTGAGCTTCGGCGGCGCAGGCGGGCAGCACGCTTGCCGCGTGGCCGAGGCGCTGGGGATCGGGCGCGTGATGCTGCACCCCCTGGCGGGCGTCCTCTCCGCCTACGGCATGGGCCTGGCCGAGCGCCGCGCGGTGCGCGAGCGCACCGCGGCCGCGCCGCTCGGGGCGGACGGCTGGCCGGCGGTGGAGCGGCTCGCCGCCGCGCTCGTCGTCGAGGCGCGGGCGGCGCTGGCGGAGCAGGGAGTCGCCGACCCGGAGGCCGGCGTCGTCCTCGGCTGCCGCTACTCAGGCGTGGACTCGACGCTGCCCGTACCGATGGCGGACGGCCTGGAGGCGGTGCGGGCCGACTTCGAGCACCTTCACGCCCAACGGTTCGGTTTCTCCGACGCGGGCCGGGCCGTCCTGGTCGAGACCGTCACCGCCGAGGCCTGGAGCCGCCCCGAACGGCCCTCCGCCCTCGCGCCGCCGGCCGTAGGCCCGGCGGCGGCGATCGGGCGCGCGCACCTTTGGATTAACGGCGGCTGGCGCGAGGTCCCCGTCCACGACCGCGCCCGCCTCGGCCCGGGCGCGGCGCTCGACGGCCCGGCGCTGGTGCGCGAGGACACCGGGACCGTGGTCCTCGAGCCCGGATGGCGGCTGGAGGTGGACGGCTTCTCCAACCTGCTGCTGACGCGCGCGGCGCCCGCGGCGCCCGCGGCTTCCGTGCGACCCGACGCGGGCGACCTCATCGCGGCCGATCCCGTGCGCCTCGAACTTTACGCCAGCCGTTTCATGGCCATCGCCGAGCAGATGGGCGCGGCGCTGCAGAATACGGCCGCCTCCGTCAACATCAAGGAGCGGCTGGACTTCTCCTGCGCCGTGTTCGACGCGGCGGGCGCCCTGATCGCCAACGCGCCGCACATGCCCGTGCACCTGGGCTCCATGGGCGACAGCGTGCGCGCGGTGATCCGCGCCCGCGGGCGCGACGGCCGGCCGCTCCGCGCGGGCGACGCCTGGATGCTCAACGACCCTTACGACGGCGGCACGCACCTGCCCGACGTGACGGTGGTCGCCCCCGTGTTCACCGACGGCGTCGACGCGCCGTTCGCCTTCGTCGCGGCGCGCGGGCACCAGGCCGACATCGGCGGGATCACGCCCGGCTCCATGCCGCCCATGAGCCGCACCCTGGACGAGGAGGGCGTGCTGATCCGCGACGTGCTCCTCGTCGAGGGCGACGGACGGGGAGGGGGCCGCCTGCGCGAGGCGGAGGTGCGGGCGCTGCTGGCGTCCGGCCGCCACCCGGCGCGCAACCCCGACCAGAACCTCGCCGACCTGAAGGCGCAGGTGGCCGCTTGCGCGCAGGGGTCGTCCGAGCTGCGCGCGCTGGCCGCCGCCGAGGGCGTCGCGGCGGTGGCCGCCTACATGGAGCACCTGCAGGCCGCCGCCGCAGAGAGCGTGCGCCGCGTGGTCGACGAGTTGCAGGACGGCGCCTTCGCCTACGAGACCGACGCGGGCGCGGTCGTGCGCGTGGCGGTGCGCGTCGACCGCGCCGCCCGTCGCGCCGTCGTCGACTTCACCGGCACGAGCCCGCAACTCTCCACCAACTTCAACGCGCCGAGCTCGGTGGCGCGGGCGGCGGTCCTGTACGTGTTCCGCTGCCTGGTGGACGACGACATCCCGCTCAACGACGGCTGCATGCGGCCGCTGGAGATCGTCATCCCCGACGGCTCCATGCTCAGCCCGCGCCCGCCGGCCGCCGTGGTCGCCGGCAATGTGGAGACCAGTCAGGTGGTGGTCGATGCGCTCCTGGGCGCGCTCGGCGTCGTGGCCGCGAGCCAGGGCACCATGAACAACCTGACCTTCGGCGACGCCGCCGTGCAGTACTACGAGACCATCTGCGGCGGCGCGGGGGCGGGGCCTGGCTTCGACGGCGCCTCGGCGGTGCAGACGCACATGACCAATTCGCGGCTAACCGACCCGGAAATCCTGGAGACGCGCTTCCCCGTGATCCTGGACCGCTTCGCGATCCGGCGCGGCTCGGGCGGGGCCGGCGCGCACCGGGGCGGCGCCGGGGTGGAGCGACGCTTGGTGTTCCGCCGGCCGATGACGGCGTCCATCCTATCCAACCGCCGGCGAGTGCCGCCCTACGGCGTCGCGGGCGGCGAGCCGGGGGCGGTGGGGGTCACGCGCGTGGAGCGGGCCGACGGGCGCGCGGAGACGCTCGCCTCGACTCAGACGACCGAGCTTGAGGCGGGCGACGCCGTCGTCGTCGAGACCCCGGGTGGAGGAGGGCACGGCCGCGCCTGACCTCCTTCACCCGAATCACGGGATCAGTCGCCCGACTTCGCCGCGCCGGCCGGGGCCGGAGCTTCGGCCCCGGTCTTCTTGGTCTCCTCCGCGCGGGCGCCTGCGAGCATGTGCTCGAGGGCGTAGTTGCCCTCGTGGCAGGCGTACTCGTAGATCTGCCCGTCGAGCGGGTGGAATTCGTACTCGCCGCCCCACGGCTTGTCCCAGGTCGAGGGCGCGTCGACGACGAACTGGTACAGCAGCCGGTTCGGCCCCTTGCGCGTGAAGCGCTCGGTCACCTTCAGGTCGCGCCAGGCGCCGTGATAGCCCATGGACTCGGGGAAGTTGGTGGTCTCGGCGACGAGGGTGTCGCCCTCCCAGTGGCCCACCGTGTCGCCCATCCAGGGCCGCAGGCCGTCGGTGCGGTGCTGGGCGTTCAGACGGATGTGGCGCACGTCGTGCACCATCTCGATCACGATCGCGACCTCGGTCGGCGTCTCGATGATCTGGTAGTCGTTGTTGTAGAAGCCGTTGGCCAGCATGGGCGGTCCGGCGTTGCGGCCGAAGCCCATCACGCAGCGCTCGCCCAGCGACATCCACTCGGGATTGTCGAAGCGGTTGGCGTAGTGTCGGTAGTCGGCGGGGATGTCCATGCCGCCCCGGCCCTTGGGCACGCGGCCGTCGGGCGTGGTCAGGACCGAGGTGCGCGCCTCGCCGTTCACCGTCATGATGCGCGAGCCGGGGTCGAGCCAGCCGCGATCGTAGCCGCCGACCGCGCCGCCCGCGGCGGCGAACTCGGGCCGGGTGTTGGCCGGCAGCTTGTCGCCGCCCTTGGTGGGGGCGCCTGCGTTGGGGTCGCTGTTCTTGTTGCCCTCGGCCACCTCCGCGTCGACGGCCTTCTGCTTCGCCGCGACCTCCTCGGGCGTGTAGCTCGACTTGGCGCCGAGCTTGGGATCGCGCTGCTCGGGCGTCAGGCTGACGTTGGTCCAATTGCCGCTCAGGTCCGGCTGGCCCCAGCCGTTGCGCGGCGCCGTGTAGCCGCCGCTCGCCGGCGCGGCGTGGAGGGGCGCGGCGGCGACGCCCGCCAGCAGCGTGGCCAGAGCGGCGAGGGTGGGCGTGGCGAGACGGGCGCGTCGCATGTGGTGGGGCCTCCCGGGCGTGCGCCGTGGTCCGGCGCGTGTGTTATCGGCGGTCAGGATAAACCCTGTCGACGCCGCCGGCAAAACCGGATGCGTGTCCAAGCTGCGATCTTTCCAACGCGAGCCGCGGCCGCGCTCGCCTAAGCGACGGATCGCGCTTAGATAGGCGCGTCCATGACCCTCTTGCTGCTCGAGATCCTGATCGCCGCCGGCGCCTTCGTCGGCATGGAGGTGTTCGCCTGGGCGGTGCACCGCTACGTGATGCACTCGCGCTGGGGCTGGGGCTGGCACGAGAGCCACCACACGCCCCACGACCGCGTGCTGGAGAAGAACGACTGGTTCGCCGTGGTGTTCGCGGCGCCGGCCATCCTGCTGTTCCTGCTCGGCCACGCGCCGGGCTGGGGAGCGGCGTGGTGGGCCGGGCTGGGCGTCACCGCTTACGGCGTCATGTACGCGGTGGTGCACGACGGGCTGGTGCACGGCCGCTTCCCGTTCCGCCTCGTCCCGCGCTCGGGCTACGCCAAGCGGCTGGTGCAGGCGCACAAGTTGCACCACGCGACGCGTGGCCGCGACGGCGCCGTCAGTTTCGGCTTCCTCTACGCGCCGGACGTCCGCAAGCTGAAGGCGAGGCTGCGCGTCCTGGGGGGCGTGGGAGCCCCGCAGGACGCCGCGCCGCCGTGACCCGCCTCCGCCAGACCGCGACGGGCCTCCTCCTGGCCACCGCCATCATCGGCGCCTGGACGGCCGTGCACTTGGTGGGCGTGTTCGGCTTTCCCCTGGCGCGCGCGGCGCAGAGCCCGGCGTGGGCGGCTTTCGCCGTGGTGCTGGTGCTGGTGCAGAGCTGGCTGGGCGCCGGCATGTTCATCGTGGCGCACGACGCCATGCACGGCAGCCTCGCGCCCGGCCGTCCGCGCGTGAACGCGGCGCTGGGCCAGCTCGCCCTTGGCCTCTACGCCGGTTTCCCGTACCGCGAGCTGGCCCGCAAGCACCATGCCCACCACCGCCACGCGGGCGACGACGGCGACCCGGACTTCCACACCGGCGCGCCCCGCAGCTTCTGGCGCTGGTACGTGAAGTTCTTCCGCGAGTACTGGGGCTGGCCGCAGCAGGGGGCCATCACCGGCGTGCTGCTCCTGTACCTGCTGCTGGGCGCGAGCCCGCTGAACACGGCGGTGTTCTGGGGCCTGCCGGCGATCGGCTCGTCGCTGCAGCTGTTCACCTTCGGCACCTGGCTGCCGCACCGGCACAAGCGCGAGACCGTCGCCTTCGCCGACCGGCACAACGCGCGCACGCTCGACTGGCCGTGGCTGCCCTCGCTCCTGGCCTGCTTCCACTTCGGCCTGCACCTGGAGCACCACCGTTCGCCGGCCACGCCCTGGTGGCGGCTGCCCGCCTACCGCCGCGCCGCCGGGGCCTCGCCGGGAACCGACGTGCGGGCCGGGTTCATCGCCCGTTAAGCACGTCGCGCCCAAGCCCGCGTCCGGGGCAGACCGGAGCCGCGCCATGACCGACCATCGCCTGCCCCGCCGCACCCTGCTCGCCGCGGGCCTAGCGGGCGCCTCCGGCCTGCCGGCCTGGGCGCAGACCGCCTCCCGCCCGCGCACGACCTACGGCGACACGGGCCAGCCCGCGCCGTACACGCCGCCCGCGACCTACGCCCAGCCGACCGCTCCGGCCTATCCGGACGCCGGCGGCTACACGGCGCGGCCCGCGCAGACCCAGCCGACCTATCCGCTCCCGTCCGGCCGGCCCGACGACCGCTATGCGCCGCCCCCGGCCGACGGCTACGACGACGGCCGCTACGTTCCCGACCGGCGCGGCGACGAACCAGAGGGGCCGCCGACGCCCGACTTCCACCCCAACTATCCCGCCTCGACGCGTGCGGAGACCTACAACCGCAACGAGATCGTGCAGGGTGCCAGCAACTTCCTGGGCGTCACCGCCGAAGCGGTCGGCTCGGCGGTGGAGCGCATCTTCCGCGACAACGGCCACCCCACCGCCTACATCGCCGGCGAGGAGGGCTCAGGGGCCTTCATCGCCGGCCTGCGCTACGGCAAAGGCCTGCTCTACATGAAGCATCGCCGGCCTGAGACGGTGTACTGGCAGGGCCCATCGGTGGGCTGGGACTTCGGCGGCAACGGCAGCCGCGCCTTCACCCTCTGCTACAACCTGCAGTACCCGGACATGATCTACCGCCGCTTCCCCGGCGTGGAGGGCACAGCCTACTTCATCGGGGGCATCGGAGTGAACTACCAGCGCGCCGACGAGATCACGCTGGCCCCCATGCGCGCGGGCGTGGGCCTGCGGCTGGGCGCCAACGTCGGCTACCTGGCCTACAGCCGCCGCCGGCAGTGGTTCCCGTTCTGAGCCTGCGCGCCTAAGGGAGCCCGCGTGCTCCCGCCCGGCGCCGTCATTTTGCAGGTCGTCCCCGCGCTGAACGCCGGCGGGGTGGAGCGCACGACGCTGGACGTCGCCGCCGCGGTCGCCGCCGCGGGCGGTCGCGCGCTGGTCGCCAGCGTCGGCGGCCGGCTGGAGCCCGAACTGGCCGCGCGGGGAGGGGAGCTGGTGCGCCTGCCGCTCGCCTCGAAGAACCCCGCCGTCCTCTGGCGCAACGCCGGCCGCTTGGCGGAGGTGGTCCGGCGCGAACGCGTGTCGCTGATCCACGCCCGCTCGCGCGCGCCCGCCTGGTCGGCGCTCCTGGCCGCCCGGCGCACCGGGACGGCGTTCGTGACCACCTACGCCGGCGTGCACAGCGCGCGCGGGCCGCTGAAGCGGTCCTACAACTCGGTGATGGCGCGCGGCGACCTCGTGATCGCCAACAGCGCCTTCACTCGCGACCACCTGCTGGCGGAGCACGGGACCGACCCGGCGCGTGTCCTCACCATCCCGCGCGGGACCGATCTCGCCCTGTTCGACCCGGACGCGGTCGGGCCGGAGCGCCTGGCGGCCGCCCGCGTCCGCTTGGAGCTGGGCTCCCCCGAGCGCCGCCTCGTCTTCCTGCTCGCCGGCCGGCTGACGCGCTGGAAGGGGCAGGCGCTCCTGATCGAGGCGCTCGCACGCTCCGGGCTGGACGCCGTGCTGGTGCTGGCCGGGGACGGCGGCGGCCGCACCGGGTTCGCCGACGAGCTCCGGCGGCTCGCCGTCGAGCGCGGCGTCGCCGAGCGTGTTCGCCTCGTCGGGCACGTGGACGACGTGGCCGCGGCCTACGCCGCCTGCGACGTCGCCTGCGCGCCCTCCACCACGCCCGAGGCTTTCGGGCGCACGGCCGTGGAGCCGCAGGCGATGGCGCGCCCGGTGCTCGCCGCCGCGCACGGAGCGCCTTGCGAGACGGTTCTCGACGGGGAGACCGGTTGGCTGGTGACTCCCGGCGACCCGGACGCTTGGGCGAAGGCCCTGCGCCGCGCCGCAGCGCTCGGCCCCGCCGAGCGCGCCGCCATGGGCGAGGCGGGCCGCCGCAACGCCGCCCGCTACGGCCTCGCCGCCATGACGGACGCGACCCTCGCCGCCTATGCGCGCCTGCTGGAGGCGGCGTGAGCCGCATCCTCGTGATCAAGTTCGGCGGGCTGGGCGACGTCGTGCAGGCGTTCGGCCCGTTGGCGCGCATCCGCGCCGCCCATCCCGACGCCGAGCTGGAGGTGCTGACCACGCCACCCTACGCCGGGCTCTTCGCCGCCAGCGGCCTCGCCGACCGCGTGTGGGATGACGGCCGTCCCCGAGGACCCACGGCCACGCTGGCTCTCTGGAGCCGCCTGCGCCGCCGCGACTACGCGCGCATATACGACCTCCAGACCTCCGACCGATCCTCCGCCCTGCGTCTCGCGCTGCTGCCGCGCCCGCCCGAGTGGTCCGGGATCGCGCCCGGCGCCTCGCATCCGCACCGCGACCCGCACCGCGACGCCATGCACACGCTGGAGCGCCAGGCCGGCCAGCTGCGCGACGCCGGGATCTGGCCCGACGCGCCCACCGCGCCGGGGACGGCCCCCGCGCCCGACCTCGCCTTCATGGCAGGCCGCGCCGACCTGGCCGGCCTCGCCCCGCCCGCGCCCTACATCCTGTTGGTCCCGGGCGCCTCGCCGCACCGGCCGGGCAAGCGCTGGCCCGCCGAGCGCTACGCCGGGCTCGCCCGCCGCTTCGCCGCGAGGAGGCTCGTGTCCGCGGTGGCGGGGGGGGCCGGCGAGCGCGAGCTCGGCCGCGAGGTCGCCGACGCCTCGCCCGCGCGCGACCTCACGGGCCGCACCGACCTCGACCAGCTGGCGGCGCTCGGCGCGGGCGCCGCGCTCGTGGTCGGCAACGACACCGGCCCTGTGCATTTGCTCGCCGCGACCGGCGCGCCGACGCTGGTGCTGTTCGGCCCGGAGAGCGATCCCGCCCTGTGCGCGCCTCGCGGCCGCGCCGTCGCCGTGCTGCGCGCGGACCCACTCGCGTCGCTCGACGTAGACGCTGTCCTTTCCGCCGCAGAGCCGTTGATAGGCGCCCCGCGCGAACCGATATAAGCTCAAGAATGCACGACCGCTCCGCGCGGCCGTGCAGCAGACGATCAACAACCTCGGAGAGCCGCCTATCCGCCGCCCCATGCAAGCGCCGCCCGTCAAAGACGGTCCGCGCATGAACGAAGACATCCGCGTCCCCCGCGTCCTGCTCATCGACCAGAACGGTGAGAAGCAGGGGATCATGCCCATGAGCTCCGCACTGGAAGCCGCGCAGGAGGTCGGGCTCGACCTCGTGGAGATCGTTCCCAACGCCGATCCGCCCGTCTGCAAGATCCTGGACTATGGCAAGCACAAATTCCAGGAGCAGAAGAAGAAGAACGAGGCGCGGAAGAAGCAGCATGTGGTCGAGATCAAGGAGATCAAGCTTCGTCCGAACATCGACACCCACGACTATGACGTGAAAGCCAAGGCCATGACGCGCTTCTTCGAGGAGGGCGACAAGGTCAAGGTGACGCTACGCTTCCGCGGCCGCGAACTGGCTCACCCCGAACTGGGCATGAAGCTCTTGCAGCAGGTGAAGGTCGACTTCGAGCCCCTGGCCAAGGTCGAGTACGAGCCCCGCATGGAGGGCAAGCAGATGATCATGATCCTTGCCCCGCGCTGAGCGGAGCCGACCTTCGACGTGATCTCGCCACCCGGCTTCGCGGCCGGGTGTTCGCACTCAGGCAGCGTCGGCTGCGACGCCTACCGCGCCTTCACCCGGCTGCGGCGCGCCACGAAGATCGAGGCGACCAGCACGGCGGTGAGGCCGCCCAGCACGCCGAGCTCGATCATGTTGTGCTCGAACCCCTGCGCCTGTCCGTGCGGAGTCATGCCGGCGTCCGAGGTCTCGAGCGTGACCAGGAGGATGCGCCGCACCGTCGCGATCAGGCCCACGATCAGGAACGGCTCGGCCTGCAGCTCCCGCGCCTCGATCGACTGGCGTACGGTGTGTAGGATCTCGACCAGCACCAGCACCAGCAGCAGGTGGTCGACCACGATGACGATGAGCCGGGCGTCGAGCCCGGCGTGCAGCAGCCCCTCGACCAGCCGCACGGCCGCCACGCCGAGCGCCAGCAGGGCGGCCAGCACCAGGAAGGCGGCGATCACGATCGAGATCCACCGCTCGGCGATGACCACGAGGGCGGGCGCGCGCTGGGCGAGTTCCTCCGCGTGACGCTCCGCCGCCGGCGCCTGCTCGTCCACCGCACCGCCTCCCCGGATGACCGACGGCGGCGAGCGTAGCTGCGCCGCGCGCTGACGCCTAGGCCGTCGCCGCCGATGCGGGCTCCTCACCCGGCGGACGCCCTTGAACGCGGGGCGTCGGCGGCTACGGTCACGCTCTCCGATCAGCCAGGGCTTCCGATGCGCCATCGTCTCGCCGCCGCCGTCTCCTCCGCCGCCCTCCTGGCCTCGCCGGCGTTCGCCGCCCAGGGCGTGGACCCGAACACGGTCAATCGGCTGGCCGACGCTGAATTCAACCACGGGCAGGTGATGCAGATCGTGGCGCACCTGTCCGACGAGATCGGCGGCCGCATGACCAACTCGCCCGCCATGCGCCAGGCGGAGACCTGGACCAGCGGCAAGTTTCGCGAGTGGGGCCTCAAGAACGTGCGCCTCGACCCGTTCGAGTTCGGCCGCGGGTGGGAGATCGAGAAGTCGACGGTGCGGATGGTGACCCCGCGCGTGCAGGTGCTCAAGGCGATCCCCACCGCGTGGACGCCGCCGACCAAGGGCACGCTCACCGCGCCCGTCGTCGTGGCCCCTGTGAGCTTCCGCGATCCGGAGCGGAACTTCGCCGACTACCGCGGCAAGCTGCGCGGCAAGATCGTGCTGGTGAGCTGGCCCGCTCCGCCCAGGGACGATCTAGAGCCGCCCTTCAAGCGCTGGACCGACGCCGACTTCGCCAAGCTCAGTGACTATCGCCAGCCGGAGACCGACGCCGGAGCTGACGCGCGCACCGTCGAGCGCATCGGCGCGCGCCGCAAGCTGGAGCAGTTCCTCAAGGCGGAGGGCGCGCTCGCCTACGTGGTGATGTCCCGCTCCGACGACGGCCGGCTGCACGGCGAGGGCAACGGCTTTCGCGTCGGCGACACGCCGCCGCTGCCCGCCGTCGAGATGGGCGCAGAGGACTACCGCCGCCTCGCGCGCCTGGCCAAGCTCGGCCCCGTCACCCTGGAGATCGACAGCCAGGTCCGCTTCGTCGACGGCGACACGCGCGCCAACAACGTGCTGGCCGACATCCCCGGCCGCGACCCCAAGGCGGGCTATGTCATGGCCGGCGCGCACCTGGACAGCTGGGTGGCGGGCGACGGCGCCGCCGACAACGGCGCGGGCTCGGCGGTGGTGATGGAGGCCGCGCGCCTGCTGGCCGCCATGGACGTGCACCCCAAGCGCACCATCCGCTTCGCCCTTTGGGCCGGGGAGGAGGAGGGGCTCCTGGGCTCCTACGCCTACGTGGACAAGTACATCGCCGCGCGCCCGGCGAACACGGTCAGGGCGCTGGCCGACGCCGGGCCCTACTACGGCGCACCGACCTTCCCGATCACGCCGCGGCCGGGCTACGGCGACCTCGCCGCCTACTTCAACCTGGACAACGGCTCAGGGAAGATCCGCGGAATCTTCACGGAAGGCAACTTCGCCGTGGCGCCGATCTTCCGCGAGTGGCTGCAGCCCTTCGCCTCGCTCGGCGCCTCGACGGTTGTGGCGCGCGCCACGGGTTCGACGGACCACGTGTTCATGAGCAGGCTGGGCCTGCCCGCCTTCCAGTTCATCCAGGACCCGCTCGACTACGAGAGCGTGGTGCACCACACCGACATGGACACCTACGACCACCTGCGCGCCGCCGACATGCGCCAGGCCGCGGTGATCATGGCCGCGTTCCTGCTCGCCGCGGCCGACCGCGATGAGCCCCTGCCGCGCAACGCCGCACCCACACAGCCCGCCGACAGCGACCCGTTCCGCTACCCCGACCCGAGCGGGGGCTAGCCTCGCGGCGGCTTGTCCGTTACAAGCGCCGCCTTCCGAACGGCCGGGCCCTAGACATGCCTGGGCGGTTCGTCATGCCTACAGAGGACGGGGGGCTTCGCCGCTCACCCGCATGGAAATGTCTAAGCTCAAGACCAAGTCGGGCGTCAAGAAACGCTTCAAGATCACCGCCTCCGGGCACGTGAAGGCCGGCGTCGCCGGCAAGCGCCATCGTCTGCTCAGCCACAACTCCAAGTACATCCGCACCAATCGCGGGACCAAGGTGATGTCCGATCCGGACGCCAAGGCCATCAAGCACTTCATGCCCTACGGCTGAAGCCGGCCCGTTCCTTCGTTCCCCATTCAAGATTACAGGTGAGATGACATGGCACGCGTGAAGAGGGGCGTCACCGCCCACGCCAAGCACAAGAAAGTCCTGGAGCAGGCCAAGGGCTTCTACGGCCGCCGCAAGAACACCATCCGGGCCGCCAAGGCCGCCGTGGACCGCGCCGGCCAGTACGCCTACCGCGACCGCAAGGTCAGGAAGCGCAACTTCCGCTCGCTATGGATCCAGCGGATCAACGCGGCGGCGCGGCTGGAGGGCTTCACCTACAGCCAGTTCATGCACGGGCTGGACCTCGCCGGCCTCGACCTCGACCGCAAGGTGCTGGCCGACATCGCCGGCGCCGACGAAGCGGGCTTCAAAGCCATCGCCGAACAGGTCCGCGCCGCGCTCCCCGCGGCCTAAGCCCGCGCGCTTCGCTTGGAGGCCGGTCGGCGGAGACGCCGGCCGGCCTTCGTGCGTTCAGGGCCGCAGCACCGACGGCGGCAGCACCACGCTCTCCACGCGCCAGCGCAGCACGCCGCGGCGCACCAGCTTGATCGTGACGCTGCGGTCTGGGTGGGCGCGGTTGGCGATGTCGGCGTGGAACAGGTCGAAGTCGCCGCCCTCGTAGCCCAGCCGCACGGCGTGCGTGGGCGCGGGCTCGCGCGGCCCGGCCTCGGCCGGCGTCGCGATGTCGTCCGGCGGCGGCGCGGACCTGATGAAGTCCGGCGGGCGGCCGGAGCGCAGCATGGCGGTCAGGTTGTCCGGCGTGACCACCATGTCCACGGCGCTGCCCAGGAGCTGCGGCGCGAGCATCAGCTCGAACGAGGCGAGCCAGCCGCTGTGCTTGCCGCGGTCGTGCTCGGCGCGCCGCCGCAGCCAGCCGTCCAGCTGCGGCTTCAGGTTGGCGCGGACGGCGGGGAAGTCGGTCAGCGCCACGACCTCGCGCGCGTCGCCCGCCTTGACCGCCTGCGACAGCCGCCACACCGTCCAGTAGGGCGAGAGGAGGAAGGTGACGGCGAACAGCGCCGCCGCCACGCCCAGGACCGTCAGCCAGCGGCGCACGCCGGCTCCGAGCGTCAGGCGCCCGCCGCGCCCATGTCGCGCTCCAGGTTCTCGCTCACCTTGTCGAGGAAGCCCTCGGTGGTCAGCCAGCCCTGCTGGTCGCCGACCAGGAGCGCCAGGTCCTTGGTCATGGAGCCGGACTGCACCGTGTCGACGGTGGTCTTCTCCAGCTGGTGCGCGAAGCGGTCGAGCGCGGCGTTGCCGTCGAGCTTGGCGCGGTGGGCGAGGCCGCGGGTCCAGGCGAAGATCGACGCCACCGAGTTGGTGGAGGTCGACTCGCCGCGCTGGTGCTGGCGGAAGTGGCGGGTGACGGTGCCGTGCGCGGCCTCGGCTTCGACGGTGCGGCCGTCGGGCGTGAGCAGCACCGACGTCATCAGACCGAGGCTGCCGAAGCCCTGCGCCACGATGTCGGACTGCACGTCGCCGTCGTAGTTCTTGCACGCCCAAACGTAGCCGCCCGACCACTTCAGCGCGCTGGCCACCATGTCGTCGATCAGCCGGTGCTCGTAGACGCCGCCGAACTCGGCGAACCTGTCCTTGTACTCGGCGTCGAAAACCTCCTGGAAGATGTCCTTGAACCGCCCGTCGTAGTACTTGAGGATCGTGTTCTTGGTGGAGAGATAGCAGGGGTACTTGCGGTTCAGGGCGTACTGGAAGCTGGCGTGGGCGAAGTCGCGGATCGAGTCGTCCAGGTTGTACATGGCCATCGCCACGCCCGCGCCTGGGGCCTGGAACACCTCGTGCTCGATAGTCTGGCCGTCGTCGCCGACGAACTTGATGGTCAGCTTGCCCTTGCCGGGGAACAGGAAGTCCGTCGCGCGGTACTGGTCGCCAAAGGCGTGGCGGCCGACCACGATCGGCTGGGTCCAGCCCGGGACCAGGCGCGGCACGTTCTCGCAGATGATCGGCTCGCGGAAGATCACGCCGCCCAGGATGTTGCGGATGGTGCCGTTGGGCGACTTCCACATCTTCTTGAGGCCGAACTCCTTCACGCGCGCCTCGTCGGGCGTGATGGTGGCGCACTTCACGCCGGCCCCGTGCTTCAGGATCGCGTGGGCGGCGTCGACCGTCACCTGGTCGTCGGTGGCGTCGCGGTGCTCCATCCCCAGATCGTAATAGTCGAGCTCGAGGTCGAGATAGGGGAAGACCAGCTTGTCCTTGATCAGCTTCCAGATGATCCGGGTCATCTCGTCGCCGTCGAGGTCGACGACGGGGTTGGCGACTTTGATCTTGGACAGGGCCATCAGGGGTTCCGGAAGCGGGGAGGGGCTCGAGCGGCGCTCCTCATAGCGGCGGACCCGCCATGAGAAAAGGCGCGGAGCCGAAGCCCCGCGCCCTCCTTCAGGTCAGCCCGTGAGGACGGTCCTCAGTAGCCGGAAGCCGAGTCCCAGCGGACGTTCTGCGCCAGGCGGTTCAGGCGATCGTTGATGTACTGCCGGTCCGCGCCGTTCAGACGGCCGCCGTCGCGCGAACTCAGGCGGGCGTACTGGCGGCGGATATCGGCCAGGTCGCGGCGGGCGTCGTCCGCTGCGCGCGGATCGATGCGTCCGCGCTCGGCCGAGCGGTCGATACGGGTCGCCGCCCAGTCCATCCGCTCGCGCAGGCCCTGCGGCGCGCTGTGGTAGTAGTCGGCGCCACCGCCGGCGTAGCCGGGACCGGGGCCTCGGTCATACGCGCCGGGCGGCGGGGGCGGGCCGTAGGCGCCGGGAGGCGGCGGGCCGTAGCCGGGGCCGGGCGGCGGCGCATACACGGCGCCGTTGTTGTCATAGTACTGCCGCGTCTGGTCGTCGTACGCGTAGTACCCGTCGGGGCAGCGCACCTGGCTGTGGCCCACTGCGCCGCCCAGGATCGCGCCGCCGAGCGCGCCGAACAAGGCGCCCTCGCCGCGCGAATGCCGGCCGGCGAGCACGGAGCCCACCGCGGCGCCGCCCGCCGCGCCCACGAGCGCACCGGTGCCGGTGTTCGTCTGCGGGTTGATGCAGCGGGTGTCGGCCGATGCGACCGCGGGCAGGGCCCCAGCCGCCGCCAGGGCGAGCGCCCCGGCGATGTAGATCTTGCGCATGGTCATGCCTTTCCTGGAGGTCCTCAAAGCAGGTCACCCCGTTCCGACCCATCCAACGCCCAAGCTGGCGAGAGGATGCGGCGCGGCGCGGCCGACCGACCGCTTTGTGGCGGAACCGACATGAACGGGGCCTGTCCACGCGAGGCGGGCGCCGCTCATCGGAAGACTTGCACCCGCCGCGGTCCCGCGCGTCTAGAATGGACGGGATGAGCCGGCGAACCTGCACGATCCGCACGACCTGCACGGTGGTTGCGTGACTGCGCCCGTCGTCATCCTCGACCGCCCGCAGCTCGCGGAGAACATCGGCGCGGCCGCCCGCGTGATGGCCAACTTTGGCCTGTCGGAGCTGCGCCTCGTGGCCCCGCGGGACGGCTGGCCGCAGGACCGCGCCTGGGCCTCCGCGTCAGGCGCGGACTGGCCGCTGGACGGGGCGCGCGTGTTCCCCGACGTGGCGTCGGCGGTGGCCGACCTGCAGCTCGTGTTCGCCGCCACCGCCCGTCCGCGCGAGACCCAGCTGCCCGTGCGCACGCCCCGCAAGGCGGTGGCCGAGCTCGCCGTCCGGGCGGAGGAGGGGTGGCGCACGGGCGTGCTGTTCGGGGCCGAGCGGGCGGGCCTGGAGACCAGCGACATCGCGCTGACGCACGCGATCCTGACCGTGCCGGTGGACGCACGCTTCCGCTCGCTGAACCTGGCGCAGGCCGTGGCCGTGACCGCCTACGAATGGGGTGTCCTGCAGGCGGAGGGCGCCGCGCCCGCCCGCTTCACCGACCCGCTCGCGCCGCCGGCGGACGGGGGGGAGACGCTGCGGCTGTTCGAGCACCTGGAGGCGGAGCTGGACGCCTCGGGCTTCTTTTTCCCGCCGGAGAACCGGCCCTCCATGGTCCGCAACCTGCGCGTGGCGCTCAGCCGCGCCAGCTTCACCTCGCAGGAGGTGCGCAGCCTGCGCGGCGTGATCACCGCCCTGGTGAAGGGGCGCGGGCGGACGCTCCAGCGGCTCGCCGCGAAAGCCGCGAAGGAGTAGGAGACGCGCCCATGAGCCTAGACGCCGTCCTCGCCCGCCTCGACGCCGACCTGCCGCATGCGCTGGAGCGCCTGATGGCGCTGATGCGCATCCAGACCATCTCCACCGACCCCGCCTTCGCTCCCGAGGTGCGGCGCGGGGCGGAGTTCATGCGCGCCGAACTGGCGGAGATCGGCTTCGCCTCGCGCATCGTGGAGAGCACGGTGGGCGGTCACCCCTTCGTGGTCGGCAGCCACGACGGGCCGCCGGGCGCGCCGCACGTGCTGTTCTACGGCCACTACGACGTGCAGCCCGTGGACCCGCTGAACCTGTGGACCAGCGACCCCTTCGCCCCGGCTGTAGAGACGCGGCCGGACGGCTCGCAGCTGATCCGCGGGCGGGGCTCGTCGGACGACAAGGCGCAGCTGAAGACCTTCGTGGAGGCCTGCCGCGCGTGGAAGGCGGCCACCGGCGCCCTGCCGTGCCGCGTGACCATCTTCCTGGAGGGCGAGGAGGAGTCGGGCTCGCGCTCTATGCCGGACTTCCTGCGCGACCACGGGGCGGAGATCACCGCCGACTGCGCGCTGATCTGCGACACCTGCATGTGGAACGCCTCCACGCCGGCGATCACGCTCTCCCTGCGCGGCATGGCGGCGGGCGAGGTGACGATCCGCGCGGCCAGCCGCGACCTGCACTCGGGGCTGTACGGCTCGGCGGCGAGGAACCCGCTGGCGGTGATGACGCGCGTGCTGGCCGACCTGCGCGACGCGGACGGTCGCGTGACCCTGCCCGGCTTCTACGACGGTGTGGAGGAGACGCCCGACGCGGTGAAGGCGTCCTGGGATCGACTGGGTTTCACCAACGCCGAGTTCCTGGGCGCGGTCGGCCTGTCGGAGCCCGCGGGCGAGGCGGGCCGCTCAACGCTGGAGCAGACCTGGGCGCGGCCCACCGCCGAGATCAACGGCCTGTGGGGCGGCTACACGGGCGAGGGCTTCAAGACGGTGATCCCCGCCGAGGCGCACGCCAAGGTGAGCTTCCGCCTCGTCGGGACGCAGGACCCGGTGGCGGTCTGGCGCGCCTTCAAGGATCACGTGGAGGCGCGTCTGCCGGCGGACTGCACCGCCAGCTTCTGGGACCGCCAGGGCTCGCCCGCCCTGTCGCTCTCGCCCGAGAACCCCGCCATCCGCGCGGTTGAGGCGGCGCTCACGGCCGAGTGGGGCGTGCCCGCGGCGCTGATCGGCGGCGGCGGCTCCATCCCCATCGCCGGCGACATCGCGCGCGAGCTGGGCATGGACGTGGTGCTGGCCGGCTTCGCGCTCGACGACGACCAGATCCACTCGCCCAACGAGAAGTACGAGCTCAAGAGCTTCCACAAGGGCGCGCGCTCCTGGGCGCGGGCGCTGCTGGAGCTGTCGACGGGGCTTAAGGCGAGCGCGCCGGTGCGCGAAGCGGTCGCGGCCTGAGCACGGCCGCCCGCTCACACCACGTGGGCGGGCTCCAGCGCGCAGGGGTGGTCGGGATCGGTCTCGACCTGGACCGTCACGTGGCAGATGCCGAAGCGGTGCTCCAGGTCGTGCGCCAGGGCGGCCAGGGCGGCGTCGCCCGGGTGGCCGTCGGGCATGACGAGGTGGGCGGTCAACGCCGTCTCGGTCGTGCTCATGGGCCAGACGTGCAGGTCGTGGACCTCGCACACGCCCGGCCGGTGGCGCAGGAACGCCTCCACCTTCGACGGCTCCATGCCCTCCGGAGCGGCCTGCAGGCTCATGGCCACCGAGTCGCGGAGCAGGCCCCAGGCGCCGAGCGCGATCACGGTCACGAGCACGAGGCTGGTCACCGGATCGAGCCACGCCCAGCCCGTCACCGCGATCACCAGCCCCGCCGCCACCACGCCGGCCGAGACCACGGCGTCGCCCAGCATGTGCTGGAAGGCGCTGCGGATATTCAGGTCCCCCTTGCGGCCGGAGGCGAACAGGGCCGCGGTGATCCCGTTCACCAGGATGCCCACGGCCGCGACCACCACCACCGTGCGCCCGGACACCGCCTCGGGCCGCGCCAGCCGCTGCACGGCCTCGAGCGCGATCGCGCCCACGGCCACCAGCAGCATCACGGCGTTGGCGAGGGCCGCCAGGATGGACGAGGAGCGCAGGCCGTAGGTGAACCGCCCGCGCGGCGGCCGCTTGACCAGCGACGCCGCCAGCCACGCCCCGAGCAGCCCCAAGACGTCGAACAGGTTGTGCCCGGCGTCGGCGATCAGCGCCACCGAGTGCGCCAGGACGCCGTAGGCCGTCTCGGCGACGACGAAGCCCGTGTTCAGGACGACGCCGACCGCGAAGGCGGCCCCGAAGTCGGCGGGGGCGTGGGAGTGGCCGTGCCCGTGACCGTGCGAATGGCCGCGCCCGTGGTCATGCCCGTGGTGGTCGTGTCCACGCCCGTGCGCATGGGCGGCCCCGTCATGGGCGTGCTCGTGGGGGACTGGGGAGGCGGCGTCGGGGGCCATGGCGCGCTGATGCGATGTCCCGCGCAGGTCCGCAAGCGCGCGGGGCCGTCGCGGACCTGGCTTAGGGTGCGACGCCTGCGCGACGGGCGCGCTCGGCGACTTGGGCGTCGACGGCGGCGGCCGCGGCTATGTCGGCCTGTCCGCCCGTCGCGTCGCCCGTGCGCGTGCGCACCACGCCGCGGCCGTAGAGCGCAAACGCCAGCTTGGGCTGGAGCTGAAGCGCCGTGTCGTAGTCCGCGCGGGCCCGGTCCAGATCGCCGCGCCGCAGCTCCACCAGGCCGCGGCTGTCGAGGAAGGCGGGCGTGCGCGGCTGAAGCCGCAGGGCGGCGTCGCAGTCGCGCTGCGCCTTGTCGAGCTCGCGGCCGGCCAGCGCCCGCGCCCAGCAGCGGCCGTTCAGCGCGGCCGGCTCGCGGCTGTCGCCCGCGTGCGCGGCCAGCCATTGGTCGTACTGCGCCACCGCCTGATCGTAGCGGTCCAGCGCCGTGTAGAACGAGCCGAGGGCGATGCGCAGGTCGGCCTGCTTAGGCGCGGCCTTGTCCGCCGCGTCGACGTCGGCCTCCTCTCCTGCGCGGTCGCGGCCGGAGGCGCGCAGGCGCGCGCGGATCAGGTGCGCCTCGGCGTCGTCCGGCGTCAGCTTGAGCACTTGGTCGAGGTCGGCCATGGCCAGGAAGGGCTGGCGCGTGGCGAGCCGCAGCTGCGCCCGCTCCCGCAGGTAGCGCGGGTTGTCCGGCGCCAGCTCCACGGCGCGGCTCAGGTCGGCCAGGGCGTGGACGTAGTCGCGCCGCGCCACGTAGGCCTGGCCGCGTCGGCTGTATCCGTCCGCGTCCGTCGGCTCGTCCGTGGTCGGCGTAGCCGATGCGGCCGGGGCGGAAGCGCCGGCCCCGGCCCCGGGGGACGAGGCCGCGGCCACCGTCGAGGTCGGCTCTGGCGGCGGCGCGGCGTTGGACTTCACCGACAGGTCGAACACCGGGCCGCCGTTGTAGGTGAAGTAGATGCGCCGCTGGCTGTTGGCGATGTAGACGTGGTGGGAGAGGAAGAAGTCGGCGCCGATCAGCATGTCGACATCGGCCATCTCCAGGTCGCCGACGCGCACTTTTGTATGCTTGATCTCCTCGTCGCCGACCTTGATCGAGTCCACCGGCACGATCCAGCTGGCCAGCCGCTTGCGGCCGAGCCCGGTGGTGTAGCCGGCGCGCACCGCGCCCGGCCCGTCGACGCTCAGGCCCGCCTTGCGGGCGCCGGCGCGGGTCAGCACGGAGCTGTTCGATCCCGTGTCGAACGTGGCCCGCAGGTCGTGACCGTTGATCCTCACGTAGCCGCTGGCCGAGGTGTCGCGGTCGCTCCGCCGAGACATCTCCAGCACGCTGGGCGGCGTGGAGGACCAGTAGGCGAGCGGCTGCGACCCGCAGCCCTGCGGCTTGAGCAGGTTCAACTGCCCGTGCGCCAGGTCGTACTCGACGTCGGCGACGTTCAGCACGTTGCGGCCCAGCAGGCCCATCAGCCCCATGGCCCCGTCCAGCGAGCCGCCGCCGACCAGGAACTCCACGTTTGGCACCTGCACGCCCGCGAGGCCGAAGCTCGCCACCTTCGTGGCGGACACCTCCGCCTCGCCGTTCACGCCCATCACGTGCAGGCCGAAGGGCGCGGGGTAGGTCCTGAGCCCGAGCTGGCCGGCGCCCGCGGGCGACAGGGTGCTGAAGAACGCGCCCGAATCGACGGTCAGCCGCGCGGGCTTGCCGTCGAGCTTCACCTCGACGGTGGGCTCCGCCCCCAGCATGGTGACGGGCAGGGAGGCCTCCTTGCCGAGGCTGCACGCCGCCCGCACCGGCTGAGCCGCCGCCGCCAGGACCATGACCGCCGCCACCTGTGCGGCTCTGCGCACCACCCCCGTCCGCCTCACGCCGCCGCTCCGCCTGAACGTCTTGTCAGCGGATTAGAGCCAACCGGCGGCCGGGTTGCAATCGCCGGCGATCCGCCCGATCCAGGGTCGGCTAGTCGCCTGGAGGCACCATGACCGAGGCCCTGGCCGGCGCCTCCAGCGACCCGCCGTCGCCTTCCGCGGCCGCGCCCGAGGCGCCGACGGTGGACGCGCCCGACCTGCAGGTGTTCGTCTTCGCGCTGTTCTTCATCTTCGGCGGAATCACCAGCCTCAACGACATCATCATCCCCAAGCTGAAGGGGTTGTTCACGCTCAGCTACGGGCAGGCGATGCTGGTGCAGTCTGCCTTCTTCGGCGCCTACCTGCTCGTATCGATCCCGGCGGCGGCGGTGGTCCGGCAAGTGGGGTACATGCGCACCGCGGCCCTCGGGCTGGTGCTGATGATGGCCGGGTGCCTGCTGTTCGTGCCGGCGTCCGCCTCGGCGCAGTTCGCCATGTTCCTGACCGCCCTGTTCGTGCTGGCCGCGGGGATCACGGTCGTGCAGGTGGTCGCCAACCCGCTGATCTCCATCCTGGGCAAGCCGTCCACCGCGCACAGCCGGCTGACCTTCGCGCAGGCGTTCAACTCGGTCGGCACCACCGTCTTCCCCTACGTGGGATCCAAGCTGATCCTGGGAGCGGTCCCCAAGGGAGACCCGACCCACCTGTCCGGCGCGGCGCTGGACCGCTTCCGCGCCGGCGCGACGCACGTGATCGTGCTGGCCTACATCGGGCTGGCGGTCGTCCTGGCGGTGGTGGCCGCGGTGGTGTGGAGCCGGCGCAAGCGGCTGCCCGAGACGCCGGCCGGACGCGTGAACCCGTTCGCCGCCTTCACCCTGCTGGCCCGCCCGCGCTTCGCCTTCGGCGCGCTGTGCATCTTCCTGTACGTGGGGGCCGAGGTCGCGGTGGGCTCGCTGATCGTCAACTACCTCGGCCAGGCGGACACGCTCGGGCTCGCGCCCAAGGACGCGGGCGCCCTCGTGCCGTTCTACTGGGGCGGAGCGATGGTGGGGCGCTTCATGGGCGCGTACCTGCTGCGCGTGGCGCCGCCCGGGCGCGTGCTGGCGGCCGCGGCGGCCGCGGCGGCGGCGCTGCTGGCGGTGTCGGGCCTGAGCTTGGGGGCGGTCTCGGCCTGGTCGCTGCTGGCGATCGGCCTGTTCAACTCCATCATGTTCCCGACCGTGTTCGCGCTCGCGAGCGAAGGCCTGGGGGCGCGCACGGCGGAGGGCTCGGGCGTGATCTGCGTGGCCATCTGCGGCGGCGCGGTGCTGCCCCCGCTCACGGGCCACCTGGCGGACGTCACCACCCTGCGCTGGGCCTTGTGGGCGCCGGCCGTGTGCTACGCGGTGATCCTGCTGTTCGGCCTGTACACGGCGCGCAGCCGGGCCGCCCCGGTCATGGCGGCGGCGCACTGACGGCGGCGGCGACCTTCCGGCGCGGCCGCAGCGCGTAGAGGCCGGCCGACACCGCCGTGGCCGCGAGCAGCCCGGCGATCTCCACGGGCCGCGCCAGCGCCACGGCCGCCCCCATGCCCGCCACGCCCAGCACGACGGCGACAGGCAGGCCGGGCAGGCGCAGCGGCGGCCCGAGCTCGGCCACCCCGCGCCGCGCCAGCCGCCAGGCGGCCAGGCATGCGGCGATGTACAGGCCGCAGGCCGCGAGCACCGAGAGAACTGCGAGCGCCTCGAACGCCCCCGTAAGCGCGAGGACGACGGCGACAGCCGCGTGCACGGCGATGGCCGGCCCGGGCGCCCGGCCGCTCCCTGTCACGCGCCCGAGCCAGGCCGGCAGGTAGCCGTCGCGGGCGAAGGCGAACAGCACCCGCGGCGCGCCCAGGAGGTCGCTGCCGATCCACGCCGCCATGGACGCCGCCGCCCCCACCGCCACCACGCGCCCGAGCGTCGGGTCCACGCGCGCCAGCCCGTCGGCCAGCGGCGCCGGCGAGGCGGCCAGGGCGGAGCCCAGCAGGTGCTGCGCCACCTCCTGCACGCCCACGTAGAGCGCGAGCACGAAAGCCATGGCGCCCGCGAGCGCCAGCGGCAGGTTGCGCGCCGGGCGGTCGACCTCGCCGCTGGCGCCCAGCGCCGTCTCCATGCCCTGGAAGGCGAACAGGGCCAGCAGCGCCGCCCGACCGACGCCGCCCAGCCCCGCGGGAGCCGCCGCCGCCGGATGGGCGGGCGCGCCGGCCGCCAGCGCGCCCACGATCACGAACGCCGCCAGGGGCAGCAGCTTCACCGCCGTCGCCACCGAGATCACGCGGGAGGCCGTCCCGGCGCCCAGCAGGTTCAGCGCCGCGGGTCCGCCGATGGCGAGCACGATCACGGCCGCGCGCGCCATCGGCGTCGCCAGGGCGGGGGACAGATGTCCCAGTCCGTCGGCGAGCGCGGAGGCGATGCCGCCGCACGCCAGCACGCAGCTGAGCCACAGCAGCACGCCCGCGACGAACCCCGCCAGCGGTCCGAAGGCCGCGTCGACGTAGCCGTACAGACCGCCGGAGGTCGGCACCCGGCTGCCCGCCTCCGCGCAGCACAGCACCACCGCCCCCATGACCAATGCGCACGCCGCGTAGGCCCACGGCGCCGACGGACCCGCCGCCCGCGCCATGGCCGCCGGCAGCACGAACACGCCCGCCCCGACCACCACGTTCACGATCGCCGCGGCGAGCCCCACCGGCCCGATCGCGCGGCGCAGGCCGCGGTCGCGGGCGAGGAGGGGATCGGCGGCCGGGATCACCGTCGAACCGTGGGCGTAAGCGGCCGACCCTGGCAAGCGGCCGCGCACGGGCGCGTGTCCCCCGGTCGCGATGAGCCGTCGACCGGCTCGCGCGTTGGAGTCAGACCGCACTCCCCGGAGCATTCCATGCCCAAGCTGATGATCATGCTCGCCGCCTGCGGCCTCGTCCTGTCGGCCTGCGCCGACATGGGCGGCTCCGGCGGCCCCGGCCGCGCCTCCCCCGATCCCGCCGACCAGTCGCCCAACCATTAGAAGCGCTGCAGGCGGCGCTATGTAACCGTGCTTTACAGCGCTCTCGAGCGGAGATAGCCAAGTCGTCTTCGGGGGTTGGCGTTCGGGGCGGGGCTATGAGGGATTCGAGGGGCGCTCGCGCGCTGCTGCTCGGCGTGTGCTTGGCGGCGCTCTCCACGGGTGCGCAAGCCGCCCAGGCTCCGACCGGCCGCGGCGAGGACGCCCGCGACGCGCGGATCGAGACTCTCGAGGGGCAGGTCCGCGACCTGATCGCCGAGGTGCGCCAGCTCAAGGCCCAGCAGCCCGCACCCGGAGCGACCGCCGCTGCGGCTACGGGAGCTCCCGCCGCGGGCGCGCCCGCCAGCGCCGGAGCCGTCGTGCTGGCCGACTCGGGTTCGGGTTCGCCCGCCCCGAGTTCGCCGGACACGCCCCGCCCGGTCACGGACTCCGTGCCGACGGTCACGGTGGGCGGGGCGAGCATCCTGGCCGGCCGCCCGTCGATCTCCAGCCCCGACGGGCGCTTCACCGCCAACCTGCACGGCGTGATGCAGTTCGACGCCGCCGACTACCTGCAGGACCACGCCGGCCCGGCCTCGACCGATCTGCGACGCGGCGCGGCGGCCGGCGACACCGCCCACGCCCGCGACCTGAACGACGGCACCGTTTTCCGCCGCGCCCGGATCGGTATCGACGGCAAGGTGTACGGGGACTTCGAGTACAACGTGCTGTTCGACTTCGGCGGCGCGGGCGTGGAGGACGCCGGCCACGTGCAGGAGCTGTGGGCGCAGTACTCCGGCCTCAAGCCGTTCCACCTGCGCATCGGCGCCTTCCGCCCCTGGCTGGGCCTGGAGGACCAGGGCTCCACCAACGGTCAGCCCTTCCTCGAGCGGCCCGACACCACGGACGTGGGCGCCTCCATCACCGGGGCCGACTACCGCGAGGGGGCGGGCCTGTGGGCCGCGACGGACCGGTGGTTCCTGTCCACGGCCATCACCTCGCGCCAGGTCGGCATCGCCAACTCGGCCGCCAGCGGCACGGCGCAGGCCTTCGACACCGCGCTCGGCTTCAACGGCCGGGCTGCGGTGCTGCCCTTCACGAACGACGACTGGCTGACGCACTTAGGCTTCCACGGTTCCTACGCCGCGCAGATCGCCGACGCCGGCGGTCCGGACACGGCGGCGGGCACGGCCCGGTACCCCGTGACCCTGCAGGAGCGCCCCGAGCTGCGCGTCGACGGCACGCGCCTGGTGTCGACGGGCGCCATCGACGCCGTCCACGCCTCCACCTACGGCTTCGAAGGGGCCGTGCAGTGGCGCAGCCTGTTCGT
This sequence comes from uncultured Caulobacteraceae bacterium, assembly GCA_964242895.1. Lineage (GTDB taxonomy): Bacteria > Pseudomonadota > Alphaproteobacteria > Caulobacterales > Caulobacteraceae > JASLDZ01. Next base: position 7,092 of record CAXTBN010000007.1, on the reverse strand, counting down.
GCAGGGGGAGTACGAGCACTACGGCATCGAGCGCCGCAACTCGCTGCTCAGCGACCCGGAGTTCCACGGCTTCTACGTGGAGGGCAGCTGGATCCTCACCGGCGAGCGCCGCAAGTACAACACCAACACCTTCGCCTTCGACGGCCCGCCCGTCGACCATCCGTTCGATCCGCTGCACGGCACGATCGGGGCGGTGGAGCTGGCGTTCCGCTACTCAGACCTCGACCTGAACTGGGACAAGGGCCTGGCCGGGCGCGCGGCCCCCGCCGACGCCGTGCGGGGCGGCGACCAGCGCATCTTCTCCACCGCCCTCGACTGGTACCTGAACCCGATCGTGCGCTTCGTGCTCGAGTACCAGCACGTGGACGTGACCCGCCTGTCGCCCAACGCCACGACCTTCGTCACTCCCGTGGGGGCGCAGATCGGACAGGCCTACAACACCTTCTCCATCCGCTCGCAGCTCGCGTTCTGAGGTGAGACCCGTGACCATGCTCCGCCGGGCCTTCGCCGCCTTCGCCGTCCTGGCTCTCACCGCCGGCGTCGCGCGCGCCGCCGATGTGCCGGTGGCCGTCGCCGCCAACTTCACCGAGCCGGCCAAGGAGATCGCCGCCGCGTTCAAGCGCGCCACGGGCGACTCCGCCGTGCTGAGCTTCGGCGCGTCGGGCCAGTTCTACACGCAGATCACCCGCGGGGCGCCGTACCAGGTGTTCCTGTCGGCCGACGTGGACCGGGCGCAGAAGGCCGAGCAGGACGGCGTGGGCGTGCCCGGCACCCGCTTCGTCTACGCCACCGGCTCGCTGGTGCTCTACTCGCGGAGGCCGGGGCTGGTGGACGGGCAGGGCGCCGTCTTGCGCCAGCCGAGCGCCTTCCAGAAGATCGCCATCGCCGACCCGGCGAGCGCGCCGTACGGGACCGCGGCCATCCAGACGATGACGCGGATGGGCGTGTACCAGGCGCTGAAGCCCAAGGTGGTGCAGGGCGCCTCCATCACGCAGGCCTACCAGTTCACCGCCACGGGCGCGGCCGAGCTCGGCTTCGTGGCGCTGAGCCAGGTCATCAACGTCCCCGGCGGCTCGCGCTGGATCGTGCCGGAGACGCTGCACAAGCCCATCGACCAGGGCGCGATCCTGCTCTTCACGGGCGACAAGAACCCGGCCGCGCGCCGCTTCCTGGCGTTCTTGAGAGGTCCGGAGGCCAAGGCCATCATCCGTCGCTACGGTTACGCGGTGAAGTGAGGTCGAGGTGGTGTCGCTGATCGGGCAGTTGCTGGCCGCCGTCCTCGCCGCGCCCGTCCCGCCGCCCACCGCCGAGACGCCCCCGCCGCAGCCGGGCATGGGGGCCATGCCCGCGCCCGAGAGCTGCCCGGCCGGGACGCCGTCGCTGCCGCCCGCCCTGGCCGGCTGGGCTGCGCGCACGCCGGTGACGGCCGCCGCCTCGTCCGCCGTGCCTGCGCCTGCGATCCTGTCGGTCGGCAAGGGCGTGGACGCCACGCTCCGGCCCGCGGACGGCGTCGCCTACGCGTCGGCGCCCGGCAGGCCGGCCGGCCCGGGCGGCCGCGCGGGGCTGCTGGCGCTGCAGGTCGGCGAGCCGGGGACCTACGCCGTCGGGCTGTCCTCGGTCGCCTGGATCGACGTGGTGGACGCCCGCGGCGCGGCCGTCGCCTCGACGGCGCACGGGCACGGGCCGCCCTGCTCGGGCATGCGCAAGGTGGTCGACTTCCCGCTCGCGCCGGGCCGGTACGTGATCCAGCTCACGACGGGCGGCGATCCGGTGGTGGGGATCATCGCCTTCCGCCGCTGAACGCTCCCCGCCGGTCCCGGCGCAAGCGAGCTATCCAATGGTGAGTTCGGCTAGGTGACTTCGGCGACTTCGGCCAGCCCGGTCAGCAGCCCCGCGAGCCATCCGCGCGCCGCCTCCAGGTCCTCCCACGGCGTCGGGCCGATCGGGAAGTGGACGCCCAGCACGACCCCCAGCACCGCATTGAGCGTCTCCAGCCGCGCGTGCGCCGGACCGTCGGGCGAGGGGTCGGCGGCGGCTTCGGCGATCAGGCCGTCGCGGAAGGTGCAGAGCGCCTGGGTGGCGTCGGAGAGCACGTAGTCGTCCTTGTGCGGGCGCTCGGACAACGCCCGATCCACCTTGGCGAGCGCGTCGCGCCCGGCCGCGGCCGCCTCGGGCGCGAGGCTCACGCCGCGGGCGCCATGCGCTTGTCCAGCCGGCCGGCGCGCAGGTTCACCGTCAGCGCCTTGGTGGTGTGGATCGAGGTGTTGGCGTCGCCGTAGATGGCCAGGAGCACGTTGGCGATCTCGCCGCGGGCGTAGCCCTTGGGGCCGAACACGTAGGGCATGCCGATCTGGTGCACCACGCCGCCGTTGATCCGGAACGGCTTCATGCGCTCGGTCACCAGCGCCTTGACCTCAATCTCGCCGCGCTTGGACGAGATCACCGTCCAGCCCAGGTTCACGATCCCCAGATCGCGCGCCAGCTCCGGCGAGACCTCCACGAACGCCTCCGGCTGCAGCTCGGCGGTGTGCGGCATGATGCGGGTGGGAATGCCGCCGCAGTGCAGCTCCGTCAGCCGGTAGGTGGTGAAGACGTAGGGGAAGGCCGGGTCGCCGCTGTCGTGGATCTCGTTGCCGCGCCGCTTCCAGTGCTTGGCGGTGGGGTTGGCCTGCTGCCGGTACAGCCGGTTGGAGACGGGGCTCTCCAGCGGCTCGTAATGCGTGGGCAGGGGGCCGTCCTTCAGCCCGGTGGTGACGAACAGCTGCAACAGGCCGTCGGCGTTGAGGATGAAGGGCTGGTCCCCGCCGATGGCGTCCATGCCGTGCGGCTTCTTGGACCAGTCGGGGCGGTAGGTGGGCGCCTTGTCGGCCACGAAGTCGGGGACGTCGAAGCCGGTCCACTTGCCGGCGTCGCCATCCCACCAGATCATCTTCTTGCGCTCGGACCAGGGCGTGCCGTCGGGCTTGGCGCTGGCTCGGTTGTACATGGTGCGGCGGTTGGACGGCCAGACGTAGGCCCAGCCCGAGTGGCTGGTCTTCTCGCCCGGCCCGTCCGGGCGGCGGCCGCGCGACATGTTCTTGCCGACCTCGGGGAAGATGCCGCTGTAGGCCCAGCCGCCGCAGGCGGTGGAGCCGTCGTCCTTGAGCGCGGTGAAGCCCGCCAGCTGCTTGCGGTCGGCGACCGTCCAGCCGTTGATCTCCATCAGCACGGCCTCGGCGTCGGGCTCGTCGTCCTCCTCGGTGACCGGGTAGTCCCAGGTCAGCTCCTGGATCGGCCGGTCGCGCTCGAGCGTGCTGTCGGCGTACATCGCCTTGAGCCGCAGGCCGAGCTGGTGGACGAACCACAGGTCGCTGCGGCTGTCGCCCGGCGCCTTGAGCACCTTGTCGTGCCACTGCACCATGCGGCTGGTGTTGGTGACCGTGCCCTCCTTCTCGCCCGGCATGGCCGCGGGGAAGAAGAACACCTCCGTGTCGATCTCCTCGGGCTTGATCTCGCCCTTGCGCACGCGGCGGCCGTCGCGCCAGAAATCGGCGGTCTCGGTCAGGGCGAAGTCGCGCACCACCAGCCAGGGCACGCGCGACAGGCCCTTCTCCACCAGCTCGCTGTTGACGGCGCCCACGACCGGATTCTGGCCGAAGATGAACTGACCCTTCACCACGCCGTTGGCCATGGACAGGCACATGGGCTCGTAGGAGCAGTCGCTCGTGAGCTTGGGGACGTTCTGGTAGGCCCACTCGTTGTCGTTGGTCGCAGCGTCGCCGTACCAGGCCTTGAGCAGGCTGATCATGTACTTGGGCAGGTTGGCCCACCAGCCGGTGGTCGGCGTCTCAAGCTTGAGCAAAGCCTCCAGCGTCGGGTGCAGGCTGGCGCTGGGCTGCGGCAGGTAGGTCGGCAGCTGGTCGTACAGCGTCGGGATGTCGGTCGAGCCTTGGATCGACACGTGGCCGCGCAGCGCCATGATGCCCCCGCCCGGGCGGCCCATGTTGCCCATCAGCCCCTGCAGGAGCGAGGCGGCGCGGATGATCTGCACGCCCACCGTCTGGTGCGTCCAGCCGACGGCGTAGCAGAGCGCGGTGGTGCGCTCGGGCCCGGAGTTCTCGGCCAGCGTCTGCGCGATGCGTACGAAGGTCTCGACCGGGCAGCCCGTGATCTCGGCCACCACCTCGGGCGTGTAGCGGGCGTAGTGCCGCTTCAGGATCTGGTACACGCAGCGGGGGTGCTGCAGCGTGCGGTCCTCCGCCGCCGGCCCCTCGTTCATGCTGGCGTAGGCGGCCGGGTCGGCTCCCTGCACCCGGTGGTTGGCCAGGGACGAGGGCATTATCTTGCCCTCGTACTGCCAGCTCTTCTCGTTGTAGGACTTGGTGTCGACATCGAAGCCGGAGAAGACGCCGCTCCCGTCCTCCCGATCGTCGAACTCCTCGGTGATGATCTTCGCGATGTTGGTGAAGCTCAAGGCGTAGTCCTTGAACCACAGGTCGTGCTCCAGCACGTAGCGGATCAGCCCGCCCAGGAAGGCGATGTCCGAGCCTGAGCGTATCGGCGCGTGGATGTCGGCGAGCGCCGAGGTGCGCGTGAAGCGCGGGTCGATGTGGATGACCTTGCCGCCGCGGCGCTGCGCCTCCACCACGAAGCGGAAGGCGATCGGATGGTTCTCCGCCATGTTGGAGCCCATCACGATCACGCAGTCGGCGTTCTCCACGTCCCACAGGGCCATGGTCGCCGCGCCGCGTCCGAAAGTGGTTCCTAAACTAGGAACCGATGAGGAGTGTCAAATCCTGGCCTGGTTCTCAATGCTTGTGAGCCCGAGGCCACCTCCGAACAGCTTCTTGATGAGGTAGTTCTCTTCGTTGTCCATGGTGGCGCCGCCGAGCGTCGCCAGTCCGAGCGTCTGGTTGACGACACGGCCGTCGGGCCGCTTGTGGACGAAGGTCTCGTCGCGTGCCTTCCTGGTCAGCTCGGCCACGCGCTGCATGGCCCATTCGAGCGGCTTGACCGTCCACTCGGTCGCGCCCGGCTCGCGGTGCAGCACGGTGGAGACACGCTTGGGGCTGAGCAGCATGCCGAGCGTGCCGCCGCCCTTGGGGCACAGCGTGCCCTGGTTCACCGGCGAGCGCGGGTCGCCCTCGATGTGGATCGGCTGCTTGTCCTTGGCGTAGATCAGCTGGGCGCACCCTACGGCGCAGAAAGGGCACACGCTCGTGCCGATCGTGTCGGCCTCCTCGAGCCTCGGGCGCCATTCCTTGGAGGCGGTGCTCTGCGCTCCCTCGGCGTAAACGCTCTGGCCGGCGAACTGTCGCGGCAACGTCCAGTCGCGCAGGAAGTCGGTGGCGCGGCCGAGCAGGGTCTGGCGCAGGGCGGGCATGCGGCCTCCGGCGGGTGTGGTCCGCTAACCGCAGAGAAACACTGCGGTTCCGATCCACCGCGATCCTAGATAGGGTGCGTCCGCCTGTCGCGTCCTTTGTCGTCCGTCCGCGCAACCGCCGCGGGCCGGCGCGGTTTGCAGGAGGCGGGGAGGGCGGTCATGCCGAGCCTGACGGGACGGGTCACGATCGTGCAGGAGGGCCGCTTCCAACTGGTGGACGACGGGGGCGCTGGGCACCTGTTCATCCTGTCGCCCCACGCGGCGCTGGAGACGACGCAGCTGCGGCCGCTCGCCAAGCGCCAGGCGCGCGTGACGGTGACCTACCGCGACGTCGCCCTGGTGGTCGGGATGCTGGCCGAGCGGATCGAGCTCGCCGCCTGATGTTCGTCAGCCCCCGCGTCCAGAGCCACACCGAGTCCAAGCTCCCCGGCCTGATCCCGAACGAGTCGGAGCTCACCTGCGGTTCGCTGATCGAGCCGGGCAAGTCGTATGGCTTCTTCACCGACACGACCGTCTGCATCGGCTGCAAGGCCTGCGAGGTGGCGTGCAAGGAGTGGAACAACCTGCCCGCCGACCAGCTCGGGCTGACCGGCCAGAGCTACGACAACACCGGCGCGCTCTCCGCCAACACCTGGCGCCACGTCAGCTTTGTCGAGAAGACCGGCGACAGCGGCTTGCGCACCGACGTCGAGACGCCGTTCCAGTCCGGCTGGCTGATGATGAGCGACGTCTGCAAGCACTGCCACAACCCGCCGTGCATGGAGGCCTGCCCGACCGGCGCCCTGTTCAAGACCGAGTTCGACACGGTGGTCGTCCAGCAGGACGTCTGCAACGGCTGCGGCTACTGCATCCCCGCCTGCCCGTTCGGCGTGATCGACCTGTCGAAGATCGACGGCAAGGCGCACAAGTGCACCCTCTGCTACGACCGCTTGAAGGGCGGGCTGGAGCCGGCCTGCGCCAAGAGCTGCCCCACCGACTCGATCCAGTTCGGCGAGGTCGGCGACCTCGTCGAGCGCGCCAAGGAGCGCGTCGAGCACCTGCACGGGCGCGGCGTGGAGAGCGCCTACCTCTACGGCGCGCCGGGCACGCCGGGGGCCACGGGCGACCTGGGCCACCTCAACGCCTTCTTCCTGCTGACCGAGCGGCCGGAGGTCTACAACCTGCCCGTCGCCCCCACCCGCGCCTCCATCCGCGTGAAGCCGGCGCTGACGGCGGGGCTCCTGGCCATGGCCGCCTTCGCCGCCGCGACGCTGCTGGCCTTCGCCGGCCAGGAGCGTCGGGCGTGACCGAGGCTTCCGCCGCCGCCCGCCCGACGGACTGGGACCGCGCCCCCCGCGGCACCGAGGCGCGCGCGAAGTCCGAGCCCGGGCCGCGCGAGGAGGAGGTCACCCCGTCGCCCTCGCCGCACACCGGCCAGGGCGAGAAGCCGGGCTGGGACGGGCCCACCTACTACGGGCGGGGACAGCTCAAGCCCGCGCCGTTCAACAACTGGATGGTGGGGGCCTACATCTTCGTGGCGGGCCTGGGCGGTTCGGCCTCGCTGATCTCGGGATTGGCGGAGGCGGTAGACCCGGAGCGCCATGCGGGCCTGGCGCGTCGCGGGCGATGGCTGGCGACGCTGGCCCCGATCCTGGGCGCGCCGCTGCTGATCTGGGACCTGCACACGCCCAAGCGCTTCTACAACATGCTGCGCGTGGCCAAGGCGACCTCGCCCATGTCCATCGGCACCT
>CAXTBN010000006.1:0-82294 GCA_964242895.1 uncultured Caulobacteraceae bacterium | reverse complement strand
CGTCAGGCTCATAACCTGAAGGTCACAGGTTCAAATCCTGTCCCCGCACCCAACGATTTGATACGACCGCCGCCGCCTTCCGAGACGAGGGCGGCGAGCTCGGTGACGGCCGTCACCTCACACCGGCCGCGCTCCGGCAGCGGCGTCACCACCACCTTGCGGATCAAGGCCCGGAACGCTTCGCGCGCGGCGCGCCGCTCTAGGTGTGCTCCAGCGCGAGGACGGTGTTCAGCTGCTCGGCCAAGGCCCGGAAGCGCTGGGCCGGCCGGGTGCAGCACCAAACCCGTGTCGACTGGCTCCGCCCTCGAGCTCCTGCTCCAGCGCGGTACGTCGCGCCTCGAGAACGTTGAGCCGCGCCCTCACTTGCCCTGGCCGCCCGGAGTGGCGGCCTCGCGGGAACATGGCACAGTAGCGCATGGATCGGTTTCGGCAGCTTGTCGCCTTCTCGCGCCGCGACGGCGACGCGAAAACGCTGATCGAACCGGTCTTCGCCATCGGGCACAGCCACGTGAAAGCCGTCGCGGACGCCCTGCCGCGCGATCCCGCACGCTTCGACGTGGTGTCGTTCTGGGTGGAGCCCGGCGCGGTGCTGCGCGACGACGACGAGGTGCGCTACAGCGAGCCGGTGCGGCGGAGGATCGCGCGCGGCGCGCGGGTCGTCTCCTGCATCGGCGGCTCGGCTCACACCGTGCTCGGCTTGGCCGAACATCCTCGGGCCTTCGACTTCGTGCTGCCGAGCCGGCCGAAGCTGCCGCTGGGCGATACGCGCGAGCTGGTTCCGGCCGATGGGGTGCGGGCGGCGCTGGCGGCCATCGCCGGCGAGTTCTTCGCACTGATGGAGGCGCTCGCGAAGGTGGCGCGCGGCCCCGTCGTCCAGCTCGCGCCGCCGCCGCCCCTGGCGGACGCCGAACGGATCGCGCCCTTCGTGCCCTGGGACTATTTTCCGGGCCGGGAGCAGGTGATCGCGCCGCGCTGGCTGCGGCTCAAGCTGTGGCGGCTACACTGTGAGATGATCGAGGCGGAGAGCCTCCGGCTCGGCTGGACGTTCGCCTGGCCGCCCGACACCGCCCTCGACGCCGAGGGTTTTCTGAGGCCCGAGCTGGACGGCGACGGGCTGCACGCCGGGGCCGGCTACGGGCGGCTGATGCTGAACGTGGTCGGAGTCGCGCCGTGAGCCACCCGTACCGGGACACGCCCCCCGCCCGACGCTGGCGCGCCGCCATGGCCGCGACGCCTCCGGGCGAGATCGACCCCGTGGGTCCCGTCCCCTTCCGCATTGCGGCGAGCGACCGGGTGGCGACCGCCGGCAGCTGCTTCGCGCAGCACATCGGTCGAGGCCTCCGGGCGCGGGGCTTCCGCCCGCTGGTCACCGAGAGCGCCCACCCCATCCTGCCGCCGGAGACCGCCGAGGCGTTCGGCTACGGCGTGTACACGGCGCGCTACGGCAACCTGTACACGCCGCGGCAAGCCCTGCAGCTCCTGCGTCGCGCCTACGGCCGGTTCGCGCCCGCCGAGGACGTCTGGCTCGGCGAGGGCGGCCGCGCCTTCGACCCGTTCCGGCCCGCGGTGCAGCCGGGCGGCTTCGCGACCCGCGAGGAGCTGGAGGCCGACCGGGTCCGCCACCTCGCCGCCGTCCGGGCCATGTTCGAGTCGGCGGACGTGCTGGTCTTCACGCTCGGCCTGACGGAGTGCTGGGTCTCGCGCGTCGACGGGGCGGTGTTCCCGGTCTGCCCGGGCGTGCTGGCGGGCGAGTTCGACCCCGACCGCCACGCGTTCCGCAACCTGGACGCGGACGAGACGTCCGCCGACCTGGAGGCGCTGATCGAGGAGGCCCGGGCCGTGAACCCGGCGCTGCGCGTCGTCCTGACCGTCTCGCCGGTGCCGCTGGCCGCCACCGCGGAGCCGCGACACGTGTGGACGTCCACAACCTGGTCCAAGGCGGTGCTCCGCGTCGCGGCGGAGACGGCGACGCGGCGCGCGGGCGTGGCCTACTTCCCCTCCTACGAGGTGATCACCTCACCCGCGGCTCGCGGCGCCTACTTCGCCGAGGATCTGCGCTCGGTGACGCCCGAAGGCGTCGACCATGTGATGCGGCTGTTCTTCCGCCACTTCGTCGAAGCTCCGGGGGAGCCGACGCCCGCCCCGGCCGCGGCTCCAGCGACCGACGCCGGCTGGCTCGCGGGCGCCCGGGCGGCGACGGACGTCGTGTGCGAGGAGGCGGCGCTCGATCCCGATTGAACGGCCTCGTCTGGCGGCGCGCTCGCCGCGCGCGTAGGTTTGGCCCGGAAGAGAGGCAGTTTGACCTTGCAGTTCGTACGCGACTTCTTCGCTCCGGCCAGAGCCACGGCGGCGCGCGCGCGGCGGCTCGCGGGCGAGGGCCGCCACGACGAAGCGGTCGCGCTCGCCGAGCGGGCGCTGGACAAGGATGCGGCGCTCTACGCGGAGACCGCGCGCTGGCGGCGCGAGGCGTTCACGCCGGGCCGCGCGGCCGAGCCTTGGCCGCCCGGCCTGCCGGATCCGTTCCCGAGCCTGCGCGGGGCCGTGCCGGAGATCGATGCGGACGGGCTCACCGGCGCGGTGATGGGCGGGGCGATCCTGCATCACGGCTGCCTCCTGGTCCGCGGGCTGGTGGACGCGCCCGACGTGGCCCGGCTCGTGGAGGCGGTCGATCGCGCTTTCGAGGCGGCCCGCGCTTGGCACCATGGCGGGGCGGAGGGCGTCGACACGCCCTGGTACGCCCCCTACCGCTCCTCCAGCGCCATCGACCAGGAGATCGCCGCCAGCCGCGAGTTCACCCTCGACGGCGGCGGCGTGCTGACGCCCGACTCGCCCCGCGCGCTCTCCGAGCTGATCGCCGTGCTGCACCGCTGCGGTGCGGTCTCGGCGGTCGCCGACTACCTGGGCGAGGAGCCGTTCCTCTCCGTGCGCAAGTCCACCCTACGGCGAGTGCCGGCGGACAGCGGCACGGGCTGGCACCAGGACGGAGCGTTCCTGGGCCTCGGCATCCGTTCTGTGAACTGCTGGCTGTCCCTGTCGGACTGCGGGGTGGACGCGCCGGGCCTAGAGATCTTTCCACGCCGCGCCGCGGGCCTGTTCGAGACCGGCACGCGCGGCTCCTACTTCGACTGGGCCGTGGGCGACGGCGTGGTGCAGGACGCAGCGCGCGAGACGCCGACCGTCAGCCCGGTGTTCGCACCGGGCGACGCGCTCTTCTTCGACCATCTGCTGCTGCACCGCACCGGCGTTCGGCCCGGCATGACGCGCGAGCGGCTGGCCATCGAGACGTGGATGTTCGCCGGCTCGTGCTTCCCGCTGGACCAAGCGCCGCTCTCGCTCCGGCGCTAGCCGGAGGTCGTGGAGGCGCCGTCCGCTTCGAGCGCGGCGATCCGGCCGGCGCGCTCCTCCAGCAGCGCCCGCGCCCGCTTCAGGGCGTCGGTGCGACGCGTCAGGGCTTCGCGCAACTGCGCCATCTCGGTGCGCGCCTGCATGTGCTGCAGCTCGAGCTCTTTGACGGTCTCCAGCAGCGACGGCGCTTCGGTGAAGCTCGACACCAGCCGCTCGAGCTCGGCCGTGCGCCGCGCGGCGGGGATCAGGACGCCCAGTCCGTTGAAGAACGGCAGGACGTGGAAATCGAAGGCGCCCGGCGTCTCGGCCAGGAAGTCCTGTATGGCCGTGAGCACGCCGTTCCTCGGCCCTCCCTCCTCCAGCGCGTTGGCCAGCATCGCGTTCATGCCGCCCTCGACCAGGCCGGGCTCTCCGGGACGAAGGCCGAGATAGGCGTAAGGGCGTCGGTGCTCGGGCGGGAAGGCTTCCGGGTCGTAGTACATGTCGCGCCGGGCGTAGGGCCACGCGACGTCGTGGAAGAGGGTGACCGGCGGGACCGCCCCCGTCTGCGACGCCTTGCCGAACACAAGCGCGAGTTCGGTGCGCACGGTGTGCCAGTTGTGATCGCCGTCGATCAGCGCGAGGTCGGGCGTGGCGAGCTGCGGGATGGCGTCGACGCTCTTCAGCGCGACGTGCGTGTACTCGGGCCCGTACGGCGCCAGCACTTCGGCCAGTTCGGCGCGCGGAGCCGGATCGACGATGTCCAGCCGGCAGCCTGAGGCGCGGCAGTAGGCCAGCAGGTGGCGCGTGTTCCACCCGAAGTCGGCTCCGACCTCCAGGATGATTGCAGGCTTCACGGTCTCGACCAGGGGGCCGATGAAGCGGTTCCAGAACCGGTACAGGGCGCAAGCTCCTCTAGAGGCCGTCCAGCTCGTCGAGCGCCGGCTGCAGGTCCGCGAGCTCCATGAGTCCGCCGATCCGGCGGATGAAGCCCGACGGACAGCTGGTGACGAGGTGGCTGTCGAAACGGTGGTCCACGGCGAACGCGCGCCCCGGCTCGGTGAGCGCGCGGATCGCGGTCCAGGGCCAGCGGGTCGAGTAGCCCAGCCACGGCTGCCCCAGCGCCGAGCGCAGATAGACGATGTAGGAGCCGTAGCTCACCAGCTCGGCGTAGCGCGCCAGCTCGGCGGTTGCGGGGCCGGGGCGGTCCGGCGGGTCGAACAGCACCAGCACGCGCTCGACGGTGCCGAGCGCCTGCGCGACCTGCCGCGGCGTCGCGGCTGCGTGCGGATCGGCGAGGATCAGCTGGACGCCGTCCGGAAGGGCCCATGACGGCGGCTGGCGAGAGACCAGGACGATGCGGGCCTCGTCCAGCGACAGCAGCCCGAGAAGCGAACGGACGAAGAGAACGAGGCCCTTGTCGCCGCCGGTGAGGACGATGCGGTCCGGGCGCGTCTCCCCGATCAGTTCCTGGAGCGCGACCAGGTCGGTCGGCGCCAAACGGACGGGCTCGCCCAGCCAGCGGGTGGTCTCGTGCAGGCCGAGCTCGGCGTAGGCCGACCGCAGGTGCGTCTCCGCCCCGTCGTCGAACAGCTCCGGGCGTCCGCCCGGGCGCGCCCGGGCCGTGACCCCGAGGGGAGCGGGGTAGGTCGGCCGTTGGCGCAAGCCGATCATCAGCTTGGTCCGGACCGCGCCCGTCAGGCGGACGTCCGTCGCAGGCACGGCATCGAAAGGCCCGCCACGGAGCTCGGCGTAACGTCGCGCGTAGCCCTGGACGCGCCGTTCCTTCTCTAGGTTGGAGACGTTGGTGGTCGTGCCGCTGTGAAACTGGTGGAAGCTGGCCTCGCCGATCAGGCAGGTCACAGGCCCGCGCGCCGCGTCCGCCGCGCGGCGCAGCAGGTCGAGGTTGGCGAACTCGCCTCCCGCGGCGTCGAAGCGCTCGTCGTAACCGTCGATGGCGCGCCACACGCGGGCGGGGACGAACAGGCAATTGCTCTCGCTCACGCCGCCGAACCACGGATCGGGGCCCTCGTTCACCGGCGCCGCAATGCGGAACATGCCGTAACCGTCCGCGGGCCATCCGATGCGGGCGAACAGCACGTCCTCGCGTCCGCGGCTGTAGCCTGCCTCGGCCAGCCACCGCTGGTCGCCGCCTACGAACCACTGCCGGAGCGCGACCAGCCCCTCCGGCTCGCGGCGCAGCACCGCCGCCGCCTCCGCGAGGGCGCCTGGGGAGAGCAGGTGAGCCCCGTCGATCATGATCGCGAGGTGGCGTCCGCGCGCCATCCGGGCGGCGGCGTTGATGGGCGCGCAGGGTGAGGCGCTGGGCGTCGCCGGTCGCCAGAGCTGAAACTCGCGGCCGAAGCTCTCGACCCAGGCCTTCTCGAGCGGCGGGTCCGACCCGTTGTCGACGCAGATGACTTCGTAGGCGAGGTCGTCGACGTCCCTCTGGTAGGCGCGGGAGAGCGACGTCAGCGTTCGCTCCGCCTCCCGACGCATGTCGTGAAAGTTGACCACGACGGAGAGGAACGGCCGCCCGAGCCGCCGACGAAGGCGGGCGCCGACGGTGGCGCGCGTCGGAGCCGGCGTGGCGGCTTGGCCGGGGAGCGCGACCGGTCCCTCTTCCGCCGGGAAGATCACCGGGATCGGCTGCGGAAGGAGCGACGGGCCTCCCGCGGCGAGCCGCAGGTCAAGAAGGTGCGGGCGGCCGTCGCGAAGGCTCGTCGGCAGCGCAGCCTGGAAGCCCCAGCGGCCATCTCCCTGCGTCCGCTCCTCCAAGTCGTTGCGCCAGCGGTCGGCGGTGAGCTGAAGGATCGGGCGGTCCTCGTCCCACAGCTCCAGCTCGACGCCCCGCATCGGCTCGGACAGCCGGCGCGCCCAGCCGGCGGCGGCGGCGGGGCCGAGCTCGTCCAGCCGACCGCAGACGCCCGTCTCTGTCCGGAAGCTCCGCGCGTCATCCTCGCCCGCGGCCGCAAGCCAGATCGGGCCGCCCGGAAGCTCCATCGCGCCCTGCGGCCCGAGAGCGCGCACCCGCACCTCGCCGAACGCGCCGTCGAGCGGGAGGGAGAAGCCGCACCAGCCGCCGCGCTTGCCGGCGCTCTCGAGATCGCCTCGGAAGGTGTCGGCCCGGGTCACCGATCGCCTGACACCGTCGACCACGGCCTCGACCTCGACCACCGCCTCGACCTCGGCCGGCCGCCACGCCCAGCCCTTCAGCGCCCCATCCGCCACGCCGTCGAAGGCGCCCTCGATCTCCGGCAAGGTCAACGCGGACGCCCGACGAGGCGGCGGACGCTCCGCACGATCGCACGCAGCACGAGCATGACGCCCGGTGTGGAAACCACGGCCTTCGTCCAGCCCTCGACCCGCCGGGCGACGGCGCGGGCGACGAACGCCTCCGGCGTGGCCGGCGCGGAAGACGCGGCGGGCGCAGCGGCCACCCCCGGTACGGTGGCGATGCGGTGCACGATGCGTGCGTAGTCGACGGCGGCGATGGCGCTGTCGACCGCCTCGCCGATCTCACGCGCCATGCGGTCGCCGTCGCCCGGCACGCCCGGCGAGGCGCCCTCCTGCGACCACACGGGCCGGGACGCCGCCAATGCGACGAGCTCCTCGCTGGTGAGGAAGACGTGAAGGTTGGCCTCCCCGCCCAGCCGCTCGCGCAATTCCTGGAACACCGGCAGGGGGCGCACCAGGACGGGCCGGCGTGCGGCGAGGGCGTTCAGCACGGGCATGCCGAACCCTTCGTAGTGGCTTGGCGCGACCACCGCCGCGGCTCCCGCGTAGAGCGCCGAAACCTGCGCGGGCGAGAGGGCGCCCGCCTTCAGCGCGATCAGGTTCGGCCGCCTCGCCAGCGTCGGCGGCGCGTGGACGCCCTCGTCCGGCGGTCCGAGGTCCGGCTCGGCCGCCGCACCCAGGACGACCACCGTGCGGTCGGGATCGGCCGCCGCGAGCGCGTTGGCCGCGGGCGCCACGTCCTTGTGGGCGTAGTGGTTGCCGATCACCAAGAGGTAGCCCGGCGGGACCGGGGCGACCTCGCCTGCCGTGGGCCCAGGGCCGTAGTCGTCCAGGTCCAGGGAGTGCAGACTGCGGAGGTGGCGCACCCTCGGGCCCAGGCGGAAACGGCGGCTCAGCTGCTCGAAGGTCAGCCGGCTGGTGGAGACGACGAAGTCCGCCTGCTCGCAGACGAAGGCCCACAGCCTGACCACGCCAGGGTCGGCCAGCTGGGTGCAGTCCATGGATATCGTGTCGAGCATGTAGACGCCGACCGCGGCGCCCTTGAGGACCAGCCGCTGCACCGCGCCGGCGTCGTAAGGCTGGCCCACGCGGAAGATCGCCGCGAACACCTCGGGTCCGTGCGGATCGCGACGCTCCGCACCGAAGCGCTTCAGGCCGTGAAAGGCGTAGACCTCTTCCGAGCAGAGGACGTGCAGGTTGAAGCGCTCTCGCCAGAGCGTGGCCGCCTTCTCGAGGAGCTGCACGCCGGCCGAGAACGTGCCGTTGTAGGCGGGCAGGAAGCTGGAGAAGTCGAGCGCCACGTCCAACCGGCCGCTCGCGTCGGGAAGGGTCGCTCCGAGCAGGAGCTCGGCCCTCTGCTCGGGCGATGCGAAATAGGCCTCGGTCAGGCCGGGGTACTCAGGATACCGCCGCAGGAGGATCGCGCGGTTGCGGTCCTCGAGGGTCGAGGAGACCGACTTGCCGAAGGAGGCGCCGCCCTCGTGCCAGACGAAGGCGTGGTTGGCGAGCACCGCGCGGTAACCGCGCCGTCCCGCCCGCATGGCGAGGTCGTTCTCCTCGTTGTAGCCGCGCCCGAAGATGGGGTCGAGCAGGCCGAACTGGGCCAGGACGGTCCAGCGGATCAGGGCGCAAAAGCCCACCGTCGTCGGGACGTAGCTCAGCTCGGGAAGCCTGGGGGCCAGCTCCGCCCAGGCCGCGCGCGCCTCCGCCGGGCGGAGGTGGCGGAACCGCTCCTGGAACGGCAGGGTGGCCAGGGTGGCGTTGTTGGACCGTGGGTTCACGAAGCCGATCATCGGGTCGAGCCGCGAGACGCGGGCCATCTCGGAGAGTGCTCCGGGGGTCAGCACCGTGTCGGAATTCAGCAGCAGGGCGTCGAATCCCCGCGCCCGCGCTTCGTCCAGGCCGAGGTTGGCAGTCTGCACGAAGCCGAGGTTCTTCTCGGCCGTCTCGAGCCGGCAGGTCGTCGCCCTGCGAAGCCGCGGCAGGAGGCTCTCCAGGGCGGACGCCAGGGCGGCGTCCTCCGGAGAGTCGTTGTAGAGCACGACCTCCGCCTTGAGCGCTCTCAGCTCCCCCGTGCAGCTGATGAGCGACTGGGCGAGCTGCAGGGCCAAGTCGGGCCGCTGGTACAGCGGTGCTATGACGAGGATGGGACGGACCCGCTCCCGTTCGTGGAACGGGTCAGCCGTCACAGGAGCAGGAATGGGTGTGCCCTGCTGGCGGGCCGCCGACTCTGGGCGGGGGCGTCGTTCAAGCTGCACCAGTCTTCTCGCTAGCGAGCCGCGCGACGAGGGCGCTGCTCGTAGACCGCTCGACCGGTCGGCTGCAAGAGACCTCCTCCACTGAACAGGGGGGGCGAAAGGCGGAGCCGTCGCTCGCGCCCTATGATGCGGGTTCGAACATCGGCAAGGTGACGGGTCGCTGGAGGTGTCATGACGGGGGATGCGGGCGTTGATCGCCGACGGATGATGGTGGCCACCGCGGCGATGGCGGCCGCGGGCGGCCCCGTGCGGGCGGCGGTCGAACCGGACGGGAGGCGCCGCGCCTTCACTCTAAGTGACTTTCGGCTGGAGAGCGGGGTCGTCCTGCCCCGTGCGACGGTGATGTTCGCCACCTGGGGCAAGCTCAACGCGGCGCGGGACAACGCCGTGCTGCTGCCGTCCCACTACATGGCGGATGCGAGCGGGTACGATTGGCTCATCGGCTCGGACAAGGCCCTCGATCCATCCACGCGGTTCCTGGTGGCCACCGAGCTGTTCGGCAACGGCAAGTCGTCCTCGCCCAGCAACACGCCCGAGCCGCATCACGGTCCGCGCTTTCCGATCACCACCATCCGCGACAACGTCGAAGCTTGCCGTCGCCTGCTTACAGAGCACCTGGGCGTGCGACGCCTCGACGCGGTGATCGGCTTCTCCATGGGCGGAGAACAGGCGTTCCAGTGGGCGGTGAGCCACCCGGACTTCGCGCGTCGGATCGTCGTCACCTCTGCCACGGCCAAGTGCTACCCCCACGGGGTGGTGAGGCTCGAGAGCCAGATCCAGGCGATCGTCACAGACCCGGCCTTCAAGGGAGGCGACTACGCGGCTCAGCCCGAGGCCGGCCTCAGCGCCTTCGGCATGGTCTGGGCGCCCTGGTTGTACTCGCAGGAGTGGTGGCGGCGCGAGCTGTGGAAGGTGGATGCGCCCAAGGACACCCTTGCGCAGGTGATCGACAGGTTTCGCCACGGCTTCATTCCGAAGGCCGACGCGAACGACCTCATCCTCCAGATGCGGACGTGGGAGCACCACGACGTGGGCGGCACGCCGGGTTTCGACGGGAACACAGAGCAGGCGCTGCGCTCCATCCAGGCGCCCGTGCTCTACATGCCCTCCGCGACCGACCTCTATTTCCCTCTGGAGGACGCCAGCTACGAGGCGGCCTTCATTCCGAAGGTCGAGCTGCGGCCGATACCCTCCCTATGGGGCCATACCGCCGGCGCCGCCAGCAACCCGGAGGACGGGAAGTTCCTCAATGAGGCGATCGGCCGCTTCCTTCGATCGTGAGGACCAGCCGACGTCAGGAGGACTCCCGCACCGCAGCAGAGTCCACTAGGCGGGCGCGTCCAGCCCGCCGATCACGGCGAGGAGCTGGGCTTGAGCGACGAGATCGTCGTGGCGGTTCTGCGCGAGCGAGAGCTGGGCGGCGCGCAGCGCCTGGTCGGTGAGGAGCACGTCGAGGGTGGTGCGCAGGGCGAAGGCGTACTCCGCCTGCGCGCCCGCCAGCGCCAGCTCGGCCGCGCGCACCTGCGCCGTGCTGGCCGCTGCGGCGCCGCGGGCGGCGACCAGCGCGCTCCACGCCTGAGCGGTCTTGCGCACCACTTGGCGGCGCACGGCTTCGACCATCAGGCGGTCGCTCTGGGCTTGGTCGCGCGCCTGACGGGTCAGGGAGGAGAGGAGGCCGCCGGTGAGCAGCGGCTGGGTGAGCACCACCTGGGCTGTGATGTCGCGGTCGTAGTCGCGCGGCGCGAGCGGCGAGACCGGTCCGACGTAGCCCAGCGCGCCCTGCAGGACGACGCTCGGACCTTGGTCGGCGTGCGCCAGCCGCACGGCCGCTTCCGAGGCGCGGGCGGTCGCGAGACTCTGCGACAAGGCGGGCGCCGTCGCCTCGGCCCGGTCGAAGGCGGCGTCGAGGCTGGCGGGGAGGTCGGCGACCGCATCGGATGCGGCGAGCTCCCCGGGCGGGCGGCCGACCGCGGCGACGAACTCCGCGCGGGCGGCGTCCAGCGCGCCCTCGCTCTGCGCCACGGACGCGGAGGCGGCGTCGAGCTGGGCCTGCGCCTGCGCCACATCTGTCTTGGTGACCAGACCGCCGGTGAAGCGCGCCTGCGCCTCGTCGCGCTCGCGGGTGAGGGTGTCCACGTCGGCGCGGCGCACGCGGCGCACCTCCTGCGCCTGCAGCACGTCGGCGTAGGCGGTCACCGCGTCGAGCAGCACCTGCGCCTGCACGGCGCGGAGGTTCTGCGCTCCGGCCTCGGTGCGGGCGCGGGCGGCGCGCACGGACCAGGTGACGCGCCCGCTGGTGTAGAGCGGTTGCGAAACGGCGAGCTGCGCCTGGCCGGCGTTGGTCTCGATCCGCGACCCGCCGCCGCTGGAGGAGACGAGCCCGCCCGCCGCGCTCACCACCTGATTTCCCGAGGCCGACGCGCCCAGATCCTGCCGCTCGTAGAGGGCCGAGGCGGTGAGGGTCGCCTGAGGAAGGCCCGCCGACCGCGCCTGCGCCACGCTCTCCGCCAGCGCCGCCTGTCCCGCCCGCGCGGAGGCGAGCGACGGGCTGGAGGCGAAGGCGTCGCGCAGCACCTCGGCCAAGGTCTCCGCCTGCGCTCCGCCGCCGCCTGCCGCCGCGAGCACCAGGGTGAGTACGAGGCTGCGCCTACTCATGCCGCAGCGCCCGCGCCGGCTCCGCCCGCGCCACCCGCCACGCCTGCCCGGCCACCGTGCCGGCGGCCACGCCGACCGCCACCAGGCTCGCTCCGACGAAGTACTGCGGCCCGAGCGCGATGCGCTGGTCGAAGCCCGAGAGCCAGGCGCGCATGGCCAGATAGGCGAGGGGCCACGCGGCCAGGTTGGCCCATAGGACCGGGCGCAGGAACTCGCCGACCAGGAGCCTGAGCACATCGCGGGTGGAGGCCCCGAGCGCCTTGCGGATGCCGATCTCGCGCGTGCGCCGGGCCGTGGTGAAGGCGGCGAGCCCGTAGAGCCCGACGCAGCCGAGCGCCACGGCGAGCCCCGCCCCCACGGCGAACACGCGCGAGCAACGCTCATCCGGCCGGTAGTAGCTGTCCAAAACCGCCGTCACCGGGCGCACGCGCAGGTCGTCCGCCGCTCCCAGCCGCCGCAGCACGGCGTCCAAGCGCGCCTTGAAGGCGGCCGGATCGCCGCCCCGGCTGCGCACGGCCAAGATCCAGTCGGTCGCCCGCCCGCCCCGCTCGAAGTCCGAGTCGTGGACGAGGAAGGCGGGACTGACCTTCTGCCGCGGGCCCAGGAAGCGAAGGTCTTCGATCACGCCCACCACCTGCATGGGCGTGCTGTCGCCCCAGAGCAGCGTCCGGCCGATCGCCGCCTCCGGGGACGCGAACCCCAGCACCTCCGCCCCGGCGCGATTGAGGACGACGTTCAGCCCCGCCTTGATCTCCCGGCCGCGGCGGTCGTCGAGCCCGCGGGCCGCGTCGAACCAGCGCCCGGTCAGCAGGTGGCCGCCGTAGGCCCGCAAGTAGTCGCCCCCGGTGGTCTCCTCCACCAGGATAGGATCTGGACCGCCGGTACCGCCAGCGCGGCCTATGTTGGACGAGGAGGCGTTCTCGTTATGAGGACCCCGGTCCGTCACCCCCACCGCCGCGACGCCCGGCGTGGCGCGCAGCGTGTCGAGCAGGGCGCCGCGGCGGCCGGCGAACTCCGGTGCATCGCCGCCCTCGATCTCGAAGAGATCCGTCCGCGAGAAGCCCGGGTCGGCGCGCCGCTCGTAGGCGGCTTGGCTCAGGACCACAGCGGTGCAGACGATCAGCGCGATGGAGGCCGCGAACTGCAGCCCCACCAGGGCCGCACGCACGCGTCCGGCGCCCCGGCCCCCACCCGGCCCTCGAGCGGCTGCGAGCCCCGCCGCCGGCTGCACCCGCGCGAGAACCAGGGCCGGGTATGTGCTCGACAGCACGGTCACGAGCGCCACGAGACCCGCCAGCGTCGCCGCCAAGCCCTCCGGACCCAAGTAGTGCAGCTTCAGGTCGGAGCCCAGCAGTGCGTTGACTCCCGGCAGGGTCAGCTCGGCCAGCGACAGACCGATCAGCACCGCCAGGGCGCTCGCCACCGCTCCCTCGACCATGAACTGCACGAAGAGAGCGCGGGGCGAGGCCCCCAGCGTCTTGCGCAACGCCACCTCGCGCGCCCGCAGGCCCGATCTGGCGGTGGCGAGGTTCACAGCGTTGACCACGGCCAGGAGCAGGGTCGCCAAGCCCAGCGCCGTCATGCCGGCCACCACCGACCGCTCCACCGTCGGCTGCTGCAGCCCCCGAGCGCGCACGTCGAAGTGCATCGTCCGAAGCGGCCGAAGACCGGGCATCACGCCGCGCTCGGGATGCTCGCCCAGTTCCTCCCGTGAACCGCGCCGCTTCATGAAGGCCTGCAGGTCGGCGGCGACCGCCGCGGCGTCGGACGGGCGGTCGATCCGAACGAGGGTGAACATGGAGGACTGGGACCAGCTCGTGAGCGCATGATCCACCGACGTGGTCCGGTCCGGCAGAAGCTGGGCGAGCACTTCGAACTCGTTCAGCATGCTGGGATCGGGACGGTCGCGGAACACCGCGCCGACGCGGAATGCTTGAGCGCGGCTGTCGATCTCGATGGGCAGGTCACGACCGAGCACGTCCGCCGATCCGAACAGCCTGCGCGCCGTGGACGCGCTCACCGCCACCGCTGCGGGGTCCTTCAGCGCAGCGAGGTCGCCCGCCAGCATCGGCAGCGGGAGCACGCGGCCGAAGTCGCGGTCGACCAGCCCGAGGTTGAGCCCGACATGCGTGCGGCCCGGCGGTGAGGCGTAGGCGCGCACGTTCATCAGGCGCGTGCCCGCCGCGATCTGGGGATAGTCCTGCTTCAGCAGAGGCAGCGCCACACCCGGCGTCGTGTAGCCCCTCTCGGGCGGGGCGCCCGGACGAAGATTGGTGATCGTCAGGGCGTAGACGTTGTCCGCGCCGGGAAGCCACGCGTCGTAGCTGCTTTCCCGTCGCACCAGGATCGACAGGATCAGGAATACTGCGACGCCCACAGCCAGTCCCAGCACGTTGATCGCCGCGTAGAGCTTATGGCGCGTGAGGTTGCGGAAGAGCGTGCGCGCGTAGTGGCCGAACATCACAGCGCCGCCGTCGCCGAGATCACCACGCGGCCGTCCAGCATTTCGATGCGGCGGCGCGCCAAGTCGGCATGGCTGGGGCTGTGGGTGACCATGACCACCGTGGCCCCGTCGGCGTTCAGGGCGGCCAGGATGTCCATCACCTGCGCCCCGTTCTCGCTGTCGAGGTTGCCGGTGGGCTCGTCCGCGAGGATCAGCGCCGGGCGGCCCACCACGGCGCGCGCGATGGCGGCGCGCTGCTGCTGCCCGCCGGAGAGCTGGTGCGGATAGTGGCCCGCCCGGTGGGCCACCCCCACCCGGTCCAGCGCAGCGTCCACCCGCTCGCGCCGCTCCTTCGCGGCCATGCGGCGGTAGACGACGCCCAACTCCACGTTCTCGCGGACGGTCAGCTCGTCGATCAGGTTGAACGACTGGAAGACGAAGCCCAGCCGCTCGCGCCGCAGCTTGGACAGTTCAGCTTCCGGCACGCCCGTGAGATCGCGGCCCTCGAAGAGGTAGCGGCCGGCTGTCGGGCGATCGATCGCGCCCAGCACGTTCAGGAGCGTGGACTTGCCGCAGCCGGACGGGCCCATGATGGCGACGAACTCGCCCTCGGCGATGCGCAGGTTCACGTCGCGCAGCGCCGTCGTCTCGACCTCATCGGATCGATAGAGGCGCTGAATGTCCTGCAGATCGATCACGGGCGGCTCCTTCAGCGCAGGATCAGGGTGGAGAACTTGGCTTGGCGCGCGTCGACGGTGGTCAGCACACGCTCTCCGGCGTGCAGGCCGCTCGTGACCTCCACCTGCTCGGGGTTGCGGCGGCCGAGCGTCAGGGGCCGCCGGAGGGCGCGACGACCGGTGGCGTCGAGCACCCAGGCGGCCACGCCGCCGCCGCCCTCCACCCACGGTCCGGCTGGCAACACGAGCGCAGGACGGGTGGCGCCGAGCACGATGCGCACGTCCGCGGATTGGCCGCGCGACATGGGCCGGGGCGGCGGCTGGTCGAAGGTGAGCTCGGCGCGGAAGCGGCCGTCCTTCACCTGCGGCGGGACGCGGCTGACGCTCAGCTGCAGCGGCGGCCCGCCCTCGGGGGCTTCGGCGGTGGCGCGCTGGCCGGGCGTGACGCGGGCCAGGTAGAATTCGTCGATGTCGGCGATGAGCTTGCTTGCAGTCTCGTCGTCGATCCGCCCCACCGGGTCGCCCGGCTTCAGCGTCTGGCCGGGCTGCAGGTCGAAGCCCGTGAGCCGGCCGGCCACGGGCGCGCGCAGGGTCAGGGCGCCCAGGCTGGCGCGCACCTCGGCCAGGTTGCGGGCGAGGTCGCCGGAGGTGCGGCCGACCCCTGCGGCCTGCGCGTCCGCGAGCCGCGATTCACGCACCGCCGACGACCTTAGCGCCTCCACGCGTGCGGTGTCGTAGGCCGCCTCCTCCGCGAAAGACTTCACCCCCGCGTCGGAGACGAAACCCTGAGCGTGGAGCCGCTGGCGGATGTCGAGGTCGCGCTGCGCCTTGCCGAGGTCGTAAGCCGCCTGCGCAAGCTCGCGCTCGCGGTCGGCGCGCGCCTTCTGCAGGGTCAGCGCCTGGGCGGAGACCTCGCCGAGACTGGACGAGATCTGCGCCTCGCGAGCGGTGACGTCGAGCTGCAGCTGCGGATTGCTGAGCACCACGAGGGCCGCGCCGGCGGCGACCCGCGTCCCGTCCTGCGCGACGACGGTGGCCACCTGTCCCCCCTGCACCGCACCGACGACTGTGGTGTGCAGCGGCTCGACCTGCGCCCGCACGGGCAGGTAGTCGTCGAACGGCGCGCGGCGCACGACCGCGCTGTCCGCCTCCGCTCGCGGGATGACGAGGCTGTCCGCCGGCGGGAGCAGGGCGACGAGGCCCGCCACAGCCGCGACGGCCAGCGCCGCCGCTCCGCTCCAGAGCCACGCGCGCGGCAGGCGACGGCGCGCGACGACGCGGTCCATCTGCGCGCCCGATGCGGCGACGAAGGCGGGCGGTGGGCTGTCTGAAGTCACGCCGCGAGTGTACGCTTCAGCTCGTCAGCACCTAACTTGTTGAAAGAACTGTCTCTATTGGGCTCGCGCATCGCCCGCCGTCCGCGAACGGACGCACTGTCCGGAAACGGACATGTCTGATCCCGCGTCAAGCCCGTCCGGCGGCGCTCCGGTCGTGCTCGTGGTCGAGGACGACGCCGACGTGCGCGGCGCGGCCGTGCTGCTGATGCGCCGGTGCGGCTTCGTCGTGCGCGAGGCCGAGGACCCCGCCGCCGCCCTGGCGGCCATCACCGCCGAACCGGTGGACGCCGTGCTGCTCGACCTGAACTTCCGTCGCGGAGCTACGGGCGGCGACGAGGGACTGGCGTGCCTGGCCGACCTGCGCGCCGCCGCGCCGAGCACGCCCGTGGTGGTGGTCACCGCGCACAGCGGCGTGGTCATGGCCGTGGCCGCCATGCGCGCAGGCGCCACCGACTTCGTCACCAAGCCGTGGAGCAACCGCAAGCTGGCGACGGTCATGGAGGCCGCCGTCGCCCGCGGCCGCGCCGAGCGCGCCTCCGCTTCCGACAGCGAGGCGTGGCTGGGCGAAAGCGCGGAGGCCGTGCGGGTGCGCGACCTCGTCCGCCGCGCCGCGCCGCTCGACGCCTCCGTGCTGGTCTGGGGTCCGGCGGGCGCGGGCAAGTCGCTGATCTCGCGGCTCCTGCACGCCGGCTCGCCACGGGCCGGGCGCTGGGTGGAGGTCGATCTGCGCGGCCAAGGTCCCGGGCCTGCGCTCGCCGTGCTGGCGGCTGCGGAGCCGGGCGCGCTGGCGCTTCAAGGCGTCGAGGCGCTGGACGCCGTGGGACAGGCGACGCTCGCCTCCGCCCTCGCGCGGCCCTCGCCCGTGCGGGTGATCGCGCAGAGCCGCGAGCCGCCCGCCGCCCTGCGCGACCGCCTCGGTGGCGAGCTGCTCTACAGGCTCGCGGCGCTGGAGATCGAAGCGCCGCCCCTGCACCGGCGCGGCGCGGACGCGGTGTTCCTGGCGCGGCACTGGCTGGCGCTCGTCGCCCGACGCCGTGGCGTCGCGCCGCGGACGCTGCCGCCCGAGACTGAGACCACGCTCATCGGCCCCTGGCCCGACGAAGCGCGCGGCCTGCGACTGCTGGTCGAGCGCGCAGCGTTCCTGGGCGACGGTCCGGTGCGGCCGGAAGAACTCGTAGGCGAGACGACCGACTCCGCGGCGCGGGGATCAACCGACCTCAACCTCGCTCGCAGCGAGAAGGCGATGCTGCAGGCGGCGCTGGAGCGCTGGAGCTTCAACGTCAGCCACGCGGCGCGTGAGCTCGGGCTGACCCGCGCCGCCCTTTACCGCCGCATGGCCAAGCATGGCCTCTGAGCGCGTCGTCCGCGACGTCGCCACCCAGGCCGGCGTGCTGGCGGCGGGCGCGGCCGCGGCCTGGGCGGGCGGGCACGGGCTTTACGCCTCGGCGCTGACCGCGGCGCTCGCCGGCGCGGTATTGGCGTTCGCGCGGCTGGAAGAGGCCCCTCTCCGACGGGTGCGCGGCGTCGGACAGGAGACGCCGGCGCGTCCGCTCGACGTCCCGCTCCTGCGCGCGCTGCTGAACGAGGCGCCCGCGCCCCTGCTGCTTTTGGAGGCGACCGGGACGGTGCGGGCCGTCAACCGCGCCGCCCGCGAGCTGTTCGACACCGAAGACCGGCTCGCCCGCCCCGCGCCCGAGCTGCTGCGCGCCCTGCGCGAGGATGCCGCCGGAGGCCGCCGCCGCCTGTCGCTGGCCGTCGGCGGCGGTGCAATCCGCCTTTACGCCCTCAGCCTCGCCGACGTGGGCGCCCCGGGCGCGGCGCTCCGCCTCGCCGCGCTCCTCGACGTGCAGGCCGAGGTGCACGCGGCCGAGGCCGAGACCCTGCGCCGCGTGCTGCAGGTGCTCAGCCACGAGCTGATGAACTCGCTCACCCCGGTGACCTCTCTGGCCGAGACCGCCGCCGACCTCCTCTCCGGCCGTCCCGACGACGAGGCCGTCGGCCAGGTGCGGGAGGCGCTGGCCACCATCGGCCGGCGCGCTGGCGGCTTGGCGGACTTCGTCGCCGGCTATCGCGCGGCGGCCCGCCTGCCGGAGCCCCGCCCCCGTGCGGTGGACGTGGCGCAGTTGGTTGAGGACGTGGTGCGCCTCGTCCGCGCTCGTCCGGACGCGCAGGGCGTGCGGGTCTCCCTCCGACGACCCGCCGAGCCCCTAGTGCGCGTCACCGACCCCGACCTCGTCGTTCAGGCGTTGACCAACCTCCTCGTCAATGCGGTGGAGGCGGCCGCGTCGACGCCGCAGGGGGGCAGCTCGGCCGTGCGCGTCGTGGTCGAGCCCCTGCCGGCCGGCGCACGTCTGGAGGTCTGCGACACCGGCCCGGGCGTGCCGCCCGCGGAGGTGGAGAGCATCTTTCTGCCGCTGACCACCGGGAAGGCGGGCGGCTCGGGCGTGGGCCTGCACCTCGCCCGCTCGTCCATGCGCAGCCTGGGCGGCGAGGTGGCGCTGGTCGACACGGCCGACGGCGGACCGTGGACGCGCTTCATCCTGACGATCTGAGAGTGCTTCCGCGGTCGGAGCCACGTCGAGAGCGCCGGTGTGTCCGCTCCCGCGAACACGACCCTGAGGACGGCCAACTCCCAAGGCGTCCGGGAGCCGTAATCGACGCGCGCCGCTTTTAGAGCGCTAGGCCTGCGCCGGACGCCTCAGGCGAGGCGTGACGACCACCAGGAGAACCATGGCCGCGCCGATGATCGCGGTGGCGGCGAAGCGGCCGAAGTCGAGCCCGCCCTGGACGTGCGGCTTGGTCAGCGTGTCGCCCAGCGTCGCCCCCAGCGGCCGGGTCAGCACGTAGGCCGCCCAGAACAGGACCGCCTGCGGCAGCCAGCGCAGCAGGTGCAGCACGGCGACCACCGCGATCAGCCCCGAGAACACCACCGCCGCAATCTCGAAGCCCCAAGCGTCCCACCCGCCGAGGGGGGGCCGAGCCAGCCTGCCCACGACATCGGGCAGGGCTTCGGAGGAGAAATCGCCCAGGGCGGTGCCGAGCGTGTTCGAGACGAGGATGGTCAGCCAGTAGAAGACCTCGTCCGTCCGCGTCGTGATCCGGTCCGCCGCGATCCGCCCGGCGGTCAGTCGCCAAGCGACCAGCGCCGTGATCACGAGGCCCAGCAGCATGGCCGAGGACAGCACGTATCCCAGGTGCAGGGTGCGGTCGATGAAGTCGGACGTGGTGGTCCCGACGGTCGTGGTCGCCACCACGACCAGCCAGTAGGTCAGGGGGTGATAGCGCGTGGCCCGGAGCTGGAGCGCCAGGGTGACGGCGAAGAACGCCAGGAAAATCAGCGTGGCCACGAGGTAGCCGGCCTTCAGCGTCATGGACACGGCGTCTCCGCCCGTCTCTCCGACCGTGGTGGCGCAGATCTTGACGACCCAGAACATGAGGATCGCCGGCGGCGCCTTGCTCAGCGCCTCGTGGGCGAGGGAGCGGCCGGTGGGCGAAGCTGCGGTCACGGCCGTCGGCTCACGGGATCGGATCGAACATCAGCAGGCTGAGCGTACCGGGCCGGGCGCGCGGGCGGCCGCCGGGCGTTGCGGGCGGGTCGGTCTGGGCGGCGGCCACGAACAGGCGTCCGGTGGCGGGATCCACATCCATGGTCCGGCCGCTGACCGCCGTCGTCACCGGCGCGAGCACCTCGTAGGTGTCCGGCGTGCGCTGCTGGTAGACGGTGATCGTGCCGTCGAGGCCGTTCGAGGAGAACACGCGCTTGCGCTTGGGGTCGAACGCGACGGCGTCGCTGCCCCGGCCGATGGCCAGCTCAGTCACCACCCGGCCCGAGGTGGCGTCCACCACCATCAGCTTGGAGTTGATGCAGCCCATGAACAGCCGCCGGCCCGCCGGGTCGTAGGCGAGTCCGTGCGGGCTCGTGCAGTCCGGCGTGGGCCAGCGCGCGGTCACGGTGTTGGTGCGCGCGTCTATGCGGAGCAGGTCCAGTTTCTCGTTGCCCGCCACGTAGACCTCGCCGTGGTCGTCGGCGGCCCCGTACTCCATCTTCTCGCCGGCCTTGATGGTGGCGACCACGGTGTCGGTCCTGGGATCGATGACCGTGATCGCGCCCGGATCGCCCTCGATCACGAACACGTGGCCGGTCGCCTTGTCCGTGGCGATCGCGTCGGCGTCCTTGTCCGCCGGGATCGTCTTGACGACTTTCAGCGTCTTGAGGTCGAACGCGACGACCATTCCCGCCCGGCCGTCGTCGGTGAACCCCTGACCCGTCGCGGTGGAGACGCCCGTGCCGTGCGTGCCGCCTGCGACGCCGGTGACCTCTCCCACCAGCGTCCCGGCCCTGCCGTCGACCACCGCGACCCGGTCGCCGTGCGCCACGAACACGCGACC
The DNA here is from genome assembly GCA_964242895.1 of uncultured Caulobacteraceae bacterium. Classification (GTDB taxonomy): domain Bacteria; phylum Pseudomonadota; class Alphaproteobacteria; order Caulobacterales; family Caulobacteraceae; genus JASLDZ01. The sequence goes on along the minus strand of CAXTBN010000006.1, from coordinate 61,974 downwards.
GCTCGCCCGGTCGACGACGACGTAGTCCCACCGGTCCGGCGCGCCGAGCGGGAGCGACTTGGCCAGGGCGTAGGCCGGCCCGTCCGCCGCCTGCGCCGGGGCGCCGCATGCCAGGGTCACACCGGCGAGGACCGCGGCCGCGAGGAGGGTGAGCTTCGGCATCGGAGTCTTCCGGGCTGGTCGGATATGCCGGAGCCTCTACAGACAGCGGTCATGCGCGCAACCGTGAGACGGCGGCGAGGGCTCCCTCGATCGAGCGCGGCGATGCTCCTGCTTGCGGCCGCGCTGGGCGCGACGACGCCGGCGCGCGCGGGCCCGCCGTTCGTGACCGACGATCCCGCGCCGACCGACCGCGGCCACTGGGAGGTCTACAATTTCGTCGCCGGGGTCCGGGCGGACGGGGCGACGGGCGGCCAAGCCGGTCTCGACATCAACTACGGTGGGGCGGAGGACCTGCAGCTCACCGCCGTGGTCCCGCTGGGCTTCGACACGGGCGAGGGGCGGGCGGGTCTCAGCAACGTGGAGCTGGCGGCCAAGTACCGCTTCCTCCACCAGGACAAGGCGAGCCTCGCGCCCGACCTGGCCGTCTTCCCGCGCGTGATCACGCCCACGGGCGGCACCCGCCTCGGGACCGGGCACGTCCAGCTGCTCCTGCCTGTCTGGGCGGAGAAGGACTTCGGCCCGTGGGCGGTGTTCGGCGGAGGCGGCCTCACCTTCAACCCCGGCCCTGACCAGCGCGACTTCTGGCTCTTGGGCGTCGGCGTCACGCGAGCCCTGACCAAGCGCCTGTCGCTCGGGGCCGAGGTGTACCACCACACCCGCGACGCCCGGGACGGCGCCGACTTCACGGGCGTGAACCTCGGAGCGCTCCTGAAACTGAGCGACCACTGGTCTCTCATCGGAGCCGGCGGCCCAGGCGTGCAGAACGCCCGCGCGGAGGGACAGTCGAGCTTCTACGTCGCCCTCAAGGCGGACTACTAGGCCGGTTCGCGCCGACCCCGGTTTTCTGGAGCCTGAGACGTCCGCTCAGCGGCGCGGCGTGCGGTCCGTCCTGAGCAGGGTTTGCTCGACGGATGGAGCCAACCTCGCCGCGAGCAGCTTCACGCCGGCGCTGTTGGGATGGAGGCCGTCGGCCTGCCGCAGGGTGCGGTCGGTGAGGAGGCGCTCGAGCAGGTCGGGCGCGAGGACGACGTGCGTCGACTTCGCCACGCGGGGGAACACGGCGGAGAACTCCCGGCCGTAGGCGCCGGTCTCGCGCTCCGGCAGGCGGCCGCCGGCCAGCACCACCGCGATGCGCCGGCGCTGTAGTTTGGCGATGATCGCACGGAGGTTGCGTTCCGTGTCCGCCGGGCCGAGCGACTGGAGGAAGTCGTTGCCGCCGAGTTCGATCACGCACACGGCCGTGTCGGACTGGACGCTGAAGTCGGTCCGCGCGAGCGCTCCCGCCGTGGTGTCGCCCGAGACGCCGGCGCCGCGCACCACGGCCCTCACGCCCAGCGCCGCCAGGGCCGCTTGCAGCTGCGCCGGCAGGGCCTCGGCCGCGGGCAGTCCCAGGCCGGCGGTGATCGAGTCGCCCAGCAGCGTCACCACCTGCGGCGGCGCTGCCGAGGCGGGCGCGGTCGCCGCCAGCACGCCGGCGACGGCCAACACGAGAGATCGTCGGGGGAGGGCGAAGACAGGCATGGGTGCGGCCCCCATGTAGGGCGAAGTGATCTCCCGAACATCTCCCACCCCCGGCGACGCGACGCCTCCCCTGCGGCTGCGGGGCGTGGACCTGACGCTGCCCTCCAGCGCCGGCCCGGTGGAGATCCTTCGAGGGGCTGACCTGCAGGTGGGCGCGGGCGAACGGGTGGCGGTCACCGGGCCGTCCGGCTGTGGGAAGTCGTCGCTGATCTCGGTGGCGGCGGGGCTGGAGCGGCCCACCGGCGGCGAGGTGCGCCTGTTCGGGACCGACCTCGCGAGCCTGGACGAGGCCGGTCGCGCCAAGCTGCGCCGCGGCCGCGTGTCGCTGGTGTTCCAGAGCTTCCACCTGCTGCCCAACATGACGGCCGAGGAGAACGTGGCCGCGCCCCTGGAGATCGACCGACGCGGCGACACCATGGCCACCGCGCGCCGCTGGCTGGAGCGCGTCGGCCTCGACGCGCGCCGGCGGCACTATCCCCACCAGCTCTCCGGCGGCGAGCAGCAGCGCGTGGCGCTGGCGCGGGCGCTGGGTGTGCGCCCGGCGCTGCTGTTCGCCGACGAGCCCACCGGCAACCTGGACGACGTCAACGCCGCCGTGGTCGCCGACCTGATGTTCGAGCTCCTCGCCGAGACGGGCGCGGCGCTGGTGCTCGTCACCCACGACGCGGCGCTGGCCGCCCGCGCGGACCGGACGGTGCGCATGGCCGGCGGCCGGCTCCTCGCAGCGTGAGCCTCGCCCTCACCTTCGCTCGGCGCGAGCTGCGCTCCGGCGTGGCCGGCTTCCGCGTGTTCCTGGCCTGCCTCGCCCTGGGCGTGGCGGCGCTGGCGGCGGCGGGCTCGACGGCGCAGGCCTTTCGCGAGGGGCTGGCGTCGCAGGCGCGCGGCATCCTGGGCGGCGACCTGGCCGCTTCGGTGGAGGCGCGCCGCTTCACGCCCGCCGAGCGCGCCGCCTTCGCGCGCCTCGGCCGCACCAGCGACGTGCTGCGCGTCCGCGCCATGGCGCAGGGGCCGGACGGCCGCCGGCGGTTGGCGGAGGTGCGCGGCGTGGACGCCGCGTATCCGCTGGTGGGCCAAGTCGGGCTGTCAGGAGCGACCGATCTGCCGCGGGCGCTGGCGGACGGCCCCGCCGGCCCCGGCGCCGTGGTCGAGCCGGCGCTGCTCGACCGTCTGGGCCTGCGCGTGGGCGACGGCTTCCTGATCGGCGACGCCCGCTTCGTCGTCCGCGGCGTGATCACCCGCGAGCCCGACCGGCTGGGCCGCGGCTTCGCCCTGGGCCCAGGAGTGATCGTCTCGGCGGCCGCGCTGGAGCGCTCGGGCCTGCTCGCGGCCGACAGCCTCTTCGGCGAGACCGTCCGGACCGCCTTCGCCGCGCCGCGCGACCCGGCGGCGGTCATCGCCGCCTTCAAGCGGGCCTTCCCGGACAGCGGCGCGCGCCTGCGCGGCCGCAACGAGGCGGCGGCGGGGCTCGGACGGCTGATCGATCAGCTGGAGTACTTCCTGGGCTTCATCGGCCTCGCCTCGCTGATCGCCGGCGGGCTGGGCGTGTCGACGGCCGTGTCCAGCTACCTGGAGCGGCGAAAGCCGGGCATCGCCGTGCTCAAGGCGCTGGGAGCCGACGCGGCGCTGATCCGGGACAGCTACCTGCTGCAGATCGCCGCCCTGTCGGCGCTCGGAATCGCGATCGGGCTCGCCGTCGGCGCGATCGCGCCGCTGGTGCTGGGCTGGGCGGTGCGCGATCGGCTGAGCATCCCGGCGCTGTTCGCCGTCTACCCGCTCCCGCTGCTCAAGGCCGCCGCCTTCGGCGCGCTCACCGCCGCCCTGTTCTCGCTCCTGCCGCTGGCGCGAGCGCGCGCCACGCCGCCGGCCGCGCTGTTCCGCCAGGACCTGACCGGCCGCCTCGGCTTCGGGCCCGAGCTCGTCGGGGCGGCGCTGGCGGCGGCGGGACTGGTGGCGCTGACGGTCATCACCGCGCCCACGCCCGTCACGGCGCTGATCATGACGGCGGGCGTGGCGGCGAGCTTCCTCACCCTGTGGGCGGCCGGGCGCGCCGCCGCCGCCCTGGCGGGGCGGCTGCGCGGGCTGACGGGCGGCGCCGTGCGGATCGGGCTCGCCAACCTGGCGGGGCCGCGCTCGGCCGCGCGCACCGCCTCGCCCGCCATCGGCCTAGGCGTGGCTCTGCTGGTGACGGTCGTGCTCGTGCAGTCCAGCCTGGTGCGGCAGATCCGCGACGTCGCCCCGACGAGCGCGCCGTCGCTGGTCTTCACGCAGATTCCCGGCGACCGCGCCGCCGCCTTCGACGCCGAGCTGACGCGCGCGCTCGGCCCGCTGACGCCCGATCGCTACCGCCGCGCGCCCTTCGCCACCGGCCGCATCACCGCCCTGAACGGCCGCCCCGTCGACCTGCACCGCATCGACCCCGGCCAGCGCTGGGCCTTCGACCAGGACATCTCCGTCGCCGCCCTCGGCCCCGCCCCACCCGACGCCCACGTGACCGCAGGCCGCTGGTGGCCCGTTGACTACGCCGGGCCACCCGAAGTGGCGCTGGACGAGACGCTCGCCCGCGGTGCAGGGCTGAAGCCGGGAGACACGCTCACCCTCTCCCTGCTCGGCCGCGACCTGCCCGCGCGCATCGCCGCCGTGCGCCACGTCGACTGGGGCGGCTTCGGCACGAGCTTCGCGCTGGTGATCGACCCCGCCGCGGTGGAAGGCGCCGACCTGCGCCACGTGGCCATCGCCAAGGCCTCCGCTGCGCAGGAGGCGACACTGATGACCGCGCTCGGCCGCAGCTTCCCCCTGGTCAACATCGTCAGCGTGCGCGAGCAACTGGCCTCGGCCGCGACCCTGTTTGACCAGCTGACGCTCGCCGTGCGCGGCGCGGCGGGCGTGGCCGGGCTCGCCGGCGCCCTGGTGCTGGTGGGCGCGCTGGCCGCCGGCGCGAGCACGAGGGCGAGGGAGGCTGCGGTGCTGAAGGTGCTCGGCGCGGGTCCCGCCCAGGTTCTCGGCGCCTACGCGGTGGAGTACCTGGCGGTGGGGCTGATCGCGGGAGGATCGGGCGCGGCGCTCGGCGCGCTCGCGGCCTGGCCCATCGTCACGCTGGTGTTCAAGTTCGGCTGGAGCGTGGACTGGCCGGCCCTGGCGAGCGTCCTCGTCGCCGTGGCCGTGCTGTGCGCGGCGGCCGGTGCGGCCGCCGCCGGCGTCGCACTCTCCGCCCGTCCCGCCGCGACGCTGCGAGCGCGATGATCGGCGGCCTCAGGCTCGCGTCGACGGAGGTCGCGGCTGCAGGGTCGGGCGTCGTGGGCGCAGGCGCGCCCGATCCGTCTCGGCGTGGCCGTCGTCTGGATCGCGCGGCGGCGGCGGCCTAGAAACCCGTGCGCAAACCGGCCGCCAGCGCCGGAGCCGCCAGGAGAACCGCCATGTCCGTCGTCACCACCCACAAGGACGGCGAAGTGCTCGTCGTCGTCTCCGACAGCCCGCCGGTCAACGCGCTGGGCGCTGCGGTGCGCGAGGGGTTGGACGCGGCCATGCGCGAGGCGGCGGCCGACGACGGGGTGAAAGCGGTGGTGATCCGCTGCGACGGCAAGACCTTCTTCGCCGGCGCCGACATCACCGAGTTCGGCAAGCCTCCGCGCGGGCCGGGGCTCGGCGCGATCATCGACGCCATCGAGGACTCGCCCAAGCCGGTGGTGGCCGCCATCCACGGCACCGCGCTCGGCGGCGGGCTGGAGGTGGCGCTGGCCTGCCACTTCCGCGTGGCGGTCCCCTCCGCCAAGCTCGGCCTGCCCGAGGTGAAGCTCGGCATCCTGCCGGGCGCCGGCGGCACGCAGCGGCTGCCGCGCGTGGTGGGCGTAGCCGAGGCGCTGCCCCTCATCGTCAACGGCGACCCGATACCGGCCCAGCGCGCGCAGGAGATCGGTCTGGTCGACCAGGTGGTGGGCGACGGGACCCTGGAGGCCGACGCCGTCGCCTTCGCGCGCACTAAGATCGGCGCGTCACCGCCGCGCACGCGCGACCGCGCCGACAAGATCGACGCCGACCGGATGGACCCGGGCGTGTTCGACCGCTTCGGCAAGGACAACGCGCGCAAGATGCGCGGCTTCGAGGCGCCCGTGGCCTGCATCCAGGCGGTCAAGGCGGCGGTGGAGCTGCCCTTCGACGAGGGCCTCAAGCGCGAGCGCGAACTCTTCACCCAGCTGGTGCAGGGCGGCCAGTCCAAGGCGCTGCGCCACAACTTCTTCGCCGAGCGGCAGGCCGCCAAGATCGACGGGGCGCCGGCCGACACGCCGCTGATCGAGATCCGCAAGGTCGGCATCCTCGGCGCCGGCACCATGGGCGGCGGCATCGCCATGAACTTCCTGTCCGCCGGCATCCCCGTGGTGCAGGTCGAGCGCGAGCAGGCGCCCTTGGATCGCGGCGTGGCCACCATGCGCAAGAACTACGAGGCGACCGCCAAGCGCGGGCGGCTGACGCCGGAGGGCGTGGACAAGGCCATGGGCCTGCTCACCCCGACGCTGGACGTCGCCGCCTTCGCGGACTGCGATCTCGTCATCGAGGCCGTGTTCGAGAACATGGACCTGAAGAAGGACGTGTTCCGCCGCCTGGACGAGACGGTGAAACCCGGCGCCATCCTGGCCAGCAACACCAGCTACCTGGACGTCGACGAGATCGCCTCGGCGACGAAGCGGCCGGACTCGGTGATCGGGCTGCACTTCTTCTCGCCCGCGAATGTCATGCGTCTTCTGGAGGTGGTGCGCGGGGCGAAGACGAGCGACGCCGTGCTCGCCACCTCCATGACGCTGGCGCGCCGCATCGGAAAGGTCGCGGTGGTGTCCGGCGTGTGCCCCGGCTTCATCGGCAACCGCATGCTCTCCTCGCGCCAGCAGCAGGCGCAGGCGCTGATCCTTGAGGGCGCCAAGCCGTGGGACGTGGATCGCGTGCTGACCGAGTTCGGCTTTCCCATGGGCCCGTTCCAGATGTCCGACCTCGCCGGGCTGGACATTGGCTGGAACGCTGAGACTTCCAAGGGGTCGACGATCCGCGAGGTCTTGTGCGAGGCCGGGCGTCGCGGACAGAAGACCGGCGCGGGGTATTACGACTACGCCAGCGACCGCACCCGCACGCCCTCGCCGAAAGTCGAGGAGATCATCGCCGACTTCGCCGAAAAGTCCGGCAAGCCGCAGCGCAGCATCGGCGACGAGGAGATCCGCGAGCGGCTGCTCTACCCCATGGTCAATGAGGGCGCACGCATCCTGGAGGAACGCGTCGCCCAGCGGCCCGGCGACATCGATGTGGTCTGGATGAACGGCTACGGCTGGCCCGCCTGGACGGGCGGACCGATGTTCTGGGCCGACCAGATCGGGCTCGACAAGGTCGTCGAGGGGCTGGACCGCCACGCGGACAAGCTCGGCGACGCCTACCAGCCGTCCACCCTGCTTCGGGAGAAGGCGCAGGCGGGCCAGGGTTTCGAGGGCTGACCGTCGGTGTGACGCTCAGCCCAGGACCGTTTCTAGGGCAGGGAGGAGCTGGGCGCTGCAGACCTGCGGCGTTCCTAGTCTTCGTCGGCCGGGTATCCGCCGGCCAGCCAGGCTGCGATCTCGGCGGCTCCCGGGTGGTCGACCGCGGCGTAGCGCGCGCCCAGATCCTCCCGCCGTCCGCCCAGGCGGTCCAGGCCTTCGCCCTCTAGGAGCTCGAGATCGGCTTCGACGTGGCGGGCGAGGTCGCACCCGAGGACCCGCTCCGCTGCGGAGCGGAACGCCTCGCCGTAGCTGTAGCGGTCGCCGGTGGCGTAGCTCTCGGCGAGCGTCAGGGCCGGGATGCGCGTCAGCACCGCCTGAGAGGCGGCGTTGATCCCGTGGGCGGCGACGTGCGGGGCGATCGAAGCGGGCCGTCCCGTGAAGGCCCGCAGGTGCAGGTGCTGCGACATGCGCGGGCCGTCGTTGACGGGGTAGTTGTCCCACAGGAACGGCTTGCGCCTCAGCTGCTCGGCGACGCTGTCCAGGTGGCCGGGCGAGAGCTCGCGCGAGCAGACCTCCTCGCCGGTCCACATGATCTGGATCGCAGGGTCGAGCCGCCGGCCCAGGTCGGCGAGGTATCCGGCCGGCCGCGGCCCGAACACCCGGTCGAGCACGGGGTCGTCGCTGTAATAGGTCGGGCAGACGATCAGCCGGCTCGCCCGGGTGCGCGCCGCCGCGAAGTGCACGATCTCGGCTTGGCGCGAGGCGAGGTCGGCGACGCTCCCGCGCATGTCGTCGAACAGGACGGCGAGGTCCTGCACCCCTGCGTCGTCCAGCAGGCGGAGCTTGGCTTCGAGCGCCGCGCGACCGGCGGCGTCGAACTTGAAATGCAGCTCGAACGGCGAGAGCCCCACGCCGAAGCGCACGCCGTTCGACCGGCAGGCGTCGCCCAAGGCGGCCAGGGCGGCCGCCTCGCCGTCCGGGTGAGGCTCGCGCCAGCGGCTCCGGAGATAGGCGTCGGCTTTCGGCGCGTAGAGGAAGAAGCCATACCGGTGGGGAGCCAGGAAGGCGACGGCGGCGGCCCGCTCGGCCCAGGTCCACGGCCGGCCGTAAAATCCCTCGATGACGCCCAGCTCGACAGGCATGATCACGGCCCTCTTCGCCCCTCGCGGACGTCGGACGCCGACACGCTCCGCGCCCCGCCGGACGTGAGCGGAACGCGCGCCAAACAAGCGGTTGCCGGTCGCGTCGCGCGAGTCCTAAGCTTTCGGCGACTGCACCGGCGCCCCGCCGGCCTGGAGGTCTCCTGAACGTCCGCCGGCCCGCCGACAAGCCGCGCCTCAGCCTGTCGCGCATTCTCGAGATGAACCTCGGCTTCCTTGGGCTGCAGTTCAGCTTCGGGCTGCAGCAGGGGAACATGACGCCGATCTACGGCTACCTCGGCGCTGAGGAATCGCGCCTGCCGCTGATGCTGCTGGCCGGACCGATCACCGGCCTCCTGGTGCAGCCGGTGGCGGGGGCGCTGAGCGACCGCACCCTGGGCCCCCTGGGGAGGCGCACCCCCTACTTCCTGGCGGGCGCGGTCCTGTGCTCCGTGGCCCTGGTGCTGATGCCCCTGTCGGGCACGATCCTGACGGCCGTGCTGCTGCTGTGGCTGCTGGACGCCGGCAACAACACGACGATGGAGCCCTACCGCGCCTATGTCTCCGACCTGCTGGAGCCGGACCAGCGGCCGTTCGGCTTCCTGACGCAGAGCGCCTTCACGGGGCTGGCGCAGATGCTCGCCTTCCTGACGCCCTCCCTCCTGGTGTGGGCGGGGATGAACCAGGACTGGGTGGACGCGCACCACATCCCCTACACCACTCGGGCGGTGTTCATGCTCGGGGCCGTGCTGTCGATGGCCACCATCCTGTGGTCCGTCCTGCGCGTGCGCGAGCCGCGGCTCTCCGGGGCGGAGCGCGAGCGCATCGCCGCCCAGCCCCGCTCGGCGCGCGCGACCCTGGTCGAGATCGCTTCGGCCATCCGCGACATGCCGCCGGCCATGCGCCAGCTCGGATGGGTGAGCCTGTTCCAGTGGTACGCCATGGCGGCGTACTGGAGCTACGTGGTCTACGCGATCGGGCGCTCGATCTACCATACGGCCGACCCGCGCTCCTCCGGCTTCCATTCCGCGGTGCTGGCCAACGGCGAGATGGCGGCCTTCTTCAACGGTGTGGCGTTCGTGGCCGCCTTCGCCATGATGCCCTTGTCGCGCCGCTTCGGCCCGGCGCGGGTGCACGCGGCCTGCCTGCTGCTGGCCGGCGCGGGCATGCTCGCGCTGCCGCACGTGGGCGAGAAGGCCTGGCTGTTTCCGCCCGCCGTCGGGATCGGCGTGGGCTGGGCCAGCATCATGGGCAACCCGTACACGATCCTCGCCGGCGCGATCCCGCCGGAGCGCACGGGCGTCTACATGGGCGTGTTCAACATGATGATCGTCGTGCCGATGCTGCTGCTGGCCGCCACGCTGCCCTTTGCCTACGGCCCCCTGCTGGGCGGCGATCCGCGCGCCGTGCTGACGCTCGCAGGCGGCCTGCTGATCGCGGGGGCCGCCGCATCGCTCGCCGTGCGCGAGCCGCATGCGCCCGAGGCCGCCGCCGTCACCGCTTGAAGCTGGGCGTGCGGGGAGCCGCCCGCCGCTTCGCGCACAACGACCTAGGGACAGGCCGGAAAGGGTGGCGCTTGACCTTAGGACGACGCTCGCTCGGGCGTGACGGCCAGGGCCAACTCGCCGCACCAAGCGGGTGTCTCGATCGCGAGCGTCGCGCCGTTCGTTCGGGCCGTGAACACGTCCGTCACGCGCCCGCCGTGCGGGTCGAAGGCGCTGACGCGATAGGTGCCGGCTTCCAGGCCCGGCAACTCGAGGGTGGTCCTCACCGTGTCGGTCGCGGAGACCCGGCCGCGGGCGTCCAGGCGGTCGCGGCGGAGCAGGTAGACGACGGCTTGGCGGGCGTCGCCGCAGGCGAAGGCGGCGGCCTCGTCACCCACCAGCCCCAGCGCGGCGGTCAGGTTGCGGCGGCGGAAGCGCGGCCAGTCGATCAGCGGCAGGAAGCGGGCCAGCGCCCCCTGCGCCCGGCGCATGCCGGGAGTGAGCACGTGCGGGCGGCGGTTGGGCCAGCGCATGCCGCCCCCTGCGCCGCCGCTCGCCATGTGCGCCCACTGCATGTGGCGGAACAACTCGTCGTCGAAGGCGGCGGCGAGCGTCTTCTTGTGATCCTTGAAGGTGTGGATGGGCCCGTGCTCCGTGTCGAGGAACGGCCGGTCCGGCGGCGTCTCGGCCAGGCACTCGGCGGTGATGCGGCCCATGTCGATCGCCGCGTCGACCGTGTTCGCCGGGTGATCGATCGTGCCTTCCGCGTAGATGTGGATGGACGCGAAATCGAGGTCGGGGTGGCGGAAGATCGGCTCCGCCAGAGGCATGTGCGGACGCCACGCCAGCTCCGGCCCGAACAGGGAGACGGTCTGCGGGTGGCTGCGGCCATAGAGCTTCAGCTCCAGCCCGCGGACGTGGCGGCTGATGTCGGAGATGAACTCCGGGAAGATGTCGGCGCAGTCTTCGGCCTGGGCGGGGTGGATCTCGTTCCACAGGTCCCAGGCGAACAAAGCGCCCGAGCCGCCCCAGCGCTCCACCGCGAAGGTGAGCCGGGCCTTGATGGCCGCCCGCGCCCCCGGGTCGAGCAGGATGCGCGCGGGCGAGTCGAGGGGGCCGCCGTTGGCCGTGTTGTAGGGATGGCGCGGCCAGTGGATCCAGGTCCAGAAGGTGTCGAACGGCGTCAGCAGGATGCGCAGGCCGACTTTGGCGCACAGGGCGAACAGATCGTCCCACAGCCGAACCATGCGGGGGCGGAACGCGCCCAGCGGGCCTTCCATCAGCCGGTTGTGGCCGTGCAGGCACTCCAGCATCAACCGGATGCAGGCGCCGCCGTTGTTCCTGGCGTAGCGCAGGTGACGCTCGACGGCGGGCAGGTCGCGCCGGTTGTAAAGCGGACGCAGGTCAACCCAGTTGATCGAGTCGTTATAGCCGATGGGCGTCCAGGGCTCGCCGTCGTCGGTGACGAAGTAGGGAGCGCCCGGCGCGACCTGCACCCAGGGCACGTCGGCGCCGGCCACGCACGGGCGGGCGCGGGCGGGCGCGTGGGAGATCGGAGCGGGCAGGTCGGCGTCGAACACGGCAGGCCTTAATCCAGGAACCTGGGACGCGCCGTCAAGCACCTGTTCGCGCGGCGTGTTCCTGCAGCACCTCGTCGAACAGCGCCTCCCAACGCGGCAGCACCGCGTTCACCGCGTAGCGGGCCACCACGTCGGCCCGCAGGGCGGCGCCGAGGCGGCGCGCGAGAGCTGGGTCGTCCAGCAGGTGCAGCACGGCGGCGGCCACGGCGGGCGGGTCCTCGTGCGGGACGAACAGGCCGGAGCGGCCGTCCTCGATCTGCTGTTCCGAGCCGTTGTCGCGGGTGGCGACCACCGACAGGCCTGCAGCCCCCGCCTCCGCGATCACGTGCGGCATGCCCTCGTCGCGCGACAGCCAGCAGAACACGTCCAGCGCCGACAGGAGTCGCGGGACGTCGGCGCGGTCGCCTAGGAACAGGAGCGCGTCCGAGAGGCCCAGCTCCGCGGCGAGCGCGTGCAGGCCGTCGGCGTACTCGGGCATGAAGGCGTCCGGCCCGCCGACCACCAGGAAGCGGGCGTCCGGACGGGCGTCGCGGACCCGGGCCGCCGCGCGCACGAAATCCTCGACGCGCTTCTTGCGGTCGAGCCGGCCGAGCCAGCCGACCACGGGCGCGTCCGGTGCGATGCCGAGCTCGGCGCGCACGCCGGTGCGGTCGGGGGTGGAGAACTCGGCGAGGTCGACCATGGAGGGGATCTCGCGCGCGTGCTCCGGCGGCATCCGCGTGGCGGCCGCGTCGCGGATGGAGCGGCACACGCCCACGTAGCGGGCCGTTCTGTGCCGGGGGCCGCGCAGCGCCTCCTCCACGAGGCCGCCATGCTCGATGAGGGGCGGCGGCGAGGCCATGCGGTCGAGCGCGAGCACGACGTCGGTCACCGCCTGGCAGGCGACCACGAGGTCGTAGCCGGCCATCTTGCGCGCGAGGTAGGCGACCGTGTCGTCGTAGGAGAGGTCGTAGGGCGTGCGGTCCACGTCCACGCCCAGCTCCTCCAGCTGCTTGTGCGTCTGCTCGGGCATGCCGGGCTTGCGGAAGCAGGCGACCACGTCCAGCCGCCAGCGCGCCGGGTCGAGGTTGCGCGCGAGGAGCCGCACCTCCGTCTCCTCGCCGCCGACCACCAGCCACGCGAAGACGAACAGGACGCGCCGTGGCGCGGGCTCCGCGCCGCCGCTCACGCGTAGTCGAACACGATCTGCAGGAAGTCACGCCGTTCTGACGCCAGCCGCTCCACGAAGGCGGGCGCCTCGGCGATCGGCACGACGTCGGTGACCAGCTCGCGCCGGATCGCCTCGCCCTCGGCCCGAAGCAGCGCCACCGTCTCGTCCATCAGCCGCCGTCGGTCCCAGGCGAAACCCAGGCCGCGCGGGACGCGACCGATCTGGGCGCAGCGGATGGAGAGCCCGTTGTGGTGGAACTCCTCGCCGAGCCGCAGGTCCGACGCCCCGCTGGTGTAGAAAGCGAGGTCGATCACCGACCCTTGTGGCCGCAGGGCCTTGAGCGCCGTGTGCAGGCTCGCGGACGAGGCGCGGCACTGCAGCACCGCGTCCGCGCCACGGTCGACAACGCCGGAGCCGCCGTGGCTCCAGCGCGTCTTGCACAGCTCCCAGCTCTCGGCCTCGCTCACCGCCTCGAAGCCGAGCGCCTGCGCCTTGCCGCGGCGGAAGGCGCTGTCGTCGGCGACCACCACCTCCGCCGCGCCCGCGCGCCGGGCCAGGAGCGCGCACAGGAGCCCCACCACGCCCGCGCCGATCACCAGCAGCCGCCGGCCCGCGACCCCGCCGCCGAGCCGGTTCACGCGACCGTCGGCCAGCTCGGCGTCGGCGTGGAGCACGCCGTTCACGCAGATGGGCCCCATCTGGCCGACGTAGACGCCCAGCATCGGGCCGAGGCCGGCCGGCAGCTTCGCGAAGCTCTCGTTGGGCGGGTAGACCTCGTGGCCGCTCTTGTGGCCGTAGGCGATGCCGATCACGTCGCCCACGGCGGCCGCGCCCGTGCGGCTCTCCACCACCCGCGCGCTCTCCATGTAGCCGAGGAACGGCACGGGGTAGCTCATCCCCGCCGAGCCCTCCACGAACACGCCGAACTCCGGCTCCCAGCGGGCGTGCAGGTAAGGGTTCAAACCCTTGACGAAGGTCAGCTCGGTGCCAGCCGAGAAGCCCGAGTACAGCGTCTCGAGGGCGAACATGCCGTCGCCGAGCGGGCCCTCCGTATAGGCCTCCGCGTAGCTGAGGCGGCCGGGCGACTGGACGCCGAGCGAGCGGACGATGCGACCCTCGGGCATGGGTCAGGCCTCCAGCTTGACGGGGGCGCCGGTGGCGGCGGAGCGGCGGACGGCGTCGGTGAGGCGCTGGGTGCCGAGCGCGTCGGCGTAGGTGCAGCGCAGCGGCTCGCCGTCGCGGCCCGCGACCGCGTCGAGGAAGGCCCGGTCCTCGCGCATCACCGGGTCGAGACCGGCGTGCGTCTCGGTGGTGCCCACGGCGCCGTAGACGCCCACCTCGCCCTGCGTCAGCTCGATCACGAGGTCGTCGCCGAACAGGTTGAGGCCGACGCGGTGTCCCCAGCCCAGGAGGCAGGTGGAGCTGATGGTCCCGACCGCGCCCGAGCGGAAGCGCAGGGTCGCCACGCTCGCCTCGTCCAGGTCCACGTCGGGCCAGGCCTCGCGCGGCGTGCGTGCGGCGTAGGCCGAGACCTCCGCCACCTCGCCCACAAGATACCGCGCCAGGTCGAAAATGTGCGTGGTCTGCTCGTTGGCCTGCCCGCCGCTCTCGTCGCGCCGTCCCCACCAGCGCGGGGGCGGCGTGGAGTCGAGCCAGTAGCCGTTCACCAGCCGCGCCGGCCGTTGCGCGAGGGCGGCGCGGGCGACGTCCACATGGTCCATCCAGCGCCAGTGATAGCCGACGGCGGTGACCAGGCCCGACTTCGCCACGGCGGCCGCGACCTCCTCCGCCGCGCCGGCGTCGACGCCCAGGGGCTTCTCGACGAAGAACGGCAGGCCGCGCGCGAGCGCCGCCCGCTCCGGCGCGCCGTGGGCGAAGGGCGGGACGCAGATCCACAGGGCGTCGAGCGCCTCGGCGTCGAGCATGGCGTCGGCGTCGGCGTAGGCGCGGGCGCCCCGGGGCTCGGCCGCTTCGCGCGCCCGGTCGAGGGCCGGATCGGCGACGGCGGTCACCGCTGCGTCGAACCCGGCGAGCACGTCCAGGTGGCGGTGGGCGATGCCGCCCGCGCCGATGAAGCCGATGCGGAGCGTCATGCGGGAGCGGTCTCGCGAGTGGGTTGGAGCACGGCGCGGTACACGGCCAGGGTCTCGCGCGCCATCCGCTCGACACCGAACTCGGCCTGCGCGCGCGCCATGGCGCGCGCGGCGCGGCGCTCGGCCGCCGCGGGGTCGTCGAGCACCGCAGCGATCGCGCCGGCCAGGGCGTCGGGGTCGCCCGGCGAGACCAGCAGCGCCTCAAGGCCGTCGGTCACCGCCTCCGTCGTGCCGGCGGCGGCCGTGGCGACGATGGGCCTCCCGGCGTGCATGGCCTCCAGCACCGACAGGGGGTGGCCCTCGAACAGGGACGGCAGGACGAACACGTCGGCGGCGGCCAGGAGGTCGCCCACGTCGTCGCGCCGGCCGAGCAGGTGGATGCGGTCCGAGAGGCCGAGCCGCGCGACGCCCCACTCCAGCACGGGCGACAGCTCGCCCTCGCCGGCCCAGGCCGCGCTCCAGTCACGGTCGCGTAAGCGGTGCAGGGCGTGCAGCAGAACGCCGTGACCCTTCTGCGTGAACAGCCGCGCCACCGTCAGCAGCAGCGGCCGACCCTCCGAAACGCCCAGGGCCGCGCGTGTCGCCTCGCGTCCGAGCCGGCGTGGCGGGACGGCCATGCCGTTGGGGATCACGCAAGGCTGGCGGCCGGAGGGGTCGCGGCCGAGGTGGCCGGCGCTCGCGCCCCGCGACACGCAGACCACGGCGGCGAAGCCCGGCAGGGCGGCGGCGTGCTCCGCCTGGTCCTGCGGCTTCATGAGCAGGTAGGGCAGGTGCTCGGTGCGGACCGTCGGTGCTCCACAGGCCTCGCGGACGGCGCGGGCGATCCACAGCCCCTCCCACTGAACGCCGGCGTGGGCGTGCACCACGTCGGGACGGAGCGCGGCGAGGCGGCGGCGCAGCGCGCCCTCCACCGTCCAGTCCTCGATCGCCAGCGCCTCGGCGGCGAAGCCCTCGCGCGCGGCCGCTTCGGCGAAAGGGCGGGCGCCGGGCGTGTCGGCGAACAGCAGGGTGACGTCGGCCTCGCTCCGCAGCGAGCGGGCGAGGGCGAGCATGTGGACGCCCATGCCCGACGGGTCGGCGCTGTCGGTGAACAGGACAAGGCGCAGGCGGCTCACGCGACGGGCGCGTCCGCCTGGAGGCGCCGCGACACCGCCCGAAGCTGCGGAAAGGTCAGGCCGTAGTGCGCGGCGAGGTCCGCCTCGAGCGGTCCACCGAGGGCGTTCACCGCGGCTCGGAAGCCGCGGAACCAGTCGGGATGATTACCGAGCCGCTCCGAATGGTTCACCGACGTGCCGACCACGTAGGCCGCGCTCGTCGACAGCACACGAACGCGCAGCCCCAGCTCGGGCGCGCGCTCCAGCCAGGCATGGTGTGATCGCAGGGCGGAGAAGGGGTCGCGCTCGGCGGCGCTCGCTGCGCCCGGCCGCAGCACGGTGATGGTGGAGGTGCCGCACACGCGGTGGAGTTCGCCGAACACGCCGGGCGCGGGGATCGGCGAGGCGCGCAGGGTGGCGAGGTCGACGGCGTGGCCGTGCGTGACCACGCCGCCGTGGATGTCATCGCCGGTGAGCTCGCGACGGGCGCTCTCCACCGTGCGGCGGTCGACCCAGTCGTCGGCGTCGGCGAGCATCATCAGGCCACCGCCCCGTTCCAGCACGCGCTCGGCCAGCCAGTGCTTCTTGCGGCCGCTGTCGTCGTTGTGCGGTCCGGTCGGCTGCACGGGCCAGGAGACGGACAGGAACTCCACCCGCCGATCACTCGGCAGGCGCGGGCGCTCGTGCCCGGCGATCAGCACGCGGAAGTCGGGCGCGGTCTGGGCGGCGAGGCTGGCCAGGGTGAGGCCGAGCAGGGCTTGCGTCAGCTCCCAGTCGCCGGCGTTGGCGCGAGGCGTCAGGGCGATGGCGAAGGTGAAGTCCAGGTCCGGTCCTCCCGAACATCCAAAAGCTCGGAGCATCCCCTGCGGTTGCCGAGCGCGCGCAGACACGCCGCGCTCGTCAGGGCGTCCTCAAGGTGGGGCACGCATCGATACTCTAGACGGAGTCGCTTATCGCCACCGCTGATCGTCCACACCGTCGGTCAGCTGCTCGCGGTGACCCTGACGTGGGAGTCCGCGCGGCGGCCCTGGGCGTCGATCGCCGTGACGTGGTGGAAGCCGGGTTCCCGCGGCCGCCACACCGGCGCTTCGGAGGGCGCTTCCCCGTTCAGCGGGGCGCCGTCGACGAACCAGCGCAGCGGCCCCCCCTTGCCCGCCAGCACGAGGCCGCGCGCGTCGGGGCCGAAGCCGTCCACGAGCACGTTAGCGCCGTCGGGCGGGAAGACGAGGTGCGGGCCCGCGCCGGCCTCCGCCAGCCTGGCGAGGGCGGGCGGTGCGGCGCGGGGAGCGACGGGCGCCGCGACGGGCAGGGTGCGGCCGGTGGAGGCCTCCAGCACGTCGAAGGCCTGGAACAGGAGCGGCAGGGCGGCTGCTCGCCCGGTCAGCCCGTCGCGCGCGCCGCCATCGGGGCGACCTGTCCAGACGACCACCGCCCAGCCGTCGCCGACGCCCGCGGCCACCGCGTCGCGGAAGCCGTAGGAGGTGCCCGTCTTGAAGGCGAGCCGGGGTGCGCCGACGCTCAGCACGGGCGGCGGCCGGTCGGCGGGCGGCGGCGCGCCGCGCAGGATGTCGAGCACCGCGCCGGCCGCCTCCGCGCGCACCAGCCGCCGTCCGGGCGTGCGCGCTTCGGCCTGCGCCTGAGCCTGCGTCCAGGCGAGGGGCTTGGCCACGCCGCCGTCGGCCAGCGCGGCGTAGAGCAGGGCCAGGTCGCGCAGGGTGACGCCTTCGCCGCCGAGCGCCAGCGCCAGGCCGGCGTCGGTGGACGCCTCGCGCGGCCGCACCACCTGCGCGCCGGCGCTGCGCAGCCGCGCCTCGAAGGCGGACGGGCCGACACGCGACAGCAGCGTCACCGCCGGCGTGTTGAGCGAGTACTGCAGCGCCTCGCGTGCGGTCACCTCGCCGTGGAAGGCGTGGTCGAAGTCTTCGGGCGTGTAGCCGGCGAAGGCGACCGGCGCGTCATGCAGGCGCGTCTCGGGCGCGGCGAGGCCGGCCTCGAAGGCCTGGGCGTAGAGGAAGGGCTTCAGCGCCGAGCCGGGGGAGCGGAGCGCGCGCGTGGCGTCCACCCAGCCGCCCGGCCGGTCGCGCCCCGCCGAGGTGACCGCCGCGCGCACCGCCCGGCCCGCGACCTCGACCACCAGCACGGCGCAGGAGGAGTCCGGCCCCTGCGCCACGGCGGTCTCGCGCGCCATGGCTTCGAGCCGGCGCTGCAGCCCGGCGTCGAGGGTGGAGACGACCGTGGGCTGTCGCGACGGGGCGGCTGCGGCCAGCTCCCCCGCCGCGCCCCAGGCGTTTGCGGGAAAGGCGGTGCGGTGGGGCAGGGACTCGACGGCGGCCTCGGCGGCGGTCGCGGACGCGATGAGGCGGCCGGCGACGAGACGTTGCAGCACGCGGGCGCGGGCGCGCAGGGCGGCCTGCGGGCGGCGGTCGGGGCGGCGCGCCTCGGGGGCCTGGGGCAGGGCGATGAGGAGCGCCTGCTCGGCGTCGGTCAGGGTCGCGGGCTCATGGCCGAAGTAGGCGAGCGAGGCGGCGCGCACGCCCTCCAGCGGGCCGCCGTAGGGCGTCAGCGTCAGGTAGTCCGCAAAGATCTCGCGCTTGGTGAGGTGCGCCTCCAACTGCAGGGCGCGCACGGCCTCGACCGCCTTGGCGGCGAGCGTGCGCGGGCGCGGGTCGAGGCGTCGCGCGAGCTGCATGGTCAGCGTCGAGCCGCCCGAGCGCACGCGGTGCGCGGCGAGATCGCCGATCGCGGCGCGCAGCACGGCGGCGGGGTCGACGCCGGGGTGCTCGGCGAAGCGCGCGTCCTCCAGGGCGAGCAGGCGGCGCAGGAACACGGGGTCGGTGCGGTCGAGGTCGGCGCGCAGCCGCCAGCGGCCGTTCTCCACCGTCAGGGCGCGCAGCCACGCCCCGCGCCGGTCGAGCACCACGGGCGAGGAGCGCTCCAGCTTGCCCATGGGCGGCGGGAACAGGGCGTCGAGCGTCAGCAGCGCCGCGGAGAGCGCCAGCACGCCGATGAGCACGTCGGGCAGGCGGCGCGCCCAGCGCGCGCGCCGGCCCTCGTCCTCCGGCCTCACGGCGCGGCGGTGATCCGCGCCCGGCCGGCGGCGGAGTGCGCCTGCACCTGCGGCCGGTACATGTCGCGCGCCTCCGCCCCCGGCAGGAAGAAGTCGCCGGGCGTGACCGCGCGCGCCACGTAGGCCACGGCGAAGGGCGTGCTCCCGCTGAGCGTCAGGGCGGCGAGATACCGGTCGTCGCGCTTCTCCTGCGTGGAAGTCTCCGTCAGCGCGCCGAGGAAGGCGAAGGCGCCCGCGGGCGTGGCGGTCTCGCCGGGCTTGGCGGCGACGGCCTGCTTGGTGTCGTCGGGCGTCAGCACGGACTCGATCTCCCACCCGGCGGGCAGGGCGTCGTCGATCACCGTCATGCGCGAGCGCTGGTCGGCGGCCCGACCGGTTAGCCGCACCACGATCCGCTTGCCCTGCGCGAGGGCCCCCGCGTCCACCGCGCCGCCGTCGACGGCGAACAGACGCTTTTCGACGCTGAGGCCCGAGCCGCCCGCCGCGGGCGCCTGCAGCGGCAGGCCGTGGACGGTGACCGTGCGCCAGATCGGCCCGCCGTCGTCGCGGAAGTGCGCGTCGGCGAGCCGGCCCACGGCCCAGCGTGACGGCCCGAGCGGCCGCACGCCCGCCGCCGTGATCCGCACCGGCCCGGAGGCCGCGAGCATGGCGCGGGCGGCGCGCAGCAGCCACGCCTGCTCCTGCGTGTTCAGCGCGTCCGGGTCGCGGACGGTGTTCTCGAGCCGGCCCTGCAGTCCGCGCGCGATCCCGGTCTCGCCCGCCTCGTAGGCCAGGGCGATCACGCCGGCGAGGTCGCGCAGCGGGCTCTGGTACTCGTCGTCCTTCGCCGCGTAGCCGAGCACGCGCACCGCCTGCAAGAAGCTGTCGTGCGCGCGTCCGCGGTCGCCCATGGCCGCCAGCGCCGCGCCGACCTGCGCGCGGGCGAGCGCGGTGGGCTCGCTCGCGAAGCCCACGTCGTGGAACCAGCGCAGGCGCGGCAGGTCGCCGTGGCCCGCTTTCACGAGGTCGTAGAGGGCGTAGGCGGCGGCCCGGCTCTGCAGCCGCGCGGTCTCCGCCTTGGCCTCGTCGGCCGACACGAAAGGGCCGGCGGAGACGGAGGTCTTGTAGCCGAGCGACTCGAAGCCCTCCGGCCGCGACAGCAGGCGCATGGCGTTCACCGCGCGGTTCAGCGCGTCGTCCGGCACGGGCGCGCCGCGGGCCTTGGCCTCCAGCAGGGTGTCGACCGCGTAGGCGCCGAGCCAGGCGTCCGCCTCGCCGTCGGCCACGCGCCACAGGCCGAACGACCCGTCGAGCGACTCGCGGTCCAGCAGTTGCGCCACCGCGTCCGTGATGTGCGGCAGAGCGTGGCGCGGGTCGGTGTCCGGACCCAGGCCGTAGAGCCAGGGCGCGGCGGTGGAGCTGAGCTGCTCGCTGCAGCCGTAGGGATAGCGGATCAGGCTCTCGGCGATGGGCGCGGGGTCGAAGCCGCGGAACGGCGAGTAGCTCACCGTCATCGTCAGCCCGCCCGGCGACAGACCGGCCAGGAGCGCGGGCGCGGGCGTCCACACCTCGCCCGGCCGCTGCAGCTCGACGGTGGCGCGGGTGGTCGGCCCCCAGCCGAAGCGCGTCTCCAGGGGATAGCTCTTGGCGGTGTCGAAGCCCGGCCCGGCGACGTGCACGCCGACGGCGCCCACGCCCGGGCGGTCGGGCGCGGTGATGTCGGTGTGGGTCACGACGCGCTGGCCGAGCACGAGGTCGAGCAGCTGGCGGAAGGGCGCGAGCACGCCGCCCCGGCCGAACAGCTCGGCCAGGAAGCGCCCCGCGCGGCCCTCCACGTCGTGGATCTCCAGGGCGAGCGAGGCGCGGTCGCCGGGCGCCAGGAACCGCGGCGGCGAGAGCTCCACCACCACCGGCTCGCGCACGATCACGTCCGACACGCCGGAGCCGACCGCCCTGTCGGTCCAGGCCACCGCAACCAGCCGCAGCTGGCCGTTGAAGTCGGGCGAGGCGGGCAGGCGCACGGTGGCGTGGCCCAGCGCGTCCGTCTCGACCACGCCCGACCAGAGCGCGACCGTCTTGATCGGCGTGGCGCTGAGGCCCGCGCCGCCGCCCATCTCATCGCCGCCCGAGCGCACGGCCGCCGCGGCGCCGAGGTTGGGGTCGAGCAGGCGGCCGTAGTCGTCGCGATAGGCGAGGCCGAGCTCGCGCTTTCCGAAGTACCAGTCGACCGGGTCGGGGTTCTTCTGGTGCGTCAGGCGCAGGATGCCCTCGTCCACCGCCGCCACCGTGACGTGCGCGCGGCCGCCGAGACCCAGTCCCCGCACCGTGAGCGGCACGTTCAGCGGCGCGCGGCTGTCCACCTTGGGCGGCGCACCGAAGGCGACGCTGAGCGTCCGGTCCGGCGTCTTCAACGGCACGTAGGCGACGCCCAGGGCGCGGCGCGGCTTGGGGCTGGCCACCGGGTCGCGCGGCTGCACCACGCTGACGAGCACGTAGGCCCCGCCGCCCCAGGAGGCGTCGGCGTGCAGGCGCACCGTGGTCCCGCCCGCGGGCACGGTCACCGACTTGAGCGTCACGAGCCGGTCGGTGGCCACGGCCACCTGCGCCTCGCCCGCGAACGGCGCCTGGATGCGCACCTCCACCGCGTCGCCGGAGCGGTAGTCGGTGCGCACGGGCGAGACGCGCGCGGCGTCGGGCGCCTCCTCCCCGTTGGTCGCCTCGCCCCAGCCGGACGCCTGGCGCACCACCGTGCGCCCGCCCGTGGCGGGATCCTCCAGCACGAGGCGGTAGTCGCCCCAGGGCAGGCGGCGGCTCAGCCGGCCGGGCGCGCCCGCGCCCACCGTCATGACGCCCTTGGCGACCGGCTTGTCGCGGCTGGTGCGCCGCCACGACCAGCGGCCGTTCTCCTCGAACCAGTCGTAGTTCCAGGTCTCGGCGACCAGGAGGTAGTTCACGTGGGGAGCCGCCACCCGACGCCCGGAGGGATCGACCGCCACCACCTCGAATGTCTGCAGCGGCGTGTCTCCAGAGCCGGAGGCGGTGATCTTGACGCCCAGGTACAGCGGCCGCGGCCGCACCTTCAGCTTGGCGGTCTCGCTCACCGGACGGCCGCCCGGCTCGAAGACCGACGCCGTGACCACGGCCGCGAGCGGCCCCACGGCGTCCGCCGCGGCCGAGACGTCGAGCTTGGCGAGCGCGTGGCCCGCGCCGTCGGTCGTCGTGTCGGGCGACTGGACCAGTTTCTCGTCGAACGGGTGCTGCGCGTCGCCCCAGCTGTAGCCGGGGAGGGCGGGGAAGGGGTCGGAGTCCTCCGCGATGCGCGTCTCCGCCTGTACGGGCAGGCCGGCTGCGACCGCGCCGTAGAGGAAGCGCGCGTCGATCCCGACCTGCCGGGTCTCGCCCGCGACCACCGGGCGCGCGGCGTCGGCGGCCACCGTCACGGCCAGCCGCTGCGGCGCGAAGTCCTCCACCTGGAAGCCGACCTCGCCGGAGGAGGTGTCCGAGCCGTCCATCTCCAGCGTGGCGGTCCAGTGGCCGCGCGGCGCGGTGCGCGGCAGGGCGAGGTCCTGCGCCACCGACCCGCCTGGGGCCTTGTCGAAGCGCGCGCGCAGGAACTCCAGGCCGGACGGGCGGCGGATCACCAGCGCCCCCGCCCGGTCGCCCACCGCCCGCGCCAGGTGGTCGCGCACCAGCGCCACGAGGTGCACCGTCTCGCCCGGCCGGTAGACGCCGCGGTCGGCGTAGAGGAAGCCGTCCAGGGCGGAGGCGGCGTCCTGCGCCTCCTTGCCCGTCCTCGGTCCGCTGCCCGGCGCGGAGCGGCCGCCCACGTCCTGCTTGGACAGGTCCACGGGCGAGCGGCTCAGGTCGAGCGTGGTGAAGTCGCCCTGCGGACCGTAGGCCATGACGCGCGCGGGCGTGGCCCCGGCCTCGCCCGCCAGCAGCGCGCGGGCGAAGCGCACGTGGCCCGCCGAGTCGGTGACGGCGGCGCCCAGGTCCTGCCCGTCCTTGCCCACCAGCGTGGTGCGCACGCCGGCCATCGCCTTGGCCGTCTTGAGCGAACGCACCGTCACGTCCAGTGCGTCCGAGCCGTCGTAGGCCTGCAGCGCCAGGTCGGTGAACAGGATCCAGCGGCGCGCCTGGGCGGGCTCGCGGCCCTCGCTCTCGCCGTTCTTGGGCTTCTTGCCGGCCGAGGCGTCCTTGGCGTGGATCACGTAGGCGCCGGGCTGCAGGGTCTTCAGCACCGCACCGAGCGGGAAGACGGTGGTGGCGTGCTGGTCGGCGGGCGCGTGGACGTCGACGGTCCCGGTCCACACCTTGCGGCCGTCCGAGCCGACGGTGTCCTCGTCGTAGCCGCCCTCCGCGGTGGGCTCGGAGGTGGTGATCTCCTTGCGGACGAGGTTGCGGTCGAGCACGCGCCAGACCTCGATCTCCAGGCGCGAGACGTTGACGGTCTCCAGACCCACCCCGTCGGCGTCCTCGCGCGGCAGGATCACGCCGTCGCCGACGAAGCCCACGAAGGGCGGCTTCACCTCGCCGCCGAAGTCCACGGGCGTGTCGTCCGCCAGCGTCTCGTCCGGGGTGGACGAGGGTAGGCCGTGCAACAGGGTGACCTTGCGGCCCTCGTAGCCGACGCCCGCCACGCACAACTCGTCGCCGGTGACCGACACCGCGGGCGGGTGGCCGAGGTCCGGCGACACGTTGACGAAGTCGCCGTAGGCGCGCTGCGGGTCGAGCGGCCGGCTCATCCGGATGCAGGCCTGCGGCTCGGCCCGGGAGGTGTCCAGGCGCGTGGTCCAGACGGCGAAGCCGGAGGGCTTGCGGACGGGCGCGCGGGGCGCCGAGGCGTCGCGCGGCTTGCCGAACAGCGGCCAGGCGAAGCCGAAGTCGAGGGGCTGGGCCACCGCGGCCGAAGCGCCGCCGCGGGCAAGGTAGCCTCCGCCGAAGCCCGCCGCCGCGGCCACGCCCACGAGCGCGGCGACCAGCATCGCGCCGCGCGGCCCCTGCGCCATCACTCCACCCCCGAGCGCCCGATCGCCGGCCGCCGCCGCGAAGCTTCGGTCAAGCCCGGCGGCCCGTCAACGGCCGCGTCCGGCGCGCGGGGCCGCGCCCGCCGAAGCGTTCGCGCTTCGCGTTGGCGACGCAGTCCGCGTTCAAGCTGAGTGCTGGGTCCGCTGAGACAACCCGCCCCACGTCACGCCCCAGGCTCTTTGCTATGGCGCGCCTGGAGAGGGAGTGATCCGCGCCGCCATGATAGCCGTCACCCAGGCCGGGGCCGCGCTGCACCGCTGGATCTTCGACAGCGCCACCGACTTCGCCATCATCGCCACCGATCCGCAGGGCCGCATCACGGCGTGGAGCGCGGGCGCCGAACGCGTCCTGGGCTGGGCGGAGACGGAGATGCTCGGCGAGGGCGTCGAGCGCATCTTCACGCCCGAGGACCGCGAGGCGGGGCGTGTCGAGACGGAGATGACCTGCGCGCTCGAGACCGGCGTCGGCAACGACGAGCGCTGGCACCTGCGCAAGGACGGCGAGCGGTTCTGGGCCAACGGCCAGATGACCCTGCTGCGCGACGACGCCGGCGAGGTGGCAGGCTTTGTGAAGGTGCTGCGCGACCGCACCGAGCAGCACCTCGCCGCGGAGCGGGCTGAGAAGGCGGTCGAGCAGTCCCGCCAAGATGCGGAAGCGCGGCTGAGGCTCGCCGAGCAGCTGCGCGAGGCGGAAGCCTACTCCCGCCTGCTGCTGGCCTCGACCGCCGAGGGCTTCTACGCGGTGGACCGCACGGGCGTGACCACGCTGTGCAATCCCGCCTTCGTGCGCATGATGGGCTTCGCCGGCCCGGAGGAGGCGGTCGGCCGCCGGCTGCACGACGCCATCCACCATCACCACCCGGACGGCTCACCCCACGCCGCCGGCGATTGCCCGATCTACAGGTGCGCCTCCGAGGGCGTGGCGGCGCACGTGGCCGACGACGTGTTCTTCCGCCTCGACGGCCAGCCCCTGCCTGTCGAGTACTGGGCGACGCCAATTGTGCAGGACGGCGAGCTGAAGGGTGCGATCTGCACCTTCCTCGACATCACCGACCGCAAGCACGCCGAGGCCGAGGGGCGCCGCGCGCAGAGGGCGCTCCACGCGCTCAACGAGGAGCTGGAGAGCCGCGTCGCCCAGCGGACGCGCGAGCGCGACCGGGTGTGGCAGGTCAGCCGCGACCTGCTCGGCGTCTGCTCGCTCGCCGGCGTCTGGCGCACGGTCAACCCGGCCTGGACGCAGCTCCTCGGGTGGGAGGCGTCGGAGATCATCGGCCGCAACGTCGAGTGGATCACGCACCCGGACGACATCGAGACCACGCGCGAGGCCGTGCGCAGCGTCACGGAGACTCACCCGATCAGCGGGGCCGAAAACCGGCTGCGGACCAAGGCCGGCGACTACCGCGCGCTATCGTGGACCGTCACCAAGGACGACGGCGCCCTCTACTGCATCGCCCGCGACGTGACCGAGCTTCGGGCGCAAGCGACGGCGCTGGAGCGGGTCGAGGACCAGCTGCGCCAGGCGCAGAAGATGGAGGCGCTGGGCCAGCTCACCGGCGGCATCGCGCACGACTTCAACAACCTGCTGACGGGCGTCATCGGATCGCTC
Organism: uncultured Caulobacteraceae bacterium; assembly: GCA_964242895.1. Taxonomy (GTDB): domain Bacteria; phylum Pseudomonadota; class Alphaproteobacteria; order Caulobacterales; family Caulobacteraceae; genus JASLDZ01. The sequence goes on along the minus strand of CAXTBN010000006.1, from coordinate 36,619 downwards.
GACATCGTGCGCCGCAGGATCGACGCGGGCCGCACGGAGGACCTGCCGCGCTTCATGGACGCGGCGACCACCTCCGCCCAGCGCGCGGCGGCCCTGACGCACCGGCTGCTCGCCTTCGCGCGCCGCCAGTCGCTGGACAGCAGGCCCACCGACGTGAACGCGCTGGTCGCCGGGCTCGAGGAGCTGATGCACCGCACGCTGGGCGAGGCGGTGTCGCTGAAGACGGTCATGAGCGCCGGGCTGTGGCCCGCGATGACCGACGCCAACCAGCTCGAGAACGCGATCCTGAACCTGGCGATCAACGCGCGCGACGCCATGCCGGACGGCGGCCAGCTGACCATCGAGACCGCCAACACCCGCCTGGACGAGAGCTACGCCCAGCTTCACCCGGAGGTCGCGCCGGGCGAGTACGTGGTCATCTGCGTGACGGACACCGGGGTCGGCATGACGCCGGCGGTGGCCGCCAAGGCGTTCGACCCGTTCTTCACCACCAAGCCGATCGGCGCGGGCACCGGCCTGGGCCTCTCCATGATCTACGGCTTCGCCAAGCAGAGCGGCGGCCACGTGCGGATCTACAGCGAGCTCGGGGAGGGGACGACCTTCAAGCTCTACCTGCCCCGCGCCGACGTGCTGGACGCGATCGCGCCGGTCGACTTCCCGGAGGCGCCCAGGGGGCGCGGCGAGACCGTGCTGGTGGTCGAGGACGACGCCACCGTGCGCCTCCTGGTCATGGAGGTGCTGGAGGAGCTCGGCTACCAAGGGATCGAAGCCGCCGACGCGCGCTCGGCCATCCCGGTGCTGCAGTCCTCGCGCCGGATCGACCTCCTGGTCACCGACGTGGGCCTGCCGAACATGAACGGCCGCCAGCTGGCCGAGATCGCCCGGCAGGCGCGCCCTGGCCTGCGCATCCTGTTCGTCACCGGCTACGCCGAGCAGGCGGCGTTCCGGGGCGGCTTCCTCGAACCGGGCATGGACATGATGACCAAGCCCTTCGCGCTGGACGCCCTGGCGTCGACCCTGCGGGAGCTTCTGGAGCGCTGACCCGTCCCAGGCGTCGGCCGATCTAAGGCGCGCGCTCGACGACGTAGCCGGAGGGCTGCGTGATCCACCGGTCCCCCTGCAGGTGCACGTGCGGAAAGATGCGCAGCCGCACGGAGGACGGGGCGACGCCCGGCAGCCGCGCGATCCCGTCCCGAAGCGCCAGCGCCTGCGCGGTGTCCACGTCGTGCACCGCCCAGGCGAGCACGGGGCAGCTGCGCCGGTCGCTCGCACGCTGGGCGAGGCGTCGGGCGAGGTCGGGCGCCCGACCCGGGTCGGTGAAGTCGCCGGCGAGGTGCGGCCGCACGCGCCGCCAGCTGTCGCCCAGGTAGCGGCCGAACAGGTCGCGTTGCGCCACCTCGCGATAGAAGGGCGTGTCCGGGCCGAAGCGGTCGGGCTGCACGACATCCAGCACCGCGTCGCGGCAGGCGGGCAGGGTGGAGACGTAGCGCGCCGTCTCCCGCCAGGGCTCGTTGCGCTGCAGGCCGCGCCCCCGCCCGATCGCGACCCCGTGAACGACGAGCAGCGCGGCCGCGGCCGCCGCCGCCGCGGGACCGGCGCGCGGACCCAGTCGGCGCATGGCGGCGTCCCACACCGCGGCGAGCAGCACCCAGGTCGCCGGCGCCATCGTCAGAATGTTGCGGTCGGACAGGGACGGCGCGAACAGAAGGCTCACCGTCACGCCGCCGAGGTAGACGGCGGCGAGCACGAAGGCGCACGCCGTCGCCAGCCACGCCGCTTCGCCCTGCTGGGCGGACCGGGTGGGCGCGTCCGCCGTGGCGGGGCCGCGGCGGACCACCATCGACGCGACCCAGGCCAGCGCGAGCAGGACGACCGCCGCCCGCGCCGCGCCGCCCACACCGAGCTTCCAGGTGTCGTAGAGGACACCGAGCAGTCGGCCTGGCGTCCGCGAGAACCACAGGTGCTGGAAGTTCTCGTGCGTGTGGGCGGTCAGCGCGTGGACGTAGGCCACCTCGCCGGCCGCCACCGCCGCGCCGGAGACGGCCAGCGCCGCCCGAAGCCGCCAGGACGGGACGGTGACGATCAGCACCGCCACCCACGCGCCGAACCCGAGCAGGCCGTAGAAGTGCGTCGCCGCGTCCAGAGCGCCGACCGCGGTCAGCGCCGCCCAGCTCGCCCACGGCTCCGCCCGCCCCGCCCGCGCTTCACGCCGGATCCGCAGGGCGAGGGCGATGATGGCCGCGGCGAGCACGATGCTTAGACTGTAGTTGCGGATGTTCTGCGACTGCACGAACCAGAACGGTGAGGTGACCGCCACCGCCGCCGCCCACGCCCGCGCGCCCGTCGAGAACAGGCGCCGCGTGGTCCAGCAGAACACCCCCACGGCGGCCACCGCGAGCACGGCGCTCAGGCTCCGCAACGCGGCCTCGCCGAGGCCCGACACCTGCGACCAGGCGTAAAGCAGCAGGTAGTAGCCGGGCGGCTGGGTGTCGGTCAGCGCGCGCCGCAGGACCTCCGGGAAGCCGCCGCGGTGGTCGATCACGAACAGGGTGAAGAGCTCGTCGGTCCACCAACCTGACGCGGCGAGCCCCGCGAAGGCGCCCAGGCACGAGACGACGGCGACCGCGACCAGCGTGCCCACCGCGGCGCGCTGGAGCGCCGCGAAGCTCCACGACGCAGCCGAAAAGGCGCGCTCCGGCGCTCGCGCGGAGACCCCGGCGATCTCTGTCATGGCTTACCCTGAGACCCGACCGCACGCCCTGTCGACACATGCCCCGAGCCCATGCGGATGAGCAACGGCGAGTCGCAAGATTTCGCAGACGACGCGGGCGTTGCCTTCCAGGAGCGTTATACTGTAGCTCTCGGTGAGGCGGGAGAGGGAACGGGTGGTCGCCGAGGAGGTGAGCTTCGGTCGGACGCTGATCGGCGCCGCGCACCACGATGCGGACGTCGGCGGCGCCGTGCTGCGCCGACACGAGCGCCGGGCCTGGACGGTGGCGCTGATCAGCCTCGCTGTCATGGTGGGCGAGCTCGCGGGCGGCGCCTGGCTGAATTCGCTCGCGCTGCAGTCCGACGGCCTGCACGCAGGCGCCCACGCGGGCGTGCTGCTCATTGCGGCGTGCGCCTACGTCATCGTCCGCCGCCGCGGCGCGGGCCGGAAGGACGCCGCGCGCATCCTCGACGCCGCCGCCCTGGTCAGCGGAAGCCTGCTCGGCCTTGCCGGCCTGGGGCTGGCGGTCGAGGCGGTGCAGCGCTTCTTCGCGCCGGAGCCGGTGCGCTTTGTGGAGGCCGCCCTGATCACCGCGCTCGGGCTCGCGGTGAGCGGCGTCAGCGCCGTCCTCCTGCGCGGAGGTCATGCGCGTGTGCACGATGACGACGTCGCCGGGCATGCGCACGGCCGCGACCTGAACCTCTGGGCCGCCTACCTGCATATGGTCGCCGACGTGGTCACCTCCGTGCTCGCCCTGGCGGCGCTGGTGGTCGGGGCTTTCACGGGCTGGGTGCGGCTGGACGCGGCCGTGGGCCTGCTGAACGCCGCGGTCGTGTCCGCCTTCTCCTTCCGCCTGCTGCGGACCGCGCTCGGCGCCTTGCGGCGCACGAGCTAGGGCGCCCTCAGGCCGGCGCCTGCGTGCAGCGGCGGCAGCGCCCGCGCACCTCCAGCGCCACCGCGCGCGGCGTGAAGTCGTGCGCGCGCGCCGCGTTGGCCGCCGTGCGCACCGGGCCGGGCTGGAACTCCTGCGTCGCGCCGCAGCAGTCGCAGATCAGAAAGGCGGGCGCGTGGTCCGCCCCGTCCACCTCGCAGGCGACGAAGGCGTTGATGCTGGGGATGCGGTGCGCGAGCCCCTGCGCCTCCAGGAACTCCAGGGCGCGGTAGACGGTGGGCGGCTTGGCGGGTTTGTCGTCGGAGAACAGGTCCATGAGGTCGTAGGCCTTCACCGGGCCGCCCGCCTCCAGCAGCAGCTCGTAGACGCGCCGGCGCGGCCCGGTCCACTGCAGGCCGCGCTCGCGGGCGCGCGCCTCCGCCCATCGCAGCGACGCCGAGACCTCGTCCGGGGAGCGTCTGACGCCCGCCTCGTGACCGCAGGAGGCATGTGTCATGGCCGACAAGGTGCGAGGACCTTCCGGACTTTACAAGACCGTCGAAGGTCCGCCGGCGGCGAGCCCCGACGTGGCGCGGCGGACACGCTCGGGCGTGCGCAGCGAGCGCCGGCCGTAAAGCCATAAAGGCGACTTGATGCACCAAGATGGTATTCTGTAACTCCCGGCCTTTCGACGAGCGCCTCGACCCCATGCCTCTCAAGCGCCGCCTCCTGGCCTCCGCCGTCCTCTTCACGGCGTCAGTGGCGGCCGGGGGCGCTCTCGCGCAGCAGACGCCCGTCGGACAGGGCGCGGCGCCGCCGGCCTCCACCGACGCGTCGGCCGCGCCGGCCGGGGCGGAGGTGGTGGTCACCGCGCAGCGGCTGAACGCGGCGCGCGACTCGGTGTCGCCCGCGCTCGGCGCCACGGCCTACACGGTGACCAACGCCACCATCCAGGCGCTCCCGGGCGGCGACAATCAGCAGCTGAACCAGATCATCCTGCAGCTGCCGGGCGTGGTGCAGGACAGCTTCGGCCAGCTGCACGTGCGCGACGACCACAACGACCTGCAGTACCGCATCAACGGCGTGATCCTGCCCGACGGCGTCGCCGTGTTCGGCCAGACCCTGTCGCCGCGCCTGATCCAGAAGCTGGACCTCATCACCGGCGCCCTGCCGGCGCAGTACGGCCTGCGCACCGCCGGCATCGTCGACATCACCACCAAGAGCGGCACGCTCGACAAGGGCGGGGAGGTCTCGATCTACGGCGGCAGCCACGGCGAGTACGAGCCCTCGTTCGAGTGCGGCGGCTCGGTGGGCGGAACCAACTTCTTCGTCTCCGGCGATTTCCGCCGCGACCAGCTCGGCATCGAGAGCGTGGACGGGCGCTCCACGCCCGACCACGACCGCACCGACCAGGGCCAGATCTTCACCTACCTGGACCACGTCCTGTCGCCCGACGACCGGATCAGCTTTATCGGCGGCTACTCCGACCAGCGGTTCCAGATCCCGAACCCGACCGGCCTGAACGCGGCGACCGACGGCGGCGGCTTCACGCTCGACGGCCGCACGGATTACCCGAGCGAGCTGCTCAACGAGCGCCAGCGCGAGCGCACGGGCTTCGGCCAGCTCAGCTTCCTGCACGACAGCGGCCCGCTGACGCTGCAGACCTCGCTGTTCGCGCGCTTCTCGCAGCTGGTCTACAGCCCCGACGAGACCGGCGAGCTGCTGTTCAACGGCCAGGCGCAGCGCGCCGTCAAGGAGGACACCGCCGGCGGCCTGCAGGTGGAAGGCGCCTACCGGGCGACCAGCGCCCACACCCTGCGCTTCGGCTTCGTGTTCCAGACGGAACGCGGGCGCTCGCAGACCACCACGGAGGTCTTCGCCACCGACGCCGCGGGCGCCCAGACCAGCGACACGCCGGTGACGCTGTTCGACCGGGGCGGCCAGACGCAGAACGAGTACAGCGTCTACCTCCAGGACGAGTGGAGGCTCCTCAGCAGCCTGACGCTGAACTACGGCGGCCGCTACGACCGCTACGACGGCTATCGCAGTCAGGACGAGTTCAGCCCGCGCGTGAACCTGGTGTGGACACCCTTCGAGGGCACGAGCGCGCACGTCGGCTACGCCCGCTACTTCAACCCGCCGCCCTTCGAGCTGGTGGGCACGGAGACGGTGTCGTTGTTCCAGGGCACCACGGGCGCCTCGACGCTGACACAGGACACGACGCCCTTCGCCGAGACGCAGAATTACTACGACGTCGGCGTGCTGCAGCGCGTGGCCGCCCTGCCCGGCCTGAGCGTGGGCGTGGACGCCTACTACCGTCAGTCCAGCGAGCTGATCGACGAGGGCCAGTTCGGCGCGCCCATCATCCAGACGCCGTTCAATTACCAAAAAGGCCGGATCCGCGGCGTCGAGGTCAACGCCAACTACGCCCGCGGCCCGTGGCTGCTGTACGCCAACGCGGCCTACACGCGCGGCCAGGGCGAGAACATCAACACCAGCCAGTTCAGCTTCGACCCGACGGAGCTGGCCTTCATCCGCAGCCACTTCATCTTCCTGGACCACGACCAGACCTACACGGCTTCGGCCGGGCTCTCCTACAACGTCCGCGACGGCGTGCTTAAGGGACTGAAGCCGAGCGTCGACATGGTGTTCGGTTCGGGCCTGCGCAGCGACGGGCTGGAGCCCAACGGCGAGACGGTGCCGAGCTACGTGCAGGTGAACACCGCGCTCAGCTATGACTTCAGCCTGCCCTACACCGGTCGGATGCAGGCCCGCTTCGACGTGATCAACCTGCTCGACGAGAGGTACGAGATCCGCGACGGAACGGGCGTGGGCGTCGGCGCGCCCCAGTTCGGTGCGCGGCGGGGAGTCTTCGGCGGCCTGACCAAGTTCTTCTGATCGGGTCCGCCGCCCGGCGGGCCCGGCGCTTGCCAAGCGGGGAGGGCGGGCGGAAGACAGGCGCGTCCCCGGCCGGAGCCGCCTTTGCCTAGTCTGCGCCCCTTCCTCGCGAGCTTCGTCGCCCTCGCCCTGCCGCTCCAGGCTCACGCTGCGGCCTCGCCCACGGCTGCAGGGCCGATCTCGCCGGAGCGGATCAGCACGATCGTGCGCGAGCTCGCCTCCGACCGCTTCGAGGGCCGCGCTCCCGGCACGCCGGGCGAGCAGGTGACGGTCGACTACCTCGTCTCGCAGTTCAAGGCGCTCGGACTGCAACCGGCGGGGGAGAACGGCGGCTACACGCAGGCGGTGCCGCTCGTGAAGACGCAGGTGCGGCCCGACTCGACGATCGCGATGACGGCCGGCGGCCGCACGCGGCCGCTCGCGCAACTGGAAGACGTCTACGTCAGCACCGTGCGTCCTCAGGACGAGGTCAAGATCACGGCGCCCCTGGTGTTCGTCGGCTACGGCGTGTCCGCGCCCGAGCGCGGCTGGGACGACTTCAAGGGCGTCGACCTTCACGGCAAGATCGCCGTGTTCCTGGTCAACGACCCGGATTTCGAGGCGGCGCCCGGCGAGCCCGCCTACGGCAAGTTCGGCGGCCGGGCGATGACCTACTATGGCCGCTGGACCTACAAGTACGAGGAGGCGGCCCGGCGCGGCGCGGCCGGCGCGCTGATCGTGCACGAAGCCCCGGGCGCGGGCTACGGCTGGGTCACCGTGGTCGCGCCTCACGGCGAGACCTACGACATCGTGCGCGGCCCGGGCGAGACGCCGCGCGTGCCCTTCCAGGGCTGGATGCAACGGTCCGCGGCGGTGGACCTGTTCAAGGCCGCCGGGCAGGATTTCGAGGCCTTGAAGCTCGCGGCGCGGCGGCCGGACTTTCGGCCCGTGTCGCTGGACGCCACGCTATCCGTCGACCTCAAGGTCGACCACGAGGTGGTGCAGAGCCGCAACCTCCTGGCCAAGATCCCCGGCGCCAGGCGGCCGGCGGAGTCGGTCATGGTCTCCGCGCACTGGGACGCCTACGGGATCGGCCCGGCCTCCATCGTCGGCGACCGCATCCGCCGCGGCGCGGCGGACGACGGCACGGGCGTCGCCGGCGTGCTGGAGATCGCGCGGGCGCTCAAGGCGGGGCCGCCGCCCGACCGCACCGTCCTGTTCGCCCTGTGGACGGCGGAAGAGCGCGGGCTGCTCGGCTCCGAGGCCTACGGGGCCGCGCCGCTCACGCCGCTGCCGCTGATGGCGGCGAACCTGACCATGGACACGCTGCAGGAGGCCGGGCCCGCGCGCGACGTGGTCCTGGTCGGCCAGGGCCAGAGCGCGCTCGACGGCCTTCTCGCCGACGCCGCCGGCCGCCAAGGCCGCACGGTCACGCCCGACAGTCATCCGGAGCGCGGCCTGTTCTACCGCGCCGACCACTTCAGCCTGGCCAAGCGCGGCGTGCCGGTGCTGCTGATCATGGGCATCGGCGGCGGTCCGGACCTGGTGGACGGCGGCCGGGCGGCGGGCGACCGCTGGGTGGCCGACTACACCGCCCGCGCTTACCACCAGCCCGGCGACCGCTGGACGCCCGATCTCGATTTCCGCGGCGCGGCGCAGGACGTGGACGCCCTCTACGAGATGACGCGCCGGCTCGCCTTCTCGCGCGACTGGCCGGCCTGGAGCGCCGGCAGCGAGTTCAGGGCCGCCCGCGACGCCTCCGCCGCCCAGCGGCGCTGACGCTCAGAGAACCGTCCTCAGCCCGAGACCACCTTCACGGCCTGCGCCAGCGCGCCCGGCAGGCCGTACAGGTCGAGCGCGGTGATCACGAGAGCGCTGCCCCAGCCCGCCGCCAGCAGCCAGCCGCCGTTGCGCCAGCGGCCCATCACCTTGCGGCGGCTCGTCAGGTGCAGCAGCGGGAACATGGCGAACGGCAGCTGCATCGCCAGCACCACCTGGCTCAGCACGAGGAGCTCGTTGATCCCGCCGTCGCCTCGCACGGCGATCACCAAGACAGCCGGCGCGATCGCCAGCACGCGCGTCACCAACCGCCGCAGACCGGGGGAGAGGCGCAGGTGGACGAACCCCTCCATCACCACCTGGCCGGCGAGCGTGCCGGTGATGGTCGATGATTGCCCGCTGGCCAGCAGCGCCACGGCGAACAGGGCGCTCGCCAGCCCCGTGCCGAGCAGCGGTGCGAGCGTCAGGAAGGCAACGCGGATCCAGTCGGTGTCGGCGTTGAAGGCGTAGCGCACGCCGTCCACCGTCATCCCCGTCCGGCCGTGGAAGGTGACCGCCGCGAGCACCAGGATCGCGGCGTTGACGAAGAACGCGAGCGTCAGCGCCACCGCTGCGTCCACCGCCGTCCACCGGAGCGCTTGGCGGCGGGAGGCGTCGTCGGGCCGCAGCCGGCGGCTCTGCACCAGCGCCGAGTGGAGGTAGAGGTTGTGGGGCATCACCGTCGCCCCGATGATCCCCACCGCCACAGTCGCCATGCCGGCTTGCCGCAGGCCGGGGCGCAGGAGCGAGGCGCCGATCTCCCCCAGGTCGGGCCGGGTGCGCGGCAGCACGAACAGCTCCAGCGCGAAGCACGCGGCGATGGTGGCGACGAGCACCAGCACCAGCGCCTCGATCCAGCGCATCCCGAGGCGCTGCAGAGCCAGGAGCAGCAGCACGTCGGCCGCGGTGATCAGCACCGCCCACAGGATCGGGACGTGGAACAGCAGGTTGATGGCCACCGCGCTGCCCAGCACCTCCGCCAAGTCGCAGGCGCCGATCGCCACCTCCGCGAGGAGCCACTGCGGGATGCGCGTCCACGCCGGATACTCGTCGCGGCACGCCTGGGCGAGGTCCTTGCCCGTGACCACGCCCAGCCGCGCGGAGATCACCTGCAGGACGATGGCCATCAGGCTGGCCATCAGCACCACCCACATCAGCCCGTAGCGGAACTGCGCGCCGCCCTGCAGGTCGGTGCCCCAGTTGCCCGGGTCCATGTACCCCACGCCCACCAGCAGCGCGGGCCCGGCGAAGGCGCGGTACTGGGCGAACATCCCCGCCCCGGCCGGCGGCGTGCGCACCGAGCCGTGCACGTCGGAGAGCGACAGGCGAGCGCCCGCTTCGGACGGCGCCTCACCATCAGCCGACGCGGCCGGCTTCAAGCGCGGCGACCGGCCGCCCGAGCGGGCGGGGTCCGATCCCGCGCCGGCTGCCCGATCCGGGCGGCGCTCGTCGAGGCGTTCGGTGCGTGCACCTCGGTGGCGGGCTCCCAGTGGGGCGGCGAAGGCGCGCCTGATCGGCTGACGGCGCTGCAACCAGGGCCGTTGTCAAGGCCGACGCACGCCCTCTAGGCTCGCCGGATGCCGCCCGCCGCCTCGACCTCTGTCCCGCCCGCCATCCACGCGCCGCTGCGCCCCTGGCGGTGGCTCCTGGTCGGCCTCGCGCTGATCGCGGCCGGCGTCGCGCTGGCGGCGGCGGTGGAGCGCGCGGACGGGATCACGCTGAAGGACGTGCGCTTCCGCGGTGCGGACGGAACGCTCTTCAGCGCGCTCCTGTACCGGCCGGCGGGAGCCACCGCGGATCATCCCGCGCCCGGCGTGCTGGCGGTGCACGGCTACATCAACACGCGCGAGACGCAGGACGCCTTCGCCATCGAGTTCGCCCGGCGCGGCTTCGTCGTGCTGGCGCTCGACCAGCGCGGGCATGGCTACAGCGGCGGCGCGGCGGTGACGAAGGGCTTCGGCGGGCCGGAGGGGCTGGCCTACGTGCGCGGCCTGCCGTTCGTCGACCGCGCCCGGATCGGGCTGGAGGGTCACAGTATGGGCGGCTGGACGGTGCTGGCCGCCGCGGCCGCCATGCCCGACGCCTACCGCGCCGTGGTGCTGGAGGGCTCGTCGACCGGCAAGCCCTTCGCCCGCGAGGGCACGCCCGCCTGGCCGCGCAACCTCGAGCTCGTCTACAGCCGCTTCGACGAGTTCGCGCCGCTGATGTGGGGCGTGCCCCGCGCGATGGACGTGGCGGGCGCGCCCAAGCTGCGCGCCCTGTTCGGGACGGGCGCCGCGCCCGTCGTCGCCGGCCGGACCTACGGCGACCCCGCCGCGGGCACGGCGCGGCGGCTGACGCAGCCGGTGACCACGCACCCCGGCGACCACTGGTCGGCGGCCGCGGTGGCGGACGCGGCCGACTGGTTCGCGCTCACCCTGGGCGGAACGCCCCGCCCGCGCACCGACCAGGTCTGGCGCTGGAAGGAGGCCGGCACGGGGCTGGCGCTTCTCGGAATGGGCGCGCTGACGCTGGGCCTCTTCGACGCTCTGCTCGCCACGTCGGCCTTCGCGCGGCTGAGGGCTGCGCCGGCGTTCGCGGTCCGGCGGCGGGACGGGCGCTGGTGGACGCTGTGGGCGCTCACCGCCTTCGTCCCCGCCGTGACCTACTACCTCCTGCCGCTGAACGGGCTGTTCAAGCCGTTCCCGTTGCTGCCGCAGTCGATCACCAACACGCTGGCGGTCTGGGCGCTGCTGAACGCCGGCCTCGGCCTGCTGTTCGGCCGCGGGCTCGCGCGGCGCGAGGGCGGGTCGCCCGCTCCGCAGCCGTGGGCGCTCTCGGCGGCCCTGGCCGTGACGGTGGTCGCCGGCCTGTACGTCGTGACCGTGGTGGCCGGTCTGGTGCAGGTGGACTTCCGGTTCTGGGTGGTGGCGCTGAAGCCGCTCAGCGCGCGGCAGGCCACGGCGTGCCTCTCCTACGTCGGGCCCTTCACCGTGTTCACCCTGGTCGCGTTCAGAGGCCTCGACGCCCTGGCCGCGGACGGCTCCCGACGCGCCTACGCCTGGGCGGCGGCGACCCTGGCCGCGGGCTTCGCCGTGCTGACCGGGGCTGCGTACGCGGGCCTGTTCGTCACGGGCGCCCTGCCAGCGATCTTCAACCCGCTCAGCGCCATCGTGGCGATCCAGTTCGTCCCGCTGCTGCTGGGGCTGGGCGTGCTCGCCGTGCACAGCTGGCGACGCACGGGGGCGTGGGCGCCGGGCGGCCTGATCGCCGGCCTGTTTGTGACTTGGTACGTGGTCGCAGGCACGGCCACCCACGCGCCCTGAAGCACCGCTGCGCGAAGCGCTTCGCGGTCGGCTCGCCATGGGGTAACGGCACCCCGCCGCGTCCCCGCGCGGTCGAGCCACACTGACGGACGGCGATGCCCCCTTCCGGCCGGGCGACGGAGCCCCCCAACGCGCCCCCACGCCGCGCCGCCCGCCTGACCGGGCGTACGGCCACGGTCGCCCTGCTGGCGGCGGCGCTGGTCCTGGCGGCGTTGGCGGCCGAGCGCTTGTGGCTGATCCCCGTCCGCGTGTCGTTCAACGCCAACGAGGGCTGGAACGCCTTCCAGGCCGCGCGCGCCTTCGGCGCCGGCGCGCTGTATCCCCAGCCCGGCGGGCTGACGGGCGACAACTATCCCCCGCTCTCCTTCCTCTTCGTTGGCGGGGTCGCCCGGCTCGCGGGTGCGGACCCGATCATCGTCGGGCGTCTCATGTCGGCGCTCTCGCTCGCGGCCGTGGCGGCGACCGTGGCCTGGACGGTGCGCCGTCTGGAGCCCGCCCCTTCGTTCGCGCCCGCCGTGGCCGCGCTGGTGTTCCTCGGCTTCAACGTCACCCAGTTCCGCGCCTACGTCGCCATGGACGATCCGCAGTGGCTGGCGCACGCGCTGATGACGCCTGCGCTGCCGCTGCTCCTGCCGGCGCGCCCGGACGCGTCGCCGCGTCCGGGCCGCACGGCGGCGGCGGCGGTGCTGGTGGTGCTCGGCGGCTTGGTGAAGCACAACCTGCTCGCCCTGCCGTTGGCCCTCACAGCTTGGCTGCTGCTGCGCCATCGCCGCGCGTTCCTGGTTTGGGCGGTGACCGGTGCGGGGCTCGCCGCGGCCGCCGTCGCGGCGATCACGGCGGCCTACGGGAGCGACGCCGTCCGCGACATCCTCCTGGCCGAACGCCACAGCGCCTGGGCGCGCATGCTGCGCGCCTCGGCGGGGCCGCTCCTGGCGGAGCTCCCGCTCCTGGCCGCGTCGGCCGGGCTGCTTCGGCTGCGGCGCACGGACCCGCGGCTCGAGGCCGTGCTGCTGTTCGTGGCGGTCGCCGTTCCGCTGGGCGTGCTCCAGCGCGCCGGACAGGGCGTCAACTTCAACGCGCACTTCGAAGCGCTGATCGCGCTCAGCATCGCGGTCGGCGTCGCCCTGGCCCACGCGCTCGCGGCGCCCCGAAGCAGGGCGGCTTCTCTCGTCCTGGCGGCTGCGGCCGCGCCTTTCGTCGTGCTCGCGCCGCTGGCGGCGCAGGCGCAGGCGCGGGAACTCAGAGATTTGAGAACCGAGCGGGTGGCCTGGGCGGAGATCGGCAGGCGGATCTCGGGTGCAGGCGGCCCCGTGGCGTGCGAGACGCCTGCGCTCTGCTTCTGGGCCGGCCAGCCGTTCGTGCTCGACTTCTTCCTCTACGGCCAGCACGCCGCCCGAACCGGCGACACGGCCGCGCTCCGCCGGACGCTGGACGCGGGCGGCGTGGCGGCCGTGCAGCGCGACCCAGGCCGTCTGCTGAAATCCGGCGACGTCGCCGATCCGGTGCTCCCCCTGCTCGACGCCCGCAGCGTCACCACGTTCCGCGCCGCCGACGGGCGCTGGCTGGAGACGCTCCGCAGATGACCGAGCCGACGCGCATCACCGCGCCGGACCGGGAGGGCGGCGACGCCCAACTCGAGCTCGCCGTCGTCGTGCCCGTGCTGAACGAGGCGGACAACGTGGCCGCCATGGCGCAGGCGCTCGAGCGCGCCCTGGAGGGTCTCGCCTGGGAGGTCCTGTTCGTCGACGACGGCTCGCGCGACGGCACGCTGGAGCGCGTGCGCGCCCTGGCACTGCGCGACCGCCGCTTCCGCCTCGTGCAGCGCATCGGGCGACGCGGGCTCGCCTCCGCGGTGGTGGAGGGTGTGCTGGCCAGCGTCGCGCCGGTCGCCGCGGTGATCGACGGCGACGGCCAGCACGACGAGACGCTGCTGCCGCGCCTGCACGCCCTGGTCGCCGGCGGCGATTGTGACCTCGCGGTGGCCACGCGCTATGCGGAGGGCGGATCGACGTCCTCGTGGAGCGCCGGCCGCCTGCGCCTCAGCCGCTGGGCGACGCGGACGGCGCAGGCCGTGCTGGGCGTGCCCCTCTCCGATCCCATGAGCGGCTACTTCGCCGTGCGCCGCGACGCCGTGGAGGCGGCCGCGCCGCGCCTGTCCAACATCGGCTGGAAGATCCTGCTCGACCTCGTCGCCTCCTCGCCCGAGCGGCTGCGCGTGGCCGAGCTGCCGTACGTCTTCCGCGAGCGTCAGGCCGGCGAGAGCAAGCTCGACCTGCGCACCACGCAGGAGTTCGTGATCCTGATCCTGGAGAAGCTGTTCGGCCGCTACGTGCCGGTGCGCTTCCTCATGTTCGCCGCGGTGGGCTCGGTGGGGCTTGGTGTCCACCTCGCGGTGCTCGGGGCGGCGCTGAAGGTCGGGATCGACTTCCGAAACGGCCAGGCGCTCGCCGTGGCCGTGGCGATCGCGTCCAACTTCCTGCTCAACAACGCCCTGACCTACCGCGACGTCCGGCTGCGCGGAGGCGCCTTCTGGCGCGGGCTCCTGGGCTTCTACGGCGTGAGCCTGGTGGGGGCGGTGGGCAACGTGGGCGTGGGCAGCCTCGTCTACCGCTACGACCGGGTGTGGTGGCTGGCGGCGCTGGCCGGCGTGGCGGTGGGCGTGGTCTGGAACTACGCCGCCTCGGCCGCGGTCACCTGGCGGCCGGGCGCTCCCCGCTGACCGCCGCCGACCTCGCGGCGCCGCTGGACTGGCGCCACGCGCCGGCCTAGCGCGAGCCCGTCAGCGCGAGGCGCCACGGCGTAAGGGGTTCAGGTGATCGGCTTCATGTTCGCGACGGGCATCGAGAACTCGAACCCCACGATCCAGGGCGGCGCCAAGCGCGTCGACGAGCTGGAGAAGGGCCGCTTCTACGACCGCTGGCGCACCGACTTCCAGCTCGTGGAGGACCTCGGGATCCGCGTGCTGCGGTACGGGCCGCCGCTGCACAGGTGCTGGCTGGCCGACGGGCGCTACGACTGGGAGTTCGCCGACCTCACCTTCGCCGACCTGCAGCAACGCGACATCACGCCGATCGTCGACCTGTGCCACTTCGGCGTGCCGGACTGGGTGGGCAACTTCCAGAACCCCGACTTCCCGGAGCTGTTCGCCAAGTACGCCCGCGCGTTCGCGCAAAGGTTCCCGTGGGTGCAGCTGTATACGCCGGTCAACGAGATGTACATCTGCGCGATGTTCTCCGCCCGGTACGGCTGGTGGAATGAGCAGAAGAGCGACGACCTGTCGTTCGTGACCGCACTCAAGCACGTCGTGCGGGCCAACGTGCGCGCGATGCAGGAGATACTGGCCGTGCGGGCGGACGCAATCTTCATCCAGAGCGAGAGTTCGGAGTATTTCCACGCCGACACGCCGGCGGCCATCGGCCCGGCGGAACTGCTGAACTCCGAGCGCTTCCTCTCGCTGGACCTCAACTACGGCCGGCGGCTCGATTCGGAGATGTACGAGTTCGTCACGGACAACGGCATGACGCGCGACGAGTACCACTTCTTCCTGGGCAACCGGATCAAGCAGCACTGCGTCATGGGCAACGACTACTACGTCACCAACGAGCACCGGGTGGCGGCGGACGGGTCGACAGCCGCGTCGGGCGAGATCTTCGGATATTGCGAGATCACCCGGCAGTACTTCCACCGGTATCACCTGCCGGTGATGCACACCGAGACCAACCTGCATCAGGGTCCGGCCGGCGACGAGGCGGTGAACTGGCTGCGGAAGGAGTGGGCCAACGTGCTGCAGGTGCGCAATGACGGCATCCCGATCCTGGGCTTCACCTGGTATTCGCTGACCGACCAGGTGGACTGGGACACGGCGCTGCGCGAGGACAACGGCAACGTGAACCCGCTCGGCCTCTACGACCTCGACCGTAACATCCGGCCCGTGGGCGCGGCCTTCAAGGAACTGATCGCCGAGTGGCGCGAGGTGCTGCCGACGCAGAGCGTGTGCCTGAGCGCGCCCATCTTCACGCCGCGCGAGTACGCCGCGGGCCTCACCGGCGCCGGGCAGGCTGCGTCGCGCGCCCGCGATCAGGCGCTGCCCGGGCGGCTGCCCGACGGCGCCTGAGCCCGCCCGCGCTCAGAAGCTGAAGGGCTCCACCTCCGTGTGGCGGCCGAGCATGAAGCTGTCCGCCAGAAGCTGGAAGGGCGCGGGGTCCAGCTTGGAGCGCCCGTCGGCCAGCAGGCTCGCGAACTCGCGGTAGATGTCGGGGTACTCGTCGGGCGCGCCGTCGAACGGCGGCTCGCCCTCCACCTCCAGCCGTGAGCCGCCGTTGGAGAGCTTGAGCTTCAATCCCTCATACGTCTCCACGGCCACCTCCCATGTCTGCGGCCCCGTCTGCCGCCAGTCCAGGGTGAAGCGCAGGTCCTCGTCGGCGTGAGCGCCCGTTCCCAGCACCAGCTCCGCCGCGATGGGTGCGTCGCGGCCCTTGGGCGTGGCGAGCTCGGCGGAGCGGATGAACACCGGTTCAGGCAGGATCCGCGTCAGGATGGAGAGCGCGTTGATCCCCGGGTCGAACACGCCGAATCCGCCGGCCGAGAACACCCACTCCTGGCCGGGGTGCCAGCGTCGCACGTCCTCCTTCCAGGTCACCTGCAGCTTGCGGACGGTGTGGCCGGCGAGGCGTTCGGCGGCGCGCTTCACCGCGGCGTTGTGCTGGGCGTGGTAGGTGGTGAAGACGACCTTGCCCGCCGCGGTGGCGGCGCGGCCGATGTCGGTGACCTCCGTCACCGTGCCGGCGGGGGGCTTCTCCAGGAGGGCGTGGCGGCCAGCGGCGAGCACGTCCACGGCGATCGCGCGGCGGGGTCCGGGCGGCGTGCATATGGCCACCGCAGTCATGTCGGGCACGGCCTTCAGCATCTCGGCGTAGGTGGCGAACGCGGGCACGTCGCCCGGCGTCGGCCCGGCGCCGGCGTTGGACACCGCCGCGAGCTCGAAGTCCGGCGAGTTGCGGATCGACGGCTCGTGCTGGTCCTGGGCGATCTTGCCGTAGCCGACGATGCCGATGCGGTGCTTGGGCATGGAGACCTCGGAACGGCGGGCGCGGGACATGCGCGGAGCCGGGGAGGAATGGCCGGCGCGGCGACCGGTTCAACGCCGGCCGTTGGTCGCATGGGCGTGGAAGTCCGCCGAGGCCCGACGTGGCCCGGTCAGACGGTCGCCGATGGCGGCGGAACAGTCGAGGCGCGCCAAAGCTTTACCCCGCGCACCCCCTCTCCCGGAGCTTACCCATGGCAGACACCCGACCCCTCGCCGTCGTGACCGGCGCCTCCAGCGGCATCGGACTAGAGCTCGCGCGTCAGTTCGCCGCGCACGGCTACGACCTGATCCTCGCGGCCGACCGCGAGCTCGACGAGGCCGAGAGCGCCGTCGAGAGCGACGGCGGCCAAGTCGTCAAGTCGCTGCAGACCGACCTCGCCACCGCCGACGGCGTCAGCCAGCTCTACGACGCCATCAAGGCCACGGGCCGCCCCGTCGAGGCGTTGGCCGCCAACGCCGGCATCGGCCTGGGCCACGCCTTCCTCGACCAGAAGCTCGAAGACGCGATGAAGGTGGTCGACACCAACATCAAGGGCACCCTCGCCCTGATCCACGCGGTGGGCGGCGACATGCGCAGCGCCGGCCAGGGGCGGATCCTGATCACCTCGTCCATCGCATCGCTGATCCCGGGCACCTTCCAGGCCGTCTACAACGGCTCGAAGGCGTTCCTGCAGTCCTTCTCTTTCGCGATCCGCAACGAGCTGAAGGACACGGGCGTGACCGTCACCGCGCTTCTGCCCGGCGCGACGGAGACGGAATTCTTTGATCGCGCCGACCTGTCGGACACCAAGGTGGGCGCTCCCGACGCCAAGCGCGACGACGCCGCGATGGTGGCCAAGGCGGGCTTCGAAGCCCTGATGAAGGGCGAGGGCGACGTGGTGGCCGGCTTCAAGAACAAGATCCAGGCCGCCTCGACACGCGTGATGAGCGACAGCCAGCTCGCGGAGATGCACCGCGGCATGGCCGAGCCCGGCTCCGCCAAGCACTAGCGTCGGCCTTCGCGCCGAACGGAAAGGGCCCGCCGGAGCGATCCGGCGGGCCCTTTCTCATATCTGGAGGCGTCGACCGTCAGTTCGGACGAAGCACCACCTTGGTCCAGTCGCTCTGGTCGTCGTGGAAGTTCTTGTAGCCCATCGGCGCCTCCTCCAGCGACAGGCGGTGGCTGATCAGGAAGGTGGGATCGATCTCGCCCTCCATGATCCGCTGCAGCAACGGCGCCAGGTACTTGTGCATGTTGGTCTGACCCATCTTGAAGGTCAGCCCCTTGCCGAAGGCCGCTCCGAACGGGACCTTGTCGAGCAGGCCGCCGTAGACGCCCGGGATCGACAAGACGCCGCCCGGCTTGCAGGCCACGATCATCTCGCGCAGAACATGCGGCCGGTCGAAGCTCAATTTCAGCGTGGTCTTGGCGAAGTCGATCACATTATCGAGCGCCCAGCCGTGCGATTCCATGCCGACGCAGTCGATGCAGGCGTCGGGCCCGCGTCCGCCCGTCATCTCGGTCAGGGCGGCGTTGACGCGCACCTCCTCGAAGTTGAGCACCTCCGCGCCCGACGCCTTGGCCAACTCCAACCGGTGCTTGCGGTGGTCGATGGCGATCACGCGCTCGGCGCCCAGAAGGAAAGCGCTCTTCACGGCGAACTGGCCGACGGGCCCGAGGCCCCAGATGGCGATGGTGTCACCCTTCTTGATGTTGCAGTTCTCCGCCGCTTGGTAGGCGGTGGGGAAGATGTCGCTGAGGAACAGCACCTGTTCGTCTTCGAGCCCGTCGGGGATCTTGATCGGGCCGACGTTGCCGAACGGGATGCGGACGTACTCCGCCTGTCCGCCGGCGTAGCCGCCCATCATGTGCGAGTAGCCGAACAGGGCCGAGCCGGCGTAGCCGTACAGCTTCTCCTGGATCGGCGCCTTGTCCGCCGGGTTGGTGTTCTCGCAGGCCGACCAGAACTGCGTCCGGCAGTGGAGGCATTGGCCGCAGGCGATGGTGAAGGGGTTCACCACGCGATCGCCGACCTTCAGGTTCTTCACCTCGGGGCCGACCTCCTGGACGATCCCCATGAACTCGTGGCCCAGGATGTCGCCCGGGACCATGCTCGGGATCATGCCGTCGTAGAGGTGCAGGTCCGAGCCGCAGATGGCGGTGGCGGTGGTCTTGATGATGATGTCGTGCGGATTGACGATCTTGGGGTCGGGCACGGTGTCGACGCGGACGTCGTGCTTCCCGTGCCAGGTGAGGGCGCGCATGGGCGGGTTCCGGAAGTGAGAGGGACGGGAAGGGCGGTCAGCGCGTCTCGGCGGCCTTGTCGGCCTCCGACGCGGTCTTGTGGTCGTAGCGGGGGGACGCGTCGGGCGCCTTGGACGTGGCCACCTCGCCGGTCTCCAGCAGCATCTTGAGCTGGCGCAGGTCCGCGTGCGCCTGCTCGCCGGGATCCTTCCCGAACAGGCCGGCGACAAGCTTGCCTAAGGCACCTGCGGGCGGCTCGTAGGAGATGGCGGCGTGGATCTCGCAGCCGCGGTCGGCGGGGGCGTCGCGGAACTCGACGCGGCCGTGGTTCTTCACGTCCGCGCCTTCCTGGCTCTCCCAGCCGATCAGGCGGCCGGGTTCGTCGGCGGTGACCAGCGCATCCCACTCGACGTCATGGCCGGCGGGGCCCTTCACCACCCAGTGGCTGCGCCGATCGTCGATCTCATCGATGCGCTCCACGTTGGTCATGAAGTGCGGCAGGTTCGAGAAGCGGCGGAAGAAGGCGTAGACCTCCTCGCGCGGCTTGCCGATCGTGACCGCCTTGGTCGCGGTGATCGCTCCCGGCTCGCGGCGGTCGGACTTGTCCTTGATCGTCTCGTCGGGGACGGAGGGATCTGAGTTCACGAGCGCGGCTCCTAGGTGTTCGCCGTCCTGAACCGTGTTTCGCCGCGTCCGTTCCTAGCGCCAAGCTTATCGCGATGCGTGACGCGCCGCTGATGTGGAAGCGGTTTCCGCCCGGCCGGAGCCCCGCCCTCGCCGCCGCGTTCAGCTCGCGCAACGAAGGAGAACGGCATGATCGGCGTGGTGGCGGTGATCCGGGCGAAGGAAGGCCGCGAGGCTGAGTTCGAAGCGGCGTTCGCCGAGATGACGGCCAAGGTCAAGGCGAACGAGCCGGGCAACAAGATGTACCAGCTCACCAAGAGCCGGTCCGAGCCGCGCACCTACAAGGTGCTGGAGATGTACGACGACCAGACGGCGCTCGAGGCGCACGGCTCGAGCGACCATTACAAGGAAGGCGGCCGCAAGCTGCGCGACCTCGTCGAGGGCCGGCCCGAGGTGGAGCTCCTCGACGCGGTGATCTGAGGCGCGGTGGCCTAGTCGGCGGCGCGGTGCAGCGTCCGGCCGTCGACCATGGTCAGCAGCACCTCGCCCTGCAGGCGGCGGCCGTCGAAGGGCGAGTTCTTCGACTTGGAGAGCAGCTTCTCCGCGTCCACGCTGCGCGGCGCGCCCATGTCGCACAGGACGAGGTCGGCCGGCGCGCCCGGCGACAGGCGGCCGGCGTCCAGGCCCAGCAGGCGCGCGGGGCCGAGCGTCACGGCGCGCACCAGCGGCAAGAGCTCGCAGCGGCCCTCGTGGTGCAGCGACAGGAGCGCGGGCAGGAGCGTCTCCAGTCCCACGGCTCCGGGCGCGGCCTCCGCGAAGGGCAGGCGCTTGTCCTCGGCCGGGGCGGGGGTGTGGGCGCTGGTCACCGCCTCGACTAGGCCGGAGGCGACCGCGTCGATCAGCGCCTGCCGATCATCCTCGGCGCGAAGCGGCGGGTCCAGGCGGTAGAAAGTGCGGTAGTCGCCGACGTCGAGCTCGTTGAAGCTCAGGTGGTTGATGCTGGCCGTGGCGGCGGCGCGCACGCCGCGGGCGCGGGCGGCGGCTAGGCGCTCGCAGCTGTCGGCGGTGGTCAGCTGGTCGAGCAGCAGGCGCGCGCCCGTCAGCTCGGCCAGAGCCAAGTCGCGCTCCAGGGTGATGCGCTCCGCCAAGGCGGGGGCGCCGGGCAGGCCCAGGCGCACGGCCATCTCGCCGTCGGTGGCGCAGGCGCCTTCGCTCAGCCACGGGTCGGCGGGGCGGTGGGCGACCATGGCGCCGTGGGCGGAGGCGTAGGCGAGCACGCGGCGCAGCACCTTGCTGTCGCGCACCGTGCGGTCGCCGTCGGTGACGTAGGCGCAGCCCGCCTCCACCATCAGCCCGATCTCCGCCAGGCGCTCGCCGCGGCACCCTTGCGTGGCGGCACCCGCCGCCAGCACGTGCACGAGGTCGAGGTCGCGGCCGCGGCGCAGGACGAAGTCGATGGCCGCCGGATCATCGAGCGCGGGGTCGGTGTCGGGCTGCAGCACCATCGTGGTGACGCCCCCCGCGGCGGCGGCGCGGGCGGCGGACTTCAGCGTCTCCTTGGGTTCCGCGCCGGGCTCGCCCGTCTTCACGCGCAGGTCGATCAGGCCGGGGATGAGCAGCGCGCCGGCGCAGTCGATCACGCGCAGGTCGGGGGAGGGCGCCTCCAGCCGCGGCCGGCGCGCCACGTCGGCGATCACGCCCTCGGTGACCACCAGGGCGCCCGGGCCGTCGTAGCCCGACTCCGGGTCGACCAGGCGCGCGTTGACGAAGGCGGTCGGCCGGCCGCTCACGCGTTCGCCCGCATCTCGCGCCGCTGGGCGAGACTGGCGAGCACCGCCATCCGCACCGCGACGCCCATCTCCACCTGCGGCTGGATGAGGCTGACGAGCGGGTCGTCGGCCACCACCGAGTCGATCTCCACGCCGCGGTTCATCGGGCCGGGATGCATCACGCGGGCGCCCGGCTTGGCGTAGGCCAGCTTTTCGCGATCCAGGCCATAGAAGCGGAAGTACTCGCGGGCGGAGGGGACGAAGGCGCCGTCCATCCGCTCCAGCTGCAGGCGCAGCATCATCACCACGTCGGCTCCGGCGAGGCCGCTCTTCATGTCGTGGAACACCTCGCAGCCCCACTCGCGCGCCACGCCGGGCACCAGCGTCGGCGGGCCGACCAGGCGCACCTCCGCGCCCAGGAGCTGCAGCAGGATGACGTTGGAGCGCGCCACGCGGCTGTGCGCGACGTCGCCGCAGATGGCGACGGTGAGCCCCTCCACGCGGCCGAGCTCGCGCTTCAGCGTCAGGGCGTCGAGCAGCGCCTGGGTCGGATGTTCGTGGCGACCGTCGCCGGCGTTGACCACCGCGCAGGAGAGCTTCTGTGACAGCAGCTGCGCCGCGCCGGACGCCGAGTGACGCACCACCAGCAGGTCCGGCCGCATGGCGTTCAGCGTCACCGCGGTGTCGATCAGCGTCTCGCCCTTGGTCACCGAGGAGGTGCGCGGGCTCATGGCCACCACGTCGGCGCCCAGCCGCTTGGCGGCGAGCTCGAACGAGGCCTGGGTGCGGGTGGAGGCCTCGAAGAACAGGTTCACCAGGGTGCGGCCGGCGAGCAGCGGTAGCGTCTTCCGCGGCAGGCGGTTCAGCGCGACGAAGGTGTCCGCCAGGTCGAGCAGCCGCTCGGCCTCGGGGCGCGACAGGCCGGCGACCTCGATGAAGTGCGGTCGTCCGTAGGCGAACAGCCGCGCGCGAACGTCGGCCTCCACCGACTCGGGAACGGGGGAGGGGGCGGAAGCGGTGATCGCGCCCTCCGCCCGTCCGGTCACTGCAGGCGCGTCCCGATCTCGGCGACCGCGCGGTCGACCAGGGGATCGTTTGTCATGGTCGCCGTACGGGCGGCGAGCACGCGCTCCGCAGTAGAGGCGGCGAGCTCGGCGGCGGCGGCCTTCACCTCGGCGGCGGCCTGGGTCTCGGCGAGGGCGATGCGGCGGTCGGCGAGCTGGGTGCGGCGGACGACCTGCGCCTCCAGCTTCACCTTGGCGTCGGCCTCCAGCCGCCTGGCCTCGGCCTCGGCCTCGGAGAGCATGGTGGCCGCCTGGCCTTCAAGCTCGGCGCGGCGGCGGGTCAGACCCTCCAGCACGATGCGGGCTTCGTCGCGCAGGCGCTCGGCGTCGGCGAGGGCGTCGCGGATCTTGGCGGAGCGGTCGTCGAGCTGCTTGGCGGCCAGGCTGGGCACCTTGGCCGCGATCAGGATCAGGAAGAAGATGATCAGGCCGACGGCGACCCAGAGTTCGGCTTCCTTGAGGATGTCCAAGGCGGCCTCCTTCAGGCGCGGGCGGGGGCCAGGGCGGCCTCCACCTCTTGCGGCTGGGCCGCCAGTCCGGTGAGCCGCTCGACGATGGCGGCGGCCGTGTCGGCGGCCACCTCGCGCACCGAGCCCATGGCCGCGTCGCGGCTGGCGCGGATGCGGACCTCGGCCTCGGCGAGCTTGGCGTTCAGCTCGGTCTCCTGCGCGCGCTGGCGCTCACCGGCCTCGTGGTTGGCGCGCGCCTTGGCGTCGGCGGCGGCGGCCTGGGCCTTGGCGCGGGCCTCCGACATCTCGGCGTGGGCGGCGGCGGCCTGGGCGTCGGCCTCGGCGCGCACGCGGCGGGCCTCCTCGATCGCGCCGGTGATGGCCTGCTCACGCTGGTCGCGCACCTTGCGCAGGCGCGGCACGAAGACCCGCGCCAGCAGGGTGTAGAGCACCGCGAACAGCACCACGAGCCAGACGATCTGGCCGCCCCAGTACTCGAACCGGAACTGGGGCAGGCCGCCCGACTCGGCGGGCGCGGTCGTGGTGGACGTCTCGGCATGTCCGGACGCCACGGCGTGCTCGCCCGAAGGCGAGGTCACGGGCGTTCCGTCGACGACCTGGCCCGCCTCCGCGGCGGGGATCGCCAAGGAGGCGGGCGCGGGCATCAGGAGTAGAGCACCAGGATGCCGAGCACGAAGGCCAGGATGCCCAGCGCTTCCGCGAGGGCGGCGCCCACGAACAGGTTGCCGATCTGCGCGCCGGCGGCCGACGGGTTGCGGAGCGCGCCGTTCAGGAAGTTGCCGAAGATGGTGCCCACGCCGACGCCGGCGCCGATCATGCCCAGGGTGGCGAGGCCCGCGCCGATGTAGCGGTAGCCGTGGGCGGCTGCGTTCGCGACGGCGACGGCGTTCTGCGGATCCATGTCTGTGTGTCTCTGTGTTGTTGTCGGATGGAGGAGGGAGGGCGGGAGCGGACTAGTGCCCGTGGCCCAGGTTCACGACGTCGTTCAGGTAGATGCAGGTCAGCACCGTGAACACGAAGGCCTGGAGGAAGGCGACCAGGAACTCCAGCGCCGTCAGCGCCACCACGCCCGTCAGCGACAGGGCCGCGCCGGGCAGGCCGAGCAGTCCCAGGCCGCCGCCGGCCGCCATCGCGCCCAGCGCGATGATGAAGCCGGCGAACACCTTCAGCGCCACGTGGCCGCCCAGCATGTTGCCGAACAGGCGAAGCGCCAGGGTGAAGGGGCGCAGCAGGAAGCTGACGAACTCGATCGGCACCACCAGGAACAGCACCGGCCACGGCACGCCCGAGGGCACGAACAGCTTGAAGAAGCCGAGCCCGTTCTTCACGAACCCGACCACCAGCACCAGGAGGATGGTCATCACCGCGAGCGTGGCGGTCACCGCCAGCTGCGACGTCGCCGTGAAGATCAGGAACAGGCCCAGCAGGTTCATGCACAGGATGAACAGGAATAGGGTGAACACGAACGGGAAGAAGGCGCGGCCCTCGTGGCCGATGAGGTTCTCCGCCAGGTCGTCGACAAGCCCGAAGACCATCTCGCCGGCGGTCTGGGTGCGGCCGGGCACCACCTTGGGCGCCAGGGTCACCACCGTCATGAAGGCGATCACCAGCGCGCAGGCGATCAGCATGGACAGGGTCGAGTTAGTGATCGACAGATCCAGCGGGCCCACCAGCGGCAGGGTCACCACGGGCAGGTCCACGATCTTGTGGATCTCGAACTGTTCGATCGGGCCGGCGGCCATGCGTCTCTAGTCCTCGTCGCCGTCGTCAGGGACCGACGGCGGGTTGGGGTTGTCGATGCGGGCCTGCGCCACCAGCCGGTCGGCCGTCCGCTTGGCCATCCAGACCGACACGGCGAAGCCGGCCAGCACGCCGGTGAGCAGTCCCGCCGGCGCCGTCCGGAACCCCAGCATCGGCGCCAAGCGGTCGAGCCCGAAGCCTATGGCCAGCCCCACCACCACACCGCCGACGAGGTCGCCGATGATCCGGTAGGCCTGGTTGGCCGCCGCGCCGTGCGAGGCCCCGGCCGCGACCTGGGGCCGGGCGGTGGAGCGCTCCAGCGCGTCCGCCCGCGCCGACAGGTCCCGCAAGCGGTCGTCTGTCGGTCGGCGGGGATCGGACATGCTGAACGGACGCAGGCTCGCGGAGCCGCGGCGGCGGGCCGCCCCGGCCCCGTGAGGGCGCGCGGAACCTAGCGGCGGTCGCCCGGATGTCAACCGCGAGACGTCCGCCGGGTGGTGTAGGGTTTTGACTCTCTAACACCTGAGGTGCGCTCGTGAGTGAGAGCCCGGCGCACACGGGCGGTCCCCAAGGCCGAGACTGCCTCTGCGGATCGTGCCGACTTCTAGTCATACACGGGGCGGCGGCCCCGTGTGGGTCGCCTGCAACCCTGACCACCGTTCGACAACGCCACCTCGCGACAGCACACCCACCGGCGACCCACCCGTAGCGAGGTTCGGGGATCGCTCCTGCCCGCTCGCGTCGCCTAGCGGTCTTTCTCTACAGCCTTATCCACTGCAACCGCCTCCCCTTCGTCGCGGTGGGAAGTTTTGGACAAGTCTAGACAAAGTCGACTCTTACCTGGGAGCGGAGGGGGGGACAGATGCGACTTTTCCACCTCATCCACAGGACGTGTCCTATAATAAGCATTGTGGTCAAAGCTTGACTGTGGCATGTCGGCTTCCTGACTGTCAGTGAATGGTAAACCAAAGAATGCTTCTCGACAAGGCGCTTGCGGACTGCCAGTAGAACGGAGCTTCAAATAAGTCTTTCTCTGCCGGTACAGTTCTGACGACCTTTACCACCCGGCGGCCCATTTTCTCGGCGACCGCAATCAATTGACGCGTCAGGGCTCCCCGGGTCATCATGAACGGTATTTGCTGACCGGTTCGCGCAAAAGCCGGAACCGCCATCATCAACTGACCGCCAGATCGCAGAGCCGACACGGCAGCCTTCAGAAAGTTTGCGTGTAGTTCTTGCATCTCGAACTTATCTTCAGTGGTGTTGAAGCCATATGGCGGGTCGGTAATTATGGCATCCAGTGCACCAGTCATCTGGGAGAGAGCGTGCACCGAATCGCCTGTCGCGAGAAACACCCCTGGAGAGGGTCGCTCAAGCGCTGCGCTGAGGCCTGCAACGCCGGGGCCCGGCGCATCGGGCTGACCGAGAGCCCCCATCTGAGTGATTCGGAAGCTCTTGATCGCCTGGCGCTCAACTGCCCACGCTTCAGAATAAAGACCCGTGAATGATCCGAAGGAGGCCTCGGAGGCTGTCTGCAGCGGTCGAACATCCTCATGGTAGGAGGAGACTTCATCCGTGGTTGTCTTAAGCTCACGTTGCAAAATAAGGTAAAGGTCACTCCACTCGTTTCTGAGGGTGTAACGCCGCGTTGCGATGGCCCTCCAGCTAATGTAGAATGACAAGCGAAACCATAGCATCGAGCGTGACCCTGTCAAGAAATCCACTGCTTCTTTACTGAAGCCATCGCTGATGACCTTCGAAATCTTCTGCTCAAGGGTCTCGCTATCCGGTGCCGATAGCACCTCGTGAATGGCCGCCTTAAGTGCGAGCGCAAACACCTTGACCTTTGAGCCGCTAGGGACCTTCAGGCCGACCCAGGTGAACTTGGCCGCATCGTTTAGAAGTTGCGAAACCGCCTGAAAATCCCTGTCGGGGGTACCGTTCTGTAAGGTACCAACTTGTCGGAGTATTCCACCAAGTGTTAGCTTGATGTCCTCAACTTCCTGCTCAGAGAGACCGAAGAACTCAGCGTTGTCCCTAATGATCTGAGGGGACATAGGATTGAGATCGACCCCGATAGCCGTAAGGCCCTTCATCCTTAGGCAAAGGTCAAATATGCCAGTTCCAGACCCACAGAATGGGTCGGCTATAATGGCGCTTTCTGATCTGTCAGAAGACATCTGTCCTCGGACAATGTTTACCATCCCGATGGATAGCGTGTGGGGAAGCGTTATAGGTGCGTACCATCCAGGCTTTCGCTCTTTGAATATTAAAAACTGGTTGGCGTTGAAGCTGTGTTGCGCGTAAACGATCAAGTATGGAGCCTGCGATCGGACAAATGTGTGCTCAACCGTTTGAACGGGCCGGTGATCAGCTACAAGCCAAACCGTTGTGTCTGCTGCGCAAGCGCTTGAAGCCCGCTCCTCCTTGTAGGAGCGAATGCCGGCAGCAACTGTCAAGCGAGGATTAAAGTCTCGGGCAAGGAGATTAAGAGCCTCGCGCATCGGAAGGCCACTTAGAGACTGCTTCCGCAGTTCCAGCCTTACGCCATCAAGTCCGTTCCGAACTGACGTGATCGAGTCTCGTGCCTCGTACGGATCGAAATAATCATGAGCATACGGTGTCAAGAACACGCTCGATGACTCGGGAGACCGATGGTCGAGGAAGTCCTGCAAGGACCTCTTCAACTTAACGAACTCAGCCTTCTCCCCTCTTCTTACGTACAGGGCGTATCCGGAAGAGCTAATATAGCCCGACTCAGAAACAATGGCTGGAATGTTCACTTTTAATGAGCGAGGAATGTGTATCAATGCGCTGGTCAAGTAAATATCAACTACGATGGTGTCTCGGAAAATCTGGCCATGGTGGAGGTCAACTGAGTCTACAACACGATCTACTATACCAAAATACTCCTCCTTGGTGTAGACCGGCTCTATTGGCCATAGTGAGAGCAGTAAACTCGTTAGATATTTTGTGTACTCCTCGTCAGAGAAGAAGTTGATGTCGCGACTATCTTCCCCTCCGACCTGTCGCGAATGGATACGGAGCAATGCAAGCAGTTCGGAGAGCGAAATGTTCGTAACCGAAAGGTTCTTTGCGAAGAGAAAATAGTGCGAGCCCGTGCACTCCGATAGGTCTCGGTCATACGCGGACGCCGAGTCGTAGAGCCACTCGCGCTTGAGATCGCGAACAGCCGAATCAGCATCAAGTCGTAGGTTAACACCCTCGTCAAAGTCCTTCGCTTCAACTGACGAAGCCAGAAGCGCCTTCTTCAGGACGATACTAAAGGTCTCTGACATGCTGTAGCTTTCCCTCTGTGGTCGAAGCTCGCTTTTGGAGCTTTAGCCAACTTGTACTGTGGACTAAAATTGCGCGTCTTGTCTTGACCCAGGTTCACGCTGCAACCGTTGCGCGCCTATCGAGGTTTTCGCCCACTTCGCAGCTTCCTCGGCACCTGCCCCTCAACCGGCTCAGCCAGAAACTCACCCGGCCTACAGTCAAGCTCAGCCGCCAGTCGATCCAGCAGGTCCACTGTCACGTTGCCCTGCTCGCGCTCGATCTCGCTGAGGTAGGCGCGGTCCACCCCCGCGTCGGCAGCCAGCCGCTCCTGTGACACGCCGCGCTCCGAACGGAGCCGGCGCAGGTTCCACGCCACCAGAGCCCGTCCACGCATGCCCCTATGCGACAGGGCTGGACGTACTCCGGCCACGGGATATAGCCTACGGAAAGGCGGAGGTGGCGTATGCGATTTAGCCCTTTGGCGGCGCTAGCCGTGGGAGCGGTAATGTGGTGCGGACACGCTCAAGCGGCGGTCACTCGGACAATTCCGGTCGCCAAGCTTCAGCCAGTAATCCGACAAGGGTTGCTTTCAGCGGTCGCCATCATCAGAGATACAGGCACCGTTGGTCTCCGGAGGGAACTGGAGCAATGCTATCGCAGGATCGCGCGGTCACACGATCAAACAGCACTGGTCTACTGTGTCACACAGGATCGATATGGGACGCAGACTACAGCGTCCCTTTTCCCAAACATGGAAGATCCCTACTTCAACTGGGAGGCTTTCGCGTCTCGTGGTGCAAAGGCCACAGGTGAAGCTGTCCAGCCGCTGAGTGCGCAACATACCTTCATCGCGGTGCTCGGCGACATGCAGGTCGAGGAGATGAAGTCGCTCGTCTCCGAGATGAAGCAGGCGTCACCTCGTGAATGATCAGGTCGGGAGCGACGCCGAGCACTGGCGCCGGCTGAGCCCTGAGCAGCGCGACGCGATTTCCCGTCACCTTGGCGCTGTCACGCGCGTCCCCGCCCCCATGGTCGCACCCATTGCGACCTCTTCCCGCAAGCCGAACCAAGATCGCGTCGGGCGGAACATCCTCATCATCGGTGGCGGTTCGCTCGGTGCCGTGCTCCTTTACGGCTTACTGAACGTGACGCCAGTCACCTCGGCCAAGACACCGTCAACAGGCTCCGCGCCGGTCGTCAGTCGCTCTTCTGTCCCCGTAGGTGCCGCCCAACCTCCACCTTCGCAGCAGCCGACAACGACCACAACGACCAGCGACCCCGACGTGCGCTCAGATGGTGGCCTCGACTACCTTGGCCTCAAGGAGGAAGCGGAGGAGCAGTTGAAAGCCAAGCTGACCGACGACCAAGGCCTGCGCTACCGCGACGTACACACCAAGCTCTCGACGCTGGAGGGCGGTGGCATCGTGGCCTTCTGCGGTGAGGTGAACAGCCGGACGCCGCTGGGCGGCTACGGCGGCTACAAACGATTCCTCGCTTCCCGCACAGTGGCAGCCACCGAGGACACCATGGCGGCGGAGGACTTCGCTCAGGCCTGGAGCCGGTTCTGCACGGACGGCGTCGAGGGGCCGAAGGTCTGGTTTTGACAGCGGCTCCTTAGGGGCATGAGGAGGATGTGTGCCGATGGATCAGCCTCGCGAACTTCCCCGCGTGGGGCAGCTTGTCAGGCAGGTAGCGCGGCCGGAGCTTCGGGCAGACGGATACCCTGTCGCGGTCGACCACATCTTCGCGATGTACACCGGCGATGACACGGCTCCGCCCCACCCGATACGGGTCACCATAGCGACGGCGGCGGGTGAGGGTAGCGGCCAACCGGTGTTGGCGACGTTGGAAATAAGGGCGAGGCAGATGCTGGCCGATGCGCTCGATATTGCAATGGTCTGCGGCATCGAGCGGTAGCAACTTCGGCAAGCGACTTAGAAAGGTATCTCCTCGTCATCCTCAACGTGAGAAGGCTCATCCGCCCGTAAGAGGACAAGCGCAGGAATGGCCTGATGTGAAATCAGGATGCTGGCTTTCTGTTTGACCTCCTCTGACTTATCCACGCCCACCTTTGTCACCGTCTCGACAATGAGCTTGCTTATCATAGCCTCTGCTGCACCCCCGCCCACTCCGCTGGCGAGGTGGGTCAGAATTGCCATCACAACGGCATAGTTGACTCTCCGCCGCTCTAGCTCCTCCTCGAACTTCCGAAGTTGGGAATGCAATGCTTCCTTACGAGAGGGGCTGATGTCGAGGCCTTCAATAGCCTCTTTGGCCTTGGCAACCAAAGTCCGAAGCCTCGACTTCGAGTCAGGTGAGAGGTTGACGGAAAAGCTACGATCAGCCTCAACGCTGCTCAGGAGTAATTGGGACAAATAGCCTTCAATGTCATTGTTCAGGTCTAGATACACGTCGTGCGAAAACCGTGACCGCTTTGGAATGGGCAGGGTGGAGAGCGGGGCGATTTGATAGCGCTTAGCCGCATTCAAAATCACACTTGTATAAGTGTATTGCGCATCCTCAATTTCCGACCACTCGTCTCTCGCGGTGGCATCTCGACCCTTTTTCGCCAGGACCCTGTGGGCGGCCCGTGCAATGTACGAAAACGCCGCTTCGTTCCCCTCAGGAACGTTGGCCAGCACCTCTGGCGTGAGAAAGTCGTGAACGCTCATGGCTCAGCATAGCGCGATTGGTATCTCCACGCCCGCCTACTCCATCCTGCGGCACAGACCGGCCCGGTACGCCCAGGTGCATGGGAGCCGCAACGCTGGGTTCCGAACGGGTACGTGTAGGTTGGCACCGCCACGCTCTTGATAGCCTTCTGCGCGGTTTTCTAGATCAAAGGAGCTTATTCTGGCTGCCTCGCCGGCGACGCGCTTGCGGGCGAGAAATTTCCCCACTCAAACGTTCACGTTGCTCAAGGTGAGCCTCAATGCGAGGCCACAAGGCCGCCGCAAGGAGCCCTAGGATGTCTCCTTCGCCCGCAGGTGATCCGCGCGTCGGCGTCGGCGTCGGCGTCGAACGACGATCGTCGGCCGCAACTGCCTCCCTCAAGGGAACGGCGATGTTGACTCCAGGTAGCAACGCGACCGTAGCAACCCTCGTCTGCTTGATCCGCAAACGTACAAGAGGATCGCTCAGCTCCCGATCAACGAGCACAGCCGCCTCATCGACGGCGAAGTCGCACAACGGTGCCTCGCCAAGATGGAAGGGTCGTTCAAGCTCTCTCGCGACCAGCCTGCCTAGCCCCTCGAAGCTGGACGTCCAAACTACGCTCTCGCCTACGCCACCGAGGGCGTAAGCCCATGCCGTGATTTCGGGTGCCGATTTCGCGGTCTCCGACGTGAGAGTCAGGCTTGCCGATCCACCGGCCACTACCGTTGCTAGATAGCCTGCTAAGAAGGCAAGCTCTGACCTGCGCACAGCATCGCCCCCCGTCACGTTCGCACATCCCTGGACAAGCGAGTCGAATATTCTAACGCGGTCTTCTGGTGAGACGACGTCAAGGTGGCTGAGGAACTCTGCCCCGGGAACGCCATCGAACACAGGCGCGAGTTGTGACGTCTCGGGGATTTCCGACCTAGTTCGAGCGTAGCTTAACACGTGGACAGCCTCGGCTAAGCGGCGCGATCCTATTGACGAGTGAGGGACCTTCCCGCTCGCCAGAGCCTCCCAGACAGGCCAAAGCTGCTTCTCAAGGCGGCCACGGCGGTCGTCACGTCCGTTTACCAGTCGAACCGCCTCGGCCTGCCGCTGCAAAGTCTCCTTGACTTCGACTCGATCCCACAGCGCCATCATCCGGGCTACTGCGAACGATTGTGTCGAAAGACATGCGGCTAGGCGAATTTGACTCATTGGCCGGTCAGACAGGAGAAGTGCCTCAGCGACTGCAAGACCGGTCCAGGCACCAGTGAAGCCGCGAAGGTCAGCCTCTCGCGTTGGCTCTTTCAGCCACTCCATCTGGCTTGGCTCAAAAATGTGACACCAAGCCGTAAGCGGGGATAGATCGGAGCGAAGTGCTGAGTAGCGAGTGAACAGGCGTGGATGCTCGATCGCTGCGGCGATAATTGCTGTGGGTCGGGGCCGTTCGACCTCTTTCTCATCGATTATCACACCCAACTTACTCGTCCGCTGACGCGCACTTGCTCGGTTCCAAGGCACAGCGATCCCGGCTGGCCGCCCCTCAAGGAGACTGTCTAACTCGGCTTCATCCACACCGGCGTAGGCAAGGTGGTTCATTCAGCTATCACCACGGCTTCAATGGAGGAGCATAGGCGGCCGCGAGCCGCGCGGGCAACGACTTCTCAAAGTACATGTCGAGTCTTGTCTTGGCGCGTGTTACTACCGTGTAGTATGTTTCTGCCTTGAAGTGGTAGTTACCTTCGTCACAAAAGAGCCAGTGAGCTGCACGAAACTCTAGTCCCTTGCACGCCGCGGCCGTAAGAATTAGTATCGGCTTTCCAGGGTCTAGAGTTGGGCTGTAGTCGCTATCTTCGTCGAGTTCTCTGGCCCTAACAATCTGGCATTTGCCAGATAAGGAATCATGGGCCTCCAGCGACTCTAGTACCTCCTGCCTGTGCGCTTTCTTAGCAACGATTACGCCCAGTCTATCCCCGCCAGCGATCAAATCTCCGTAGGCGCGGATTTGCAGCTTTAGATTCTTGCCCGCCTCTGCCAACTGCGCGTTCTTTGGTGCTGGGCCGAACGTCCTAATTTCGCCCGGCTTCGGCCCAACATAATGCTCGGTCGATGACAAGCTGTCTCCGCTTTGGGAGGTTAGGATTTTATCAGCCATGGTGCAAATCTCCGGCGCAAGCCGGTAATGAAACTTGAGGACGTGCCTATTCTGCTTTCCGACAAGCTGCTCAATCGTACCCATGCCATGGGCTCCACTAAAGATGTGTTGCCTCTTGTCAGCCACGAAAAATAACACCTTTGCCCATTCCCGTAATAGATGGACCTCATCCGGAACCAAGTCCTGGGCTTCGTCTACGAACAAAGCGTCATAGAGCGGGAATTTGCCCTGCTTGACGAGGCCAAGAGCACCCTTTGCAAGGGCAATTCTATCTGCAACAAGGTCGGTACCGCTCAAAGCGGGAAGATCGGCCTCGTGACCTTCATAGATATCCTTGATCCACGCTGCGTACGTCGAGATTGCGGATCGGGGGAACAATTCTGCCCCATCACTATCGATGCAGCCGGTCTTAATAAACTCGGTTAAAGCTCTCGTGAACGTCAGCACCAACACCCGGGGCATGCCCTGAGGTCGGACAAACTGTGCTCGACGAAGGAGGATATTTGTCTTTCAGGAGCCGGGTGGCCCTAGAACCAGCTGATCATGCCCTAGAGCCAAGTTCTCTATAAGAGCTAGCTGTTCTACGGAAAGCTGGTTTTTGTTAGCCCACCAAAGCGACATTGCTCTTCCTTGTTATTTCGCCGCAAGGGCCTGCGCCCCTAACTGTCCTACAGAGCCGAATGCGTTCTCGGCAATCGAAGCCGCCGCCCTCTCATCATCGGAAACTGGTGGAAGGGGCAGCGAGGCTGCGCGTTCTTCCCCCTCAAGCTGGAGCAGGAGTTTTACTTGGGAGCGAACTTCAGCGCCATCTAAGGTGACGAAATGCTTCATCGCTAGGCAAAGTTGAATGCTGGACGCTGAAAGGCCTACTTGCCCGCTTTCCACCTCCCAGTGAAACGAAAGCTCTGCCTCCGTCCAATCCGCGTTGCCTTTAGCTTAGTGAACGGCCGTGGCACCCATATGGAGTAGACGAGTTGTCAAATCTACTTCGACAGCTTTTGCAGTGACTAAGAGAGGTGTGGCGCTCATCCTTAGGTTGAGTTCTGGAGGGCGCGAGCCTGTAAGGCCAATGACAGATAACGCAACAGTACGTTCACTTCCCTTAGACGCACGGAAATCGGAGAGGGAAATCTCTCGACGGGCGTTCCAGTCTTTGCTCAGCGCTCGGCGAGCAAGAACGACGAGGTCTTGATCAACGTCTTGCGCTCCGACAAAGGGCGTCTTTGTCGCAACGGCCCACGCGAACCGATATCTATTTTCCTTCCCTTTTTGATACTCGTCCTTAAACAACGGCATCTTCATGATGAGGTCATGCAGAAGTCCACCCAATTGATAGATGTCGACACCGTGCCAAAGTTCAGAACTCGGCTCTTCTAGCCGAAAGAGATACTCCGGCGGTGAGTACCTCGCCGTTGCGACGACTGGAAGCTGATCGCCGTGATCGGTCCCAATTCCGACTGGATCATGGATATCGCGCATGACGGAGAGGTCAAGAAGTGTCACCTTCTCAAAGTCATGAGAGACGAATATATTAGCAGACTTAATGTCACGATGGGCGAGCCCTTTTGTTCTCAAGAACTCACAGGCAAGGGCGACCTTGTCTGTGATATACCGAATCTTATCTCGAGGAACGAGGCCAAGGACCTTCTCTAGCTCGACGCCATCGGCGACGTCCATGAGCAGGAACAACCTTCCCTCAAACTGCCCACCAGCGTGTGTGACGATGAGGTGGGGGCAACCGTGCTCCCCAAGACCGACCTGCTGGGCGATCCGGATGGCCTCAAGAGCCCCTTTCTGCCCTATGGAGAACCTCTCGTCGTAAAGCTTGAACGCGCGAGTTCCGTCAGGTCCCTTCACGACGAAAACGGGGGCGGTCCCCCCGCGACCTGCCTGCTCCTTAAGGGTCCAAGGAGGCTGTTGAGCTTCGCACCAACGTAGAGCGATCGCGCGGTTTGCCTCCTCGGGGTCGGCGTCCTGGACGTCCATGCCGAGAGCATAGAGCGGAAATGGGGGCAGCGGGAGCCCACTGCCGGAAGGACCTATGTGGCTGCGCGAGAGAGCCGGTCGTCAGCGCCGCCGTATCCGGTAAAACCCTCTCACGCAGATCGAGCACACCGACGCATGGTCCGGGGCTAGGTCGTCTGCCGCCGATTGGGCGTCAGCCTGAGTGGTGAAGGCGTACCAGCGGTTGGTCTTCCCCGAACCCCCGCGCCCGATGCCGTATTGGCAGTTCCGACACGATCCGGCGTGGACCTTGGCCTTGTTGGCGATGGTATCGTTGCAGACGAAGAAGCCGTGGGTGGGGCTGGCTACCCCCTGCGCAAGAGGCACAAGCGTCTGACCGTCCACGACCTGAACTGGTTTCGTCGCGGGGGCGGGCTCGGCCTTCGCCCAAAACGCATCCACCTCGTCCAGCAGGTCGTCAAAGGTCCACTGCTTCGTAGTCACGCCTGCCACCATGGCCGGGGTGGAGTACCCCAAGCTACGATGGTCCTTCACAAAGTTGTAATAGGCAGCGTAGATCGCGTGGGCGTAGAAGTGATTATCCACGTCCTTTGAGAAGCAATATGAAAGGCGTGTGAAGCGGCTGAGAAAGTTTCTGATGGTCCCGTTATGACGTTCATTGTACGACGTCGTTGCAAAATCAAATGGCGCGTTTGGTTTTGAACAGGTCTTAGTGAAGGAGATAACCTTAACTTGGCGGTCGCCTGTCTCTCTGTCCCATACGCTTTTGAGCACCTTATGAATGACGACGTGGAACGAGTCGGGGAATACGTGAGCTACCGCCCGCTTGTATTGCGGTAAAGCATCCGAAGTGATCAGGGGTGCCCCGCGAACCCGGTAACGAACGTCCGCCAGGAACCAATGTGCATGCTTGAGGGTCCGCCGACTAACATAATAAGAGACCAGAAGTTTGCTATCCGGATCGAGCGCCGTCCAGGTGAAATAGTCGCCCGCAAACCTGGGCGCCTCCTTGCTGAACTTAGCGCGATTTCTAGTCTTGCCGTAGACATAGCCCCAGATTTCATCGATCTCCAGTCTAGTGGGTTCAAGCTTGATGACCTTGTTGTGATGCATCGCCCGCAATGCAACACCGAAGCGATGAAGGTAGTTCAGAACGGTTCCAGCGTCGCACTCCGCAATAAGCGCGGTAGCACGTACGCCATTTCCAAGGCACATCAACCTCAGGACTAGAAGCTGCTTGTCTCTCCTCAGGCGGTTCACACCGCATGTATCGTGTCCACGAGCTGGCCGCGCAATCAAACTCAACCAACAGAAGACTGGAAATTACCGCACTCTTCAGACCACTGTCAGAAAAATCACGAGTGGTTCTGGGCGGGGTGAGCATCGCCTGGTTTCTTAGTATGCCGTAGCAGCGCGGGGCCACTGTCAGGTTATTCTCGAATTCCCGTCGTGGATTTCTCCTGAGGCGCGACGACCTTGTCGGCATCTGAGCGAAGGCTCGCCAGATCAGGGTGCCAGTCGTCATCGGCTTCGCCGGTGAGGCGCCGCAGTGCCTGCACGCTCGATGCGATGGGGTCGCTCTCAGGTTGGGAGCGGTGTGGACGTGCCCACACCCTCCACGCTGAGATGGCAGCCCTAAGGTTCACGGTCCCTCGCTTCGCCCAGCGTATCACGCTCTCGCCCTTACAGGAGAAGATCGCGCGTCAGCACGCGGCGGAGCAGGCTGGAGGTTGCTGCTTCCCGCGTAGGTGCGGTGACGAAGACCTGACCGTTGATGCATCCCTCGTAGAGTGGGAGGTTGTCAGAGAAGGTGGTAGCGATGGAGAGGTGGACGTTGCCGTTGATCGAACCGATCTGAAGGACACGTTGGTGCATGGCTGCCTCCGTTTTGGGGAAGCGTCCTAAGCATCCTGTCCCGCCGGGTTGGCAACGGCGGAAAGTTACCGAGCGCGAAGTCCTACACTACCCGTCCGCCGCCTCCGGGCCGCGCTCAGGCGGCGACCATCTCCTCCGCCCGCGCCA
>CAXTBN010000005.1:0-87969 GCA_964242895.1 uncultured Caulobacteraceae bacterium | reverse complement strand
GCCCATGCGCCGACCGGCGGTACATCCTTCAGTTTCACGATTAACGACGACCAGGGCGGGAGCACCACGACAGCCGGCGGTTCACGAGATCCTGATCGGTACGCCGCTCAAGGCGGCGAGAGCGTTGCTTGCGTCGGGTCTCACCTGCAAGAGCTGTCCGTCGGGAGAGGCCGGAAAGCCGGAGTTCAACCCAGCCCGCCCAGGTTGTCCGACAGCGGACATCGGCAAGAGCGGCTGACGGGTGTAGGGCGGACGCGATGTGACGGCTCACGGTCGTCGGAGCGTAGCAGCCTATGAGCATCATCGGCATCGTCCTCCCCATGATGCTCCAGGTGACCGCGCCCCCCGCTGTCGGGTCAACGTCCGCTGGACAGTCGCCTCCGGCCACCAAGGACAAGGCGGCGGTTGGATCAGAGCTCGTCTGCCACCCCGGCCCAGGTCGAGGTCGCATCCTTGGTCCATCTGTCTGCCGCACTCGCGCCGAATGGGACTCCATGGCCCGAAACGCGATGAGGGGTGTGGATCGCGGGCCGCCGGCGGGAGCTTGTCGGCCTGGAATGATGATGGGCTGCTGAACGTGTGATCTACACGCAATATGCTGGAGGTGTCCGATGCTCGTCGCACTCGCCCTAGGCTCACTAATCGTCCCGGATGCGGCTCCGACCGGAGCGGACCTTGCCTACTTCCAGGGCGCGTGGACCTGCGAAGGCCACTTCGTCCCATCGATGAAGCCGGTCGCCTCCACGATGGTGTTCAGCGTCGATCCTGAGACCGGGGCCACGATCAAGCATCTCGCAGACAAGCCTCCGGGCGCGTATCGCGCGACTGAGACCTGGGCCTTCTCCAAGCCCGCCGCCATGTTTCGAGCGACCATCTCCGACCCCTACAGCGGTCTGCGCTGGTACGCGTCAGCAGGCTGGAAAGCTGACGTGCTGACCTGGGATCGCGCGAGCGGCGTGGGGGAGCCCTCGGAGGAGTTCATCTACCGACGTCTGGCGGATGGACGCATGCAGGTCGATTGGAAGATAGCGCGGTCCGGGCAGCCGCTCGTCCTAGGTGACACACTGGTGTGCTCGAAGGCGTAGTCCAGCTACGCCATTGTCTCTCCTCTCCCCACCCGTGCCTGGAAGCCTCGAAAGGCGCGCTGGACTGCTGCTTGGGAGATCGCGTAGCGATGAGGGAGCTTCTAGCGGGGGCTCTGAAGCTAGGTGACGGAGTAAGGTGGCGCACAGGAGCCCGAGATGAGCGTTCAAGTCCTTCCCGGCGGGGTCGTCCACGACATGCCAGCCGATCTCGAAGCCACGCTTCGGGCGAGACCTGATGCGCTGTCGGCCTGGAACGACATCACGCCGCTCGCCCGCAACGAGTGGATCTGCTGGGTTGAGAACGCGAAAGAGGCGGAGACGAGGAGCAAGAGGATCGTCTGGGGCTGCGAGAGCCTTGAGGAAGGTAAGCGGCGTTCGTGCTGCTGGCCCGGATGCTCGCATCGTGAGCGCGGCGGAAACTCATGAGCGACGCTGTCGGACCCGGCGATCTCGTCCTGTGCGTCAACGCCGCCCCAAACCATTTCACAGGTGAGCCCGTGCCCCTCGTGGCCGGAGAGACCTATCGCGTCATGGGAGCCATGCCGTTCGCCTGCCCGTGCGGACGTTCCGACGCCCTGCTGGATGTCGGAGTGGACTTCGCGTGGTGTCAGACGCGGTTCCGACTCCTGCCCAAGCCGAAGGCCGAGCCCAAGACGCGCCGCATCGAGGCGCCCAGGGAGAAAGAGACGGTCCGTTGATAGGGCAGCGAGTGTGACCTGATGGAGAGCACGCCTGAACGGCGAATGCGGCCCGCAGCCTTGATCGTCCTTGGTGTCGGCGTGCTGTTGACCGCGCTGTGGCTGGCGTTGCTCATCCCGACGCTTGCGTTCTCGCTGCGCGCCCATGCGGCCCAGGGCGTGTTCGACGGCAGTGTCGAGCGACGAGGAGGAAACCACGGCGGCACATTCCTGCATCCGCAGTTCCGGTTCCGCACCGACGACGGTCGAGAGGTGATCTTCACCTCCAACGTGGGATCGACCGACCAGCCCTACGAAGACGGCCAGCGGGTGCGGCTGCTCTACGATCCAAAGGACCCCACGCATGCATTCCGCGACAGCCTCTGGGACCTATGGCTGGCGCCGCTGGTCACTTTGCCGTTCGCAGCACTCCCACTCGGGATCGGTCTGCTGCTGTTGCGCGACGCCTCTCGGAGGCGCTTTCCGACGCGTTGACGGGCCGCCACGAGAACAAACGTCGGCCGGCAGTCAGGGGTGGAGAGCGGACGGCCCGAGGAGCGTTGTCGCTGCTTACAGGGCTGGTCATCAGGCCGGGAGGCTACGCCGCTTCGCAACTCGATCTTGCGAAACGCGCGGGACCTTGATCCGGATTGGTGCGGGCGGTCGGACTCGAACCGACACGTCTTGCGACTGCGGATTTTGAGTCCGCCGCGTCTACCGTTTCGCCACGCCCGCTGCGCGGAGCTCGCGTTCGTTAGCGCGGCGCGGAGGCGGGGGGAAGAGCGGCCGCGAGGCGGCTCGGGGCGTCCCCGTCCGCGCGGTGCGGACGGGGACGCCGGAGCGCCGGGTCAGCTCGCGCCGTTGGTCTTGGCCTGCAGCGTCATCAGCGTGTTCAGGTGGCCCTGCACGATCGGCACGGTGCTTGTGGCCACTTTGCGCAGCTTCGGGTCTGAGCCGCCCTTGGCGTAGTCCGCCTGCACCTTCAGCGCTTCCTGGTGCGAGGCGATCTGCTGGCTGACGTAGGCCTTGTCGAAGTCCCCGCCCGACATGCCGCGCAACTGGTCGATCTGCGCCTGCTGGTCGGCGGTCAGGGGGGGCGGGGGCGGGGGGGACTGGCCCATGTCGCTGATCGCCTTGGTGAGCGTCGCCGTGGTCTTCTGGTGCTCGGTGACCATCATCATGCCGAAGTTCTTGACCGCG
This sequence comes from uncultured Caulobacteraceae bacterium, assembly GCA_964242895.1. Taxonomy (GTDB): domain Bacteria; phylum Pseudomonadota; class Alphaproteobacteria; order Caulobacterales; family Caulobacteraceae; genus JASLDZ01. Next base: position 85,007 of record CAXTBN010000005.1, on the reverse strand, counting down.
GGCGCCTTGCCCATGCTGGAGGCGATCTGGCCCTCCTGGATCTCGAACTGGTCACTCTGGCCGGCCTTCATGATGTAGTCGCTGGTCGGCAGGGCCGCGGCGGCGTCGCCGGGGGCCGAGTTCATGTGCATGCCCGAGTGGTGCATGGACTGCGCGCCGGCGACGCCGGCGAAGGTCAGCGCCAGGGCGCCGGCCAGGATCATGGGACGCATGGACGTCTCCCTCTTTTTTGGAACGAACGGCGCGAAGCACGCCGTCAGGCTGAGCCAACCCCCGGAACGGGAAGGCGTTCCCGGTCACCTCCGCCTAACCACGTCCCTTCATCGGGCGGCGACAGGCGTGAAGCTAGGAGTCCGCCGCCGCATGACCGCCTCCGAACTCGCCAGCTTCCGCGCCCTGCTCCAGGCGCAGACCGCCCCGCCGCCTCGGCCCGACGGGGGGCTGTTCGCGCGGATGCGCGCGCGCCTGACGGTGGTGGAGCGTGGGGACGCGCCGCCGCCGACGCCGCTCGCCCGCGCGACGGGCCCTCATCCGCACCTGACGCTCGTGGAGGCGGGTTCCGAAGAGGACCGAGCGGCCGATCCTCCACCGAGCACGCCACCCGCCTTCGGCCGCCGGGATGGCGGCCCGCCTCCGCCCGAGCTCCCCGTCGCCTCGCCTCGTCCGGTGCGGCCCGACCTGGACGCGCCTGTAAGGCTGCGGGCCGCGGCGCCTCCGGCCGAGCTCCTGTCCACGCCCGACGAACTGGACGATCCGCGTCCCGAGCCCTCCGCCCCCGCCCGCATCAAGGCGCCCGCTCCGGGCGTCATCGCCGGCTGGAGCCGCGCGAGGCCGGCCACAGCGCAACGGCGTCTGCTGGGGCGGCTCGAAGCCGTGCTCCTGGCCGAGCATGAGGGGCTGGAGGCGCGTCGCGCGGCGGACGCGACGTGAAGTCCGCGGGCCGGGCCTAGTGGCCCGGGACGCCGTGACGGAAGCTCTCCACCAGGCTCCCGGCCACGAGGCGCCAGCCGTCGACCAGCACGAAGAAGATCAGCTTGAACGGCAGGCTGACCGTCACCGGCGGCAGCATCATCATGCCCATGCTCATCAGCACGCTGGCGACCACGAGGTCGATCACCAGGAACGGCACGAACAGGAGAAAGCCGATCTGGAAGGCGCGCTTCAGCTCGCTGATCATGAAGGCGGGGGTGACCACCTGCAGCGGCGTCTCCATGGCCGTGCGCGGTCGCGGCGTCTTCGACAGGCGCAGGAACAGGCCGAGGTCGTCGCGGTCGACCTGGCTCAGCATGAAGGTCTTCACCGGCTGGCTGGCCGCCCCAAACGCTTGCGGCAGCTCCATCTGGTGGTTCAGCAGCGGGCGGATGCCGGCGTTGTAGCTGGCGGTAAAGGTCGGCCCCATGACGATGGCGGTCAGGAACAGGGCGAGGCTCACGATCACCGCGTTGGGCGGGCTCTGCTGCAGGCCGAGCGCCGTGCGCAGAAGCGACAGCACCACCACGATCCGGACGAAGGAGGTGGTCATCATCACGATGGACGGCGCGAGGCTCAGCACGGTGAGCAGCGCCACGAGCTGCACCACGCGGTCGGTCAGCCCGGCCCCCGTGCCCAGGTCGACGTTGAGCGCCTGGGCGAGCGCGACGGTGGGAGAGATCATCACCGCCGCGGTGGCCGCCACCGCAAGCCAGGCGGCGCGGGCGTAGTCCCGCCGGGAGAGGCCGGGCCTACGCATGGCGGTCGGCCCTGTCGGTGACGACGCGGCCCTCGCCGAGCAGGAGCAGGCGCTCCTCGGCGTCCACGCGCACGAGGACGAGGCGGCGCTGCGGGTCCAGCGCCAGGGTCTCGAGCACCTGCAGCCGGCGCTGCTCCGGCGTCTTCGCCTGCAGCAGGCCCGGCGGCCCCCAGCGTCGGGCGGCGTAGGCGGCCAGGCCTACCAGCCCGAGCGTGACGCCCAGGCCGAGCGCGGCGCGCAGGAGGGAGAGGAGGTCCATCGGTGGAGGGTGCGCGGCCGGTGGAGAGGGGAGGACAGGGTGGCCGGAGTCGCGCCAAGGACGAAGGAGGGCGCGAACCGGCCAGCCCGGATGCGCAGGCGCGGCCTAACGCCCCGTTAACCAGGGACCCGGCAGTTTTGACCGTGCGCTCTCCGCGCGAAGGCTCCGTCCATGTCGCTCGACGCCGTTCCGCTGTTCGCCATGCTCAAGGCGCGCATGGGCTACGAGACCCAGCGCCAGCGCGTGCTGGGCGAGAACGTCGCCAACTCCGACACCCCCGGCTATGCGCCGCGCGACCTCGGCGGATTCAGCTTCGCCGGCGCGCTGCAGGCGGCGGCGGGCGGGGTCGACCCGATGCGCACCCACGCCGCGCACCTGACGGGGCGGGTGCGCCAGGGCGGCTTCAAGGCGCGCACCTCGCCCGACGGTGAGGCCAAGCTCGACGGCAACCAGGTCGTGCTCGAGGAGGAGATGACCAAGATGAGCGACAGTCGCGCGGCCTACGACGCGGCGGTCACGCTCTACCAGCAGTCGCTCACCATGCTGCGCACCGCCGCCCGCGCACCGGGCAAGTGAGGCGCTGAGCCGTGGCCCAGGGACCCAGCCCCGTCGACACCTCCACCCTGGCGGTGGCCGCCTCCGCACTCTCGGCGCAGCAGCGGCGCATGCGCGTCATCGCGGAGAACATCGCCAACGCGGACACGACCTCCACGACGGGCGGCGGCGATCCGTACCGGCGGCAGACGGCGGTTTTTCAGCCGGCCGAGACGCCGTCGGGCGGTCTGGGCGTGCGCGTGGCGACGATCCGGCAGGATACGACGCCCTTCAAGAGCGAGTACAACCCTGGCCACCCCGCCGCCGACGCCAAGGGCTACGTGCGCATGCCCAACGTCGACCCGCTGGTCGAGGCGATGGACATGCGCGAGGCGCAGCGCGCCTACGAGGCCAATCTGAACGTGATCGAGACGGCGCGCAGCATGGCCTCCCGCACACTCGACATCCTGAAGAAGTGAGGCGCCGAGCCCGATGAACCCGCTCCTCGCCGCAAAGGCCTACGCCGCCGTCCAGCAGGGCGCGGGTGTCGGCGCGCCCAAGGTCGCCGGCGCGGGGGAGGGCGGTCCCGACTTCGCGCAGGTGCTGAGCCAGACCTTGGGCGACATGGTCCAGAGCTCGCACCGCGCCGAGCAGGCCATGGCGGCGCACACGCAGGGGCGCGCGCAGCTGGTCGACGTGGTCACCGCCGTCTCCTCCGCCCAGTCGAGCCTGGAGACGGTGATGGCCGTGCGCGACCAGGTGATCAGCGCCTACCAGCAGATCATGGCGATGCCTATCTGACGGCGGCCGCGAACCTGCGTCAGCCGCCCGGCAGGGTGAAGTGCAGGACGTAGGTGTGGCCGGCCGCCGGGTCGATGGTCATGTCGCCCGACAGGCCGGCGAGGGCCCCCGTGCCCGACCCCGGCACGACGGTCACCGTCATCGTCGGCGCGCCGCCGGTCAGCGTCCCGGACTGCTGGATCGCGAAGCTGCCGGCGCGACCCTTAACCGAGCCGGTCACCCGCTCCATGGCGACGTAGCCCGCGTTCCCCGAGGCGGGCGAGCCGTAGGACAGCATCTCGCCCTCGCTGGTCCCCTCCACGTCGCCGCTCCAGCGCTTGGTCAGCGACATGCGCGTCACGGCCGCGCCGGCGGTGGAGACCGGCTTCACCTGCACTTCGAAGCGGCCCTTCGCCTCGTCCATCGCCCGAGCCTCCCGCTCGCCCGCCGCCGGAGCGGCGGTCAGGATTATCGCCACCATCACCGACGCGCCCGCCAGGTCCATCCGCATCGTCGCCTTCAGGGTTAACCCGTCGGCAAGGCCGACCGCGTCAGAATGTCCGGATGAAGAGAGCGTACAAGTCCCGCCGCGCCGTGGTCATCAACCGCGAGTGGTTCGGCGCCGAGGAGTTCCGGCCCCAGCTGAAGCGCAGCCTTCTGGCCGAGCTGCAGCGCCTGCTCGGCCGCTCGCTGGCGATGGTGGGCTGAGGCGCGGCCCGTCGCCGAACCGGCTCAGGGCTCCAGTTCGATGTCCCAGTACAGGTAGTCCGGGCGAGCACCGCAGGTTGAGCCCCGGCAAGGCGTTGTGCGCTAGTGTGGCGTTCCTCGTTTGACTTGGGTCACCACATGGTCACCACCGAGCGTTCGGTTCAGGTAAGGCGGGGAGCCGCGGACGGAGCCGCGCGGTGGGCGCGCGGCGCGGGCTCCGCGGCACTCAGCTACTTCGCCGCCGCCCCCTTCGCGGCCGGCCCGTCCTTCTCAGCGCCCTTCTGCTCACTCTCGTCCGAAGCCGCCGGACCGCGCGCCTGCCCCACCTTCAGTTCGGTCAAGGTGTACCGAAATTTACCGTCCACCGACTCGCCCGAGAAGTCGTCCAGGCTGATCATGCCCATGATCTGATTATTATTCTGATCTCGCGTGATCAGATTCCTCCCTGTCATATCTACTACGTAGAGCCAGTGCTTTCCCCGACCTTTCTTCGTCCTAAACGCGACCGAGGCCACTATTGGATTGTTATTCAGCAATGCTTCTCTGACAAGGGCCGAATTAGAGTTTGGCTTGCCCTTTGCAATAGGCATGGTAGCCGGCGAGAGACCGAGAGCGCGCATCGTGTTCCCCGGCCCGCCTCCCATCGATTTGTCGGCAAGCCCAGTCGTCAACGCGCGGTCCAAGTCCGCCTGCTCAAAGGGGTGGCCGCTGACCTGCGCGGCGGCGACCGTCGAGTAGGCGTAGCACTGCCCGAAGGGGTCGTCCTCGCCGCTCGGCGGCTGCACGACGTCGGACCGGGGAAGATCGAGGATGCTGACGAACACCTTCGTGTTTACGAAGTCGAAGAGCGTCCCGGACGTGAGGAACGCGGAGAGGTCGCCGTCCCACTTGACGTTCCACTCCACCCCCGCGCCGTGGAGGACGGCTTTTACGGCGTCAGCGTCCGCCAGAAGCGCGCCGCCGATCGCCAGCTTGGGCTGCAGCACCGCCTGGGGGGCAGCCGACGCCGCGGTCCGTTCGGGCGCCGCGCGACCGCCGTCGGCCTCGGCCTCAAGGGCGGCGTCGGCGTTGAACGGCAGGCCGAACGCCGCTCGACCGGCAGCCCAGACGCGTCCCTGTCGCTGCTGCGCCACGTGCCGCAACTCGTGCTCGAGGTGCTGCTCGCCGCCTGTGGCCAAGTGGATGTCGTCGCCGAAGGCGAAGGATTGGGCACCGAAGGCGGCGGGCCAAGGCGACGAATGACGGACCCGTACGCCCTCAAGCGGCACGCCCGAAAGCCGCTCCACATGACGTTTAAGGGCCGTTGGCGGCGCTCTCTCGGACCCTCGGAGTCGAGCGCCCGCGAGCAGGTCGTACACCGGCCTAGCTTCGCCTCCCCGCGCCTTCTCAGGGGCGGCGGGTAGGCGCTGCGATGCAGCGACGGGAGGGGTACGAACCTTCGCTGGAGCGTTAGTCTTCAAGTAGAGCGGCTCCCAGATTGGACGCCAGCGACGCGCGCCCGTGCACCGAAAACAAGCGGCCTCGCGCGTGGAGCGAATCCGGACTTTGACGAACGTCCCCTGGGTTCCAGGCCGCACGCACGCACAAGGTCGCCCCCTGACTTTCCCGCACGCTACTACGTCACAGGGGGAAAGCCCCCGCCGCAGGTGCGACGGAGGCCAAGGTGTGTCCCGGGGAGGAGAGGCGGGCCGGGAGCGGCGCGCTCTCGCCAAGGTTCACCCCCTCTGGTCATACCGGTCCTTGGCGAGCTGGGCGCGGAGCCGGCCGTCCCGCTCCTAGCGGGAGAAAGGTGTCGGCCGACTCTGCGCCGTTTCTGTTGGCAGGACGTCCTTCACTCACGCGCTAGCTCGTTGCGATGAACACGCGCCGGACTTTGACGTCGCGACAGCCTCGCGTGCGCGTGCGCGCGTGTTGTAGCGGATACTGGAAACCACCGGCGGCCCGTGGTCGGGGCTGCGCGTCCGTCTAAGCCGGGTTCAAGCGCTCGCCATGCAGGCCGTCTAGGGCCGGTTCAGGCTGCAAGCCGCGCAGCTCTAGGCGGGCGCTCGGAAGAGGGTGGCCAGCGCCCTAGACGGTGGGACAGCACTCTCATGAGTGGTGAGGGTCGCCGGAGCTGCCTCGCGCGCACGCGCACGCGTGATGTCAGCGCGCGCAAAAACCGCCGGTCACCCGTGGTAGAACAGGGCATGAACCATCCCCCTGTTCCTCCGGCTCCAGTCCCCGAGAAGGTCGATGTCTTCGCGATCCGAATGGCTCACGGCGCCATGTTCGGGACGCGGCTGACGCAGCAGGCCTTCGCCCACCTCTACGGCTTCTCACCCTCGACGGTGCGGGACTGGGAGCAGGGGAGGTACGCTCCGGACCGAACGGCTAGGGCTCTGCTGACCGTGATCCAGCACGAGGCGCCGGCCGTCAGGCGCGCTCTCCGGCAGGCACGGGGTGCTGCGGCCGACCTATCCCAACAGCTCTGACGCGGCTCTCCGAGCGAGAGGGCGACTTCCGGCGAGAACCCTAGGCAGGAGAACGCCTAGAGCCCGACCAACCGACCACCCTGGGCTGCGAATGTGTACCAGCCCCGTAAAGGTGACCGGCTCACGTGATGTGCTTGGCCGAGACGGGATCGCTCGCCGGGAACGTCTCCTCGAGGCCCTCCTCAAGCCGGCGATCGGCGTCCGGGTCACCGTCGTCCGCATCCTCCGCGAGAAGCTGGACCGCCACGTCGGCGTTGGCGGAGAGGCGCACGGTCCCGTCCTCAATGTCAGCGACCAAGCCACCTCCGATGAAGTGGTGGTGGCCGTCGGAGGAGTCGATCCGGGTCAGCTTAAGCTTCCCGTCGATCACATGGTCCACCGTGCCGACGTGAACGCCGTCGGCTCCGATGACGTCGGCGTGCTCTGCGATCCGGGAAAGGTCAGGGGCGGGCATGGCTGCGGTTCCTGTTGCAGCCGTTCAACGCGCCAGGCTGAACCGCGTCGCCGGCTGTCAGCCTGTATCTCGCGCGCGCCCGCGCATCGCGCGCGCCTGAGTGTCCTATCTGTCCATCATGAAGGAGGAACGCATGGCGACGCCCGCGTGAGCACTGTCGTTTCTGTCGTTTCATCCGTGTCGGGCGCGCGTAGAGGCGTTCGACCCGTCCAGCTTAGGTCATGCCACTGGATGCGTGTAGGTGGTGACGCCGTCGTCGCCGGCGACCGCCCGAAGCTCTTCCACCCTGGCCTGCTTGAACTGCTCATGCGTGACGCGGACGGTCCCGCCTGCGGCAAGCACTACGGCTGCAAGGGTCGACTTCGGCACGTCATTGCCGGTCAGGTCCAATTCACGCTCCACGGTTCTCTTCTCCCGAGCGCCGGCCGTTCTCGCGGTCGGGCACCTGCTATCATCTCTCCGAGTCGGAGAGTCCGCCATGCAGCATCCGCCGGAAGAGCGCGACGGCGCTGGAACGCTGAAGGTGGGGTCGCGCCAGTGGCCCGTGCGCCTCAGCTATTCGGTGAGGCGCAGGCCCCACAGCATCGACGCCGGAGGGACGTTCCGAGCGGGCGAGGACGCCGTCAACGCCGCCTTCTAGGCCGGCCGGGCAGAGCTAGAGCTTGCGTCCGGCTGGCGCTTGGGGATCGTCGTCACCCGCTGGAGCCCAGGTGGTCCGGCCGTCTACGCCCAGGCTGACGCTCCCATACCGCCCGCCGTCTCGTGAGCGCCTATCGACGTCTGCGCCGGTGGCGGAAGCCCAGGGGGAACGCGATCCGGAACCGGAACGGCAGCGCGTAGTAGACCAGCCCGATCCAGATCCTCACGCCTGCCTCCTGAGCTCGCCTAGGTAGGCCTCGAACACCGCGCCGGGGCAGCGCAGGACGGCGGCGAACAGCTCCTGGGAGCCTGCATGGTCCAGGAGAGCCGTCGGGCGGTCGTGCGGGCCGTCGAACAGCACGTGGTCGTGCACGGCGCTCCTGGCCGTCCGCATGAGGTCCAGTGCGGGCAGACGCAGGTCGTCCAGCACGTCCCGCGCCATGCGGACGTAGTTGCGGCAGGCGGGGGACGCTGAGGCGAGGACGGCCGCCCCGGTGAGGTTGGACCCGTCGTGTCGGGCGACGGCTCCGGCGAGGTCCACCAGCGCCGCCGAGAACCCGCCGGGGAAGGAGAGGGTCGTCATGAGCTCATCCCCACTTCGGCTTGAGGTGCGCCGGGGCTACCGGTCTCGTCTGGATCCAGCAGCACGTCGGCGGCGGCGCCGTGCACCCGCCAGTGGTCGCGCCCGTTGATCGTCCAGGCCGGGTTGGGCGTACCCTCTCCGTCGAAGTCGGGCTCCGCGTCGCTGTCCGGCTCAGCATCTACGTCCGGCTCGCGCCCGTCGTGCTCGCAGCCTTCCAGGTCGTCGGTGCCGCCATTGGACCAGCTCCGCTGATCGGAGTTCGCGTGGAGGCCAAGTGAGCCGAGGCTGGGCTCTAGGTCCGCGTCCTCCTCGCGGTCATCCGCGGGCGGCTGCGGTGGGTCGTGTCGGTTGGCGTAGTCGGTCCAGGCGAAGTCGCGCGCGGTCCAGTGTGAGGGGTGCTCGGACGCGCCGAGCGACGGCTCCAGGTCAGGGTCGCCGTCCAGGCGGTCCAGCCGTTCCAGCGCCTTCTCGACGACTCGCTCGAGAGCGGCGCGGCGCCGTTCCTTGCGAGCGACCACAGCAGGATCGCGGTGGTCGGTGACGGTGCGGGTGGCCATCAGCTCACCCGCCCGTCACTGCTGATCCGGCTGACCTCGCCGGTGGCGGCGCGGCGCAGGACCAGCGAGAGGCGCCCGGCGTCCGGCCCGTGCCAGGTGGTGTAGAAGCCATCCACCTCTTCGGGCTCGAAGCCGTATCGCTCGGCCGTTGTCCGCACGGCCGGCCAGTCCTCGTGATCGGGCACGTAGGCGGCCTGCACCTCGTTCCAGGCCGCAGCCCGGCGAATTGCGCCGCGGACCTCATCGACGGTGTAACCCGCCCGCTGGGTGGTGAGCAGAAAGGCCGTGATGGCCGGATCGCCGTGGGCCTGCGCCCTTGCGATGAGCTGATCCCAGTCGGAGGGAACGGCAGCGACAGCTCCGGTCAGCGCCAGGGCCGCGGTGCCAGCCAAGAGGGCGCGGCGTGTGGTGGGGGTCATCAGCGCACCACCCCGCCGCCGCCGTACACGGTGACGAACTCGCCCGGCGCGCGCTGAAAGAGAAGCCCGAAGTGGCCGAGGATGACGATGTTGAAGAGCTGGGACGGCTGCAGTCCTTTGGCACGGGCCGCCGCGACCGCACGCGCGCCGTCCCGGTGTAGGAGCGCCAGCGCCGGGCCCACGTCGGCCCAGGTCGCGGCCCGCGGCGTCGACGCCCGGCCGAGAGCCGGCCCTGAGCCGATCGCGAGCGCTGCGCCGAGCAGGGCGCGCCGGGTCGCCAGAGCGAACGCTCCGCGGCGGGTGGCGCGTGTCTCCCCAGGCGAACCACCGATGGGGTCACTCTCCTCTGAGGCGCGTGCACGGGCGTGCGTGGTCGCGGCCGGAAGGGCCGTGCTACGGTCAGGGGTCACGAGAAGTCCTCCTCTACGGCGGATGGGGTGACCGGGGCGGGCGCTCAGCTTTCCAGGGCCAGTGGCGCCCGCCCGCGGTCAGTGAAGGGTGGCGGTGGCTTCGGCGTAGGCGTCGCGCAGGGCGGCCTCTGGCGTGTCAGCCTCGGCCATGACGCACTCGCCGTCGGGCAGGTGGACGAAGCCGTCGGCGGTGCACCCGGCGCTCCGGCCGACGCTCCAGCCCCAGCCTCGCGCTTCGATCTGGGCGACGATCTCGCGCATGGCTCAGCGCCCCACGACTGCGGTGATGTAGGCGGCCTTGAAGTCGGCGTACCGGCCGTAGCGTTCCCGACGCGTGACACGCTGGAGCGGCGAGCGGATCAGCGAAGGCGACAGCTGCAGGACGTTCGCGCCCTTGGCTTTGGCGGCCAGCTTACGGGCGAAGCCGCCCAGGCGCTTCGTCAGCTTCCATGCACCGCGGAGGCAGTCGGCGAACGCACGAGCCGGCTCCTCCCGGCGGAAGCTCCACGCCATCAGCATGATGGAGCGGCGGGTGGCGTTGGCTTCGGTCATCGGCTTGCATCCCCGCCCTGATCGGCTTACCCATTCTGTGTAAGGTTGCCCCAACGGTGCGTCAACACCTAAAAGGGGAAATTACTCAGAAAGTGGAAGCCTGGATGGCGACGTTCACCTCCGGTCAGATGCGCGCTGCACGAGGCCTCCTCGGGATCAGTCAGAGTCGCCTTGCGGAGATCGCCGAGGTCTCTGTGGAGACGGTGAAGAGGTTGGAGGGGCTGCCAGGCAAGGTTAGCGCCAACCGGGCGACTTTGGCGGCGCTGACGCGGGCGCTAGATGCCGCCGGGGTGATCTTCGTGGATGAAAACGGTGAGGGTCCTGGTGTCAGGCTGCGGAAGCGATCGTGAGCAAGGCGCGCGAGAATGTCCTCAGCCTTGGTCTTCAGGTCCTATTCTGGCTCGGCCTCATGGTGCTTTGCGTCTGCCTTCTGATAGCCCTGATTGCTTGGCGCTTGAGTTGGCCGGCTACATTCGCGATCTCGGGCGATAAACGGAACGCCGATGTGAGCGTTACAGCCCATGGTCGCGGCTGGCTTTCGCTCAGCTCAATGACGCTGGACCTCTTCACCGTCCGTCCCGACGTCACGCCCTTGGAGCTGGAGCGCTCCCTCTTTGAGGCGGCGGCGGCCGTGAAGGGTCGCCATTACATGACGGTCGCCCTCGCCCGGTCAGGGCGGGAGGTGTTCGTCATGTCGGGCGACGACTTTCGCCAGCTCGGAGAGGAGTACGCAGCCGGCGAGAACCCGGTGTACCTGGTCCGGACTTTGCCGGAGCACATGCTAACCACCGACGGGCAGCGAGCCTTCCCGACCTGGGAGGGCGGGATGCTGAGCGTGCTTGGAAAGCAGATGGAGGACACTAAGCGCCTCGCCGAGGAATGGGTGGCCGGCCGCCACGAAGAGGCCCGGGTGCCGCCTCCGTGAAGGCGCTGGCCACACTCTTGCTTGCCGCGGCCGTTGGCAGCGTACCGGTGGTGTCGCTCGGACCGGACCAGGTTCTCGCCGCTGTGAACCGCTCCTGGATCGCTAGCGGCGAGGTCGCCTTCGTGCGCCATGGAGAGGTGGGCCCGCTCGGGATCATTGCCTGCAGCGGCAAGCAACTGTGCATCAGCCAAGACGTCGAGCGCGGGGCCGTGTCGAAAATCACGCTCACCGGCGATGTCGGGACTCAGGCGGCGTCGGCCCGCTACCTGAAGGCCCAGGCCATGCTGGTGGGCCTGACCTCTCCCGGCGCGCCAAGCCGTCCTGCAGTGACCGCCGATCGCCTCGCCGTGACTGACGGCCAGCCGGCCTCTGCCCAGCTCGGCCCAACCTGTATGCGAGTCGCCCCGGTCGGCGGGCGGCTGCTCAATTCCCTGTTCTCTCGCAGCCCATGTCCCTGAGGTGCTTGCGTTCGTGCGACCCGGCGGCTTCACGCCTCCGGGCGTTTCGCTGTGAGCGGACTGTGGAGGCCACCGAAATTGGCCTGCGTGGTCGCCCGTTCAGAGCTACGGTCCGCACATGCCTCTCACACCTTCCTCGCCGGCCAGATTGCCGCCGCCCGCGCCTACATCGACCGCGACACTTCGCTCAGCCCGCAGCAGCTCGTGGCCGACAACATCGTTGCGGCCTCGCGAGACGCTCACGTTAAGGTGGAACCAAGACCCCGCCTAGGTGCCTCCATCACGGCGGCGACGCACCGCGCAACCAACGAAGTAGAGCGGCGGCTGACCGACGCGAAGCCGAACGGCTTGACGCTAGCGCTAGGGCTCGCCTAGCCGCCAAGCCGCTCGCGCCAGTCGGTTCGGAAGCCGAGCTGCGCGAGCAGAGCGAAGGTGTTGCACGAGCGCACGCCGACGATCCCACAGGCGTCCGGCATTTTCCGCCTGCCCCGTCGCTGACCGGGAGCGGACGCCTCATTTGTGACCACGATCCGCGCGACCGGGTCGCGAAGGGCGTGCGCCACCAAGAATGGGTCCATGCCGATCTGGGCGACCTCGGCCTCCGTCAGCAGTGGCGCGTAGCAGTCGTCGACGACGCGGGCGACCAGCGCCGGTTCGGCCTCCTCGCGAAGCTGCAGGGTGGCGCGGTTCTCGCCGGTCCTGATCCAATCCACCAGCGGGTGGCGACCGGCAGGCGGGTTGCCGGCGACGACCTCGCCCAGCATCTGCGCCGGCACCTTCAACCGGCCGACCTCCGCGTGGTGCAGTAACCAGTCCCAGAACTCCGGGACCATCGCCGTCGAGTAGTAGGTGTTCTGCGCGGTCATCAGCACATCGGCGTCGACCAGATACATCGTTTCAAGCCGCCCGTTGCTGGCGCAGGAGGGCGTCCACGTTGCGCGACTTAACGCCCAGCACCTGGCCGGCGCGGGTGGGAGACAGGGCGCCGTCGGCTACATGCCGGCGCACCAGATCGAGCAGGGTTCGGCCGAGGCGGTGGCGCCGGACCGTGTAGTAGTTGGGCCCGCCCTCCTGATCCTCGTTCGCCGCGCGGTCACGCTCCCGCTGCGCGAGCCATTGGCGGCGGAACTCGGCCTTAAGCTGCAGCCACTGGTCCTCGGTGATCCGCCCGGCCGTGTGCAGGCGGAGGGCGACCATGGTGCGGCTCAAGCGGCGGGCGCGAGCGAAGGCCGACACCTCGGCCGCGAGGCCGGCCACCCCGCCGCCGGCGTTGACGGCGAGCTCCTGAAGCTCGGCGGCGGGCAGGAGGATCTCGCTCGCCACCGCGTTGCAGAAGCGCTCCACGGCCGCCTCCGCACGGGCGCCGCTGACACCGGTGAGGCCGAGGTAGACGTGCGCAAGCTCGTGCAGGAGCGTGAAGGACCACGCAGACTTGGCGTCCTGATCGTTCACCACCACCAGCGGCGCGAGCGGGTCGGCGATGGCGAAGCCTCGGAACACCTCGGCGTCCAGGGCTGAGTGGTAGTTGCCGAGGTTGCCGATCAGCAGCACGAACACGCCGCAGCTCTCCACCGACCCGCGCAGGTAGTCGAAGGCCGCGCCGGTGGACGGTCGGCGGCGGAACTCGCGCAGGTCGAAGCGGAGGTCGGCGATGATCCTCTGCGCCAGCGCGGGCACGCCGTCCGCCCGCCGCCCTGCGGCCACCAGCTCGCACGGCTCTGCCTCGTCATCCTCAAGGAGGCCGCGAAGGGTGGCGTGCCGGGCGCGCACATCGCGCAGTAGAGCGTCGATCAGGCCCTCTGCGGCGGGCTCCCGCTCCGGTAATGTGCGAAAGTCCTCGCCCCGCTCGTCACGCGCCGGCGCCTGGCGCAGGTAGAAGGTGAGCAGCGGGCGGCGGTATACCTCTGCCATCTTCACCAACCTCGCGGCCGAGGGCTCCTCCGCGCCTTCCTCCAAAGCGGCGAGCCGATCGCCGGGCTGAAGCCCGCGGGCGCCGTTCACGGCCAGCTTCCGCGCGGCCGTCTCCAAGTCGAGACCAGCCGTCTCGCGCGCCCAGCGCAGGATGTCGGGGTTGACGCGGGGCATGTCCGCTACTTTCGCCGGATGTCGGCCTTCTTCGTCAAGCGCGACGGACAGGCGAACGGGCCCGGTTGGTGCGCCGGTCGCGGACGGCTTGGCGAGGCGACGCGGCACCGCCAGGTTGCAGCGATTGTCCGCGCCCGCCTTCAGGTCGTGCGCACGTCAGCCGGCTTTGAGGACGCCTGCGTGGCAGCGCCCAGCCAGACAGCGGCGCTGAAGGCGTGGGGCGCGCGCGGCGACCTGGTAGCGCTCGGCGAGGCCGAGGTGGTCACCGACGAAGCCCTGACGGCCGAGCCGCTGGCGCGCTTGGGCGAGGTGGCCCGCCGGCCCCGGGGCGACATGGCCGCCATGCTGGCCGCGACGCCGAAGGTAGCGAAGCCAGCTACTGGCGCGGGGGAGGCCACAAGCGGCCGGAGCGCCGTTCCCGCGTCTCCGCCACCCCTGGCCGTTCGAAGAGCCTTAGACGCCGCGGAGCGGGCGCTGGGCGAGGCGCACGAACGCCTGGCTCACGAGCTGGACGCCATCGCGCAGGAGCGGACGCACCTGGACGAACAGGAAGCGCGGACACGCGGGCGATCAAAACGTTCTCGCATCCACAAAAAGTCATTGACCGTCCGACTTCCCGTATATACGTAAACATATGGCCATCGAGTTCGCCCCCGCCAAGGACGCCGCGAACATCGCCAAGCATGGCGTGTCGCTGGCGCGGGCGGGCGATGTCGATGTGGTGGTGTTCACGGCCGATCCCTATCCTGCGGAGGTCCGCACGCGGGCTTACGGCTACCTCGACGGACGTCCCTGCTGCCTCGTGTTCACGATGCGCGGCGAGAACCTGCGGGCGATCAGCCTACGCCGCGCGCGGCAAGAGGAGGTCGATGCGATGAAGCCGGACACCTAGCCGCCTCCTCCCCCCGCACGAGCACGGGGAGCCTGAAAAGCGGAGAAGCGCGATGACCGATCAAGCGCCCTACGGGGCCATCAAAGATGACGACGACAACCCGACCTGGACTAAAGAGGACTTCGCCCGGGCGAGGCCGGCGGAAGAGCTGCCGCCCGAGGTGCTGTCGCACTTCCCCAACACGCTAAAGCGCATGGGGCGCCCGCCATCTGAGAACCGCAAGGAGGCGGTCAACCTGCGCCTCGATCCCGAAGTGCTGGCCGCTTGGCGCGCCAGCGGGCCCGGGTGGCAGACGCGCATGGGTGAGGTGCTGCGCGGCGCCATGCCGAAGGCTGGCTGACGATGGGGCAGCCCGCTTGTTCTGCGCCGGCCCCCGCCTCTGAAGTCCACGGCTTCGGCCCGACTAACTTCGCCGACTGGGTGGCGTTGGTAGCTGTCGTAATCCCGCTCGCAGCGTTCGCCATCAGCGCTTGGCTCTTCGTCCGCAACAAGCGCCGGGAGCGGCTGAACTGGGAAGCCCAGAGAGTTCAGGATCTTGTGACAATCGTGAACAATGTTCCCGGAAGCGAGGGGATGGCCGTAATGCTCATGGCGGTCAGTGAACTGGAGCGCTACCGTTGTTACCGCCAGGGTATAATCCGGGCGATCACCGCGCTTAGAGCGCACCATGTCGCCGTTGCTCCCACAAAGCCCCCGCAGGTGGCGTTAGAGGCTCAGGCGATGATCTCAGCGGAGGCGGAGCTACTCGCTCGTCTGACTCGCCCGCGGTTCGGATTGGGGCGAACCCTCACCTAGGCTTGTAGGCAGCCCTTCTGACGGGACTGTGATCTGCAAGCCGGAACCAGTGATCGACGCTAGGGGCTTGGGGTCGGGTTCGGCGACCATCGGAGGCTCCGCTCGCGAGCGAGTCGGTCTCGAGCGACCGAGCAGCGTTCGTGAAAGCCACGTAGCGGCCGCTGGCGGCGTGCGTCCACGTCGCTCCCAAAGCTTCTCTACTCCGAACGCCCCCAGCGCGAGGTAGCCGGCGATCATCTCAGGAACCGCCACCGCGAGGATGCACAGGCCAGCCGCACAGATGAAGCCCAAGCCGGCCGCACTTCCCGCCCGGAAGCAGAGGATGACGCCGAGCGCGACCGCGGCCACGATGCCTAGGACGCGAGATAGCAGGCCGAGGAGCAAGTCGGCGACCCGCCTGATGCGCGGGTCGCGCGCGGTGTCTCTTTCTGCGGCGTAGACGAAAGCCAAGCCATTCAGAGCGAGTGTCGCGCCCGCGGCGAAATACATAGGATCTGCACCTGGCCGAGTGACGTCTCTGTTCACCACCCCGTTCAGCAGGACCGTCATGGCGAGGGTGACTGCGGCGGCAGGCGTCAGGAGGTCGGAGCGTTCGCTTGTCTCAGCCATTGCGAAACCGAGTAGGATGATGACGCTTCAATGCGCCGGGATTGCCACTCCTGGAAGCGGCGGCAGGGTCACCGAGCACTCGTGCTCAATCGCCTGAACGGATGAGGTGAAGCTCGCGATTCGACTCGCCAGCGCCGCCTCCTGACTCACGAGTTGGGTGAAGGCGGCTGCCTGTGGGCCGACCAGCGCGGTGATCAGGTTCTCAACCCACGTGAGCAGGCTCGGCAGGTCGGTCGGAGGCTTCACCAATGCGAGGAACGGCTGCAGGGCAGCGAGCTGCGCGCTCATCTGCCCCTGGAGCTGTGAGATCGAGCCGAACGCCTGCGTCACGTGCTCCTGAAGCTCGGCGCAGCTCTCAGCCGCTTGCATCCGCGCCAGGGCGGCGGCGAACCAAGCCGGGTTGATCGACGCGCCCGCCGCCACCGACACGACGCCGTCCTGCACGTGCAGCACGTCTCCGGTCGACGTGGTGATGACGGTCGACGGTGCCCCGGCGGAGGTGACGATGGCGGAGGAGTGGACCGCGCCATTCACGCCCATCGCGCCGTCAGCCGCGACCTTACCGGTGTTTGGCAGGCGGAGGCTGCTACCGCCCTGATCGTAGGCCCACACAGCGCCGGTTGTCATGCCCTGGCCAGCGGGTCCTTGCGGCGGACGATCCACGTCTGAGAAGACGCCGCCGCCGGCCGAGCCGATCTGGACGTCGCCACCTTCGAATGTCACCTCCACCTGCGTTCCCTCAAACGGCGAGGCCATCAGGCCCCAGCCGCTCCCGGCGGCGACCGCCTTCCAGGGCATCCACCCCGTGAGGATGTCCTCGGGCTGCAGGCGGACGCGGACCAGCTGGTTCACGGGGTCCCAGCTGTCCACGATGGCCTGCCGGGGCGGGGCGACGGCCGCACGGGCGGCGGCAGCGGCGGCCTGCGCTTGGACGGCCTGCAGGCGGCGCATCGAGTTCACAGTTGGGGCTCCGTTCCGGGGGAGTGGTTCTTCGCGGTCACCCGCATGGTGAACCCCTCGTCTGCGCTCATGGAGCGCTCAATCGTGTCGGGGTAGTAGGCTTGATCAAAGGCCGTCCCGGTCCCGCTGATGTGGATCGTGTGGCCCATCGTCAGCCCGGGGTCGGCCGGCGCCGTCCATGCCAGCTTCATCTCGTGCTTGCTGATCTCGGCGAGCAGCTGGTTCGCCCGTTCCTGGGCTTGCTGCGGCGTCAGGCCCGGGATCGTGAAGCTATACTCCTGGACGTGCTTGCCACCGCTCTTGGAGCGCACAGCCTTCACGACGTGCGCCTTCTTCGACTTCTTGTTCCAGCTGCGAACCGTGACGGCGATGTCCTTCGCGATCGTCAGCTCGCGGGTGAGGTCGAAGGTGAGGAAGGCGCCGGTGTACTGCCCCTGCGGGCCGATCTTGACCTGAAGCGGGTAGGGGTTGGCGTCCGGGGCGACCTTGGGGTGGAAGTGGAGCTCGTAGCCCTTCACGTAGCAGTCGAACTGCTCCTCCTTCGCGAGCCAGGTGAGGAGGTCCCAGACGGGCCGGTCGTCCTGCAGAGCGACGTGCTCGATCTGGTAGTAGCGGGCGACGCGCGTGGTCGTAGGCGTCACCTTGGGGATCAGGCCGTACCTCGCGGCCATCTGCTCCACGACCTGCGAGCTCGTGAGCCCTTGGAACTTCTCGCTCGTCTTCACGTCGGTCAAGATGCTGGTCAGGTCACGACACTCCAGCTCAAGCACCCCCTGCGCAGCGCGGACGTTCAGTTCGTCGGCCCGCGCCAAGAGAACGCTGGTCAGGTCAGCGGCGGTGTAGTTGGCGGGGTCGGCCGGGAAGCCGGCGAACACCTCGACGTCCAAATTGTCCTGCGTCGCGAACCAATCGACGCCCTTGCCCACCGGCAGGCCGCCGAGAGCGAAGCTGACGTGCATCGTGTCCGGGTGCGTGAAGTCGTTCTGTTCGACCTCCCACCGGACCCAGCCGCCGATCGGCTGGCCGTTGATGCGCAGGATCGCGCGGGGCTGACGGACGGCGCCGCCAGAGGAGGTGTCAGAACCGGGAGAGGCTGCGAAGGGCAAGGCGCGCTCCTACGGGCCGGGATAGGGGGCGAACACGGCGGGCAGGTTGGCGCTGGTGTCCTGACGCCGAGTGCCGCGGGGGCCGCCAGCGGCGTGCGCCTGGTGCTCGGTGACCGTCTTCGCCACCTGACGACCGTCGAGGTTTGTGATTGAAGTCAGCTGGATCGTGCGCGCCTGCTGCGCCATGGCGATCAAGGCGCTGGTGAAGTCGCGCGCGGCCTTGCCGACCGCGATCTGGTCCTTCGCCGCCGCCGCGCTGGCCGCGCCTAGGTCGTTCACGGCCTTGATCGTGGTTCCGTAGGCGGCGCGGAGCTTCGCATCCTCGGGCACGGTGGCCGCCAATGGGCCTTGAAGGTTGCGGGGTTGACCGGGGCCGCCCCGACCTCCGACGTTCAAGCCAGTGGTTTCCATCCGGGCGTATGCACGCTCGCTCATGGCGCGGTTGTGCGTGAGCCAGGCCCACGCGCCTGCGCCGTAGGTCTCCTGGTTGCGCTTCATCCCCTGAAGCGTGTCCCAGCCCATCATCATCTCGGACACGGGAGCCAGGAGCAGCCGCCCGACGACCTTCCCCATGAGGCCGGCGCCCACGCGTTCGACCGCGCCCTCGGCCACGACCCCAACGGCCTTCCCTGCGCCGGCCCCGGCAGTCGTGCGCAAGTCGATGTGCTCGGTTCCGGGCGGCCGAAGGCGGAGCGGGTCGGGCCGAGGCGGCGGTCTAAGGGGCGCCTGAGGCCCAAGTCGCACGCGAGGCGCTCCTGCACCCGGCGGACGCGCGGAGGCCGCCACGCGCGCTCCCTGCGGCTCTGGCGGGCTCGCGGGATTGATGCGGGTCAGAGGCGCGCCGGCCCGAGAGGGTGGGCGCGCTTTCACCGATGGGCTGGCCCGCTCCTCCGGCGTCGCCTCCCGGTCAGGAGCCATCGCGCGCGCCGTAGCGGCCGCACGCTCCGCCGGTGACAGGCGCGGCCCCGGTGGGCGGAGCTTCGGCGGAAGGTCGCGCACCGTGGGCCGAGGCCGGACGCTAGGCCTGGCCCGGGTCGCGCCGCCGCCTTCGTCGTTCCCGCCAGACGGCCCGTTCGGTGCTCGAGGGCCGCCAGCTCCCGGCTCGCTTGGACCACCCTCGTCGTCCGGCAGCTTGGGCGGGTTGAGCGCCTTCCACATACGGCTGCCTACCTTGATCCCCTGGTAAGCGATGACACCACCAAGGCCGAGGGCGGTCGTAACGCCAGCTCCGAAGAGGATCTGGTTCAGTCGTTCGTCGGTCCCCGTACGGTCCGCGAGACCGCTCAACGTCGGCAGGGCTGCCTTCGCGACGTGCCCTTCCATCCGCGCTCCCACCGCGCCGACGTTGGTTGCGATGCGGTCAACTTGCGTCGCGAGGTTCTGGCCCGCGGTGGCGAGGTTGTCCCCTGCGGTTGCCACCGCCTGCTCTGGTGAGAGGGCCTGGCCCAGGAGGCCGACGTCCTTCGCGAAGCGCCCGCCCGGGCCCGTCTGCCAGGCCATGAGCTCGGCGTACTGCTGCTGCGTCGCTCGGCCGAAAATCTTCCGGAGCTCTTGGTCCCGCTTTGAAAGGTCGCCCTTCGTGAAGGCGTCCACCGGCACCTTGATGTGCTGCTGCGCCCAGAGGTCGAAGTCCGACTGCAGGAGCTTGACGTCTGGGACGGCTCTGCTGATGTCGTAGTGCCAGTTCTTCCCGCCGACCTTGTCGACCTTGTTCTGGTCGATCATGCCGACCTTCATCATCTCTTCAATGGCCGATTTGTTGGCGTGCCCACCGACGAGCGCCTGCATGACCATGTTGTGCGAGTTGCCGGCGTTCGATCCGCCCATCTCCTGGGCCACGATCAGGCCGGGGCCGTTCAGGAACCGGTCGCTCACGTAGCGCCCGGACAGGCGCAGGTACTTCATGAACTGGAAGCCGATGGCCGGGTCGAACTGGTCGCCGAACACCTCCTGGCCCTTGAGCGAGGCGGCGAGGCCGCGCTTGACCTCGCGCGGATCCTGCGCGAGCCCGCGAAACTCCTCAGAGCGGAGCACCTTGAAGATCGCGTCCTCCGCGATGGCGGCGGCGCCCTCGGGGTTCTCGGGGTGGCGGAACTTCTCAGCGGCGATGTAGGCCGCCGAGATCGGCAGGAACTTCATCGCGGTCTTCGGGTCGCCGTAGACAGCCGACGTCTCCAGCGTCAGCTTGAGCAGCTCCTTCTCATTGACGTTGCGGAACTGGCCGGCGACCTTCGTGGCGTTCTTCTTGAACTCAGCGATGTCCGTCTTCGTGTAGCCCGCCGTGGCGATGCGGTAGAGCTGCTGTTCAAGGTCAGCGCCCTTCTTGATCATGTCGTCCATGACCCCGAGCAGCTCTTTCGCGGCGCCCACCGCGAAAGCGCCGACGAACGCGGCCTTCACGGTCCCGAGCTCGGCCTTGAGCCGGCTGGCCTTGCTCTCGACGCCCGTCAGCTCCGCCCCGAGGATGCCGAGCACCTTCTCGGCGTTGGACGCGAGCATCAGGTCGACGCCGACTGAGAACCCTCCGAACATCGCGGCGCGCTCCTCTACTTGGCTTTGGGAAGGGGAAGGTGGACGCGATGGCCCACCAGGACGGAGACGAGCTCCTCGCCGGCGGCCTGGGCGGCTTCAGCGCCCTTCGCGTAGCCGGCTGGGCCCATGAAGGGCCGCGGCGGCGCCTTGGCCGTCCCGTTTTCCATGTAGGCGGCGACCTGGCCGACAGAGGCGTCGCCCCCGGGCTCAGTCCCTCCGTCCTTCACGCCCACCGTGCCTCGAGGACCGTGCGCCTCGTGGACGATGGCGCGCTGCAGCGTTCCGTCGCGCAGGAGCGGCTCATCGCCGGCGTACCCCTGACGCTCGCGATCGGCCTGCGTGCTGTCGGCCAGGCTGGGCCAGCCAGGGAACGGGCCTGTGGCGGGCTGGTACTCGCCCAGCCGCGCCTTGGCGTCCTTTTCGATCACCACCAGGGCGCGCTCGACGGCGTGCTCCTCGCGCTCCTTCATCTCGTGAGCCGTCTTGGCGAGGTGGCCCACGAAGGCGCCGATGCTGGCGAACTTCATCAGCCCTTCCTCCAGCTCATGGTTGCCCAATCCCACTCGCCGCCGGACAGCTCGCCGAGCACGATGATGAGCGCGTTCTTGAACTGATCGTCCGGCACGTAATCAGCCGGAGCGTCAAAGGCGGTGTGGAAGGGGACGCCGTTCTTCATCAGCCACGCTGCGTTGGCGAAAGCGGCGTGGCGGCAGAGTTTTTTAGCTGGTCCTTATCGCGGTCAGCTTCAGCGGAGGCCTCCTGCTCTGTCGGTGTGTTCCGCTTGAACCAGCCGACCTCGATCCATGCTTTCCAGAGAGCTGCGAAGCCTTCATCGTCCAGCATCTCGCAGCGCTGATCGAACTCATGCCGCGTCATGATCCGGCCGAAGGTGAACTCGCCGATCCTCCACGCGCTGAACGCGAGGATGGCGTTTGTCATGAAGTCGACCGAGGCGGCCTCCTCCGGCGTGGTCATGGCGGCGAGGCGCATCCGGTCCCACGCCGACACGTGGCCCACGCCGATGTCGCGCCCGAACGCGTCCTTGACCGTGATGGCGATGCGCTTGCGGGCTTCGCGCGCTTGCTCCCAGCTGAGTTGGCCAGGATCTTCGGAGGCGTCGTGGACCTCTCCTCGCCCGGCCTTCGGCGCCGGCTTCTCGTGAACCTCAACGGTGGCCATGGGGGCCCTCCTCGCCGGGCTGGAGAGCCGCGAGATCACCGGCCGGCGGCGGCGATGCGGAGGAGGGGAGAAGCCCTTCGGCGCGGGCGACCGCCTCGGCCTCGGCGAGCACGCGCACCAGCTCGGGGAGGACGTGGACGTTCACCGATACGCCTTTGCGGGTCGGTGCTGCGGGGCGGCCGTCGTAGCTGGCGTGCACACGGACGTCGCACAGGTCGACGCCGCGGTACTCCGTCAGCGTGACGTGAATCGTCTCGCTCCGGTTCTTCGCGACGGTGCCGACGTGGTGGTCGCTCATCGGGCCACCTCCTGGGCGGCGGCCGCGAGGGTGGACTCAAGGCGGAGGCGAAGGTCACGGGCCTCCCTGACCTTCCCGACCACGAAGGTGAGGGTGAACTGCTTGTCCGCGGCGACCTTCAGCAGCTCGGCCACCGTCGGCAGGAAGGTCGCCGTCGTGACGATCTCCCGGGTGGCGGCCGCGACCGCTGCGGCGCCCAGCTGCGCCGCGCCGACCTCGTACGTCATGGTCTCGAGGTAACTCTCCGGCGCATGGGGCCGAGCGTTCGGGAACGCGTCCACCATGAGCGCGACTAGGACCCGGGCTTGGTCCGTGTCGCAGGGGACGAGGCCGGGCGCGATCTGGGCGTCCAGCTCCTCAAGCCGCCGGACCTCCGGCAGGGCGGTGAGGCGGCCCTCAACCCACTCGCGGAAGTTGGGCCGTCCTTCCAGCCGCTCGGCCGTGATCTGGCCGACTTCGCGGATGAGCTCGGCCGAAGCCAGCCACCAGCGCTCAGAGTGGACCTGCTGAGCGAGCTTCACGGTCGACAGCAGGTTCGTTTCGACACGGGCGAGCGTCTTAGAGACGAAGCCGGCTCGAGCCGGGTGTGGGAGGGCCACGGCGCTCAATGGACCGCTCCCGTGATGGCCAGCGGCTCGCCGTCTCCGTCGTCGAAGCTCGCCATCGCTGCGGCTTGATCCAGGGCGGTCCAACCGCCGCGAGCCCGGCCGGCCCCTCCGCGCTTCGGCCGATCGTCGTAGAAGCCGTCCAGGAGGCGATTGAACGTCTTCGCCTGACAGAGCGAGCCAAGATCGATCCGCCAGCCCTTGTCACCACCGCCGCGGCAGAACGAACTCCGCTCGACGGCGGCCAGGGCCTCGCGCCAGTCCGCCAGGCCACTGATCGCCGTCAGCCTCGCCGTGATCTGTCGGCGTCGCTCGGGCGTAAGGGACCGAGCCGGGGGCAGGTCCGCTCGCTTGGCCGTCTCGTTCCAGAGCTCGAAAGCCGTCTGGGCGTCGTCTCGCCCTACAGCGTCCACCGTTGCTGAACCGGCCCCCTGGCTAGGAGAGTCCACCAGTGACGGTTCAGTTGATGGTTCAAGTGGTGGTTCTGGGTGTGCAACTCCTGCACCACCCTGGTGCAAGCCCTGCACCACCCCCCGTGCAAGCCTTGCACCTTGCTGAACCGGTCGTGCTCGCCCGCCCTCAAGCGTGAGCGTCACGATGTCGGAGGAGCGGGAGCCGTTCTCTCGCCGGCGGATTTCGCGAGTCAGCGCGCCTGCGGCCTCAAGCGTCTGGAAGCACGAGACGATCGTTCGCCTGCAGAGCTCCGTGTCCTCTGCGAGCGTCTTCTGCTTGACCCAGACCTGGTTGTCTTCGTTGGCGTAGTTCGCCAGCGCAAGCAGGAGCAGCTTCTCGGTGGGCTTCAGTCCGCGGAACTTCAGCGCGGCGGCTGTGGCTTGCCAGCTCATCGCGGCGCCTCCGTCGAGCGGACCGGCCGGCGAGCCTCAAACCAGGCGGCGCGCTCCTCCGGCGTGGGCTGACGCCAGACGATGGCTCGGCAGCCGCCCGGGGGAGCGCGGCGCTCGCCGCTGTCCACGGCAAGGCCCTGTGCTCGCAAGGCGCTGAACCTCGGTCGCACGCTGTAGATGTTCAGCCGACGGCCGAGCTCTGACTCCAGCCGCGCATGGGCCTCGTCAGGCGTGAGCGGGCCCTCGGCGAGAAGCTCGATACACCGTCGCTCGAGCGACTTCGCGAGCGTGCGTACGACCTCCGCCGCCTCACGCGCCGTCTCGCCCGTGCTGTTCGCCCGGACGCCCGGTACATGCGGGTGGCGGCCTTGCAGCCCGAAGCCGCCGGGCTTAGTGTCACGTCGGTTGCCGGTTTGTTCTTCGACTGAGGGGGCGTGCGTCCTGGCCGGCGCCGCCCCCTTTTCGTGAGCGTGTTCCATGTTAGGCGGCCTCCTGCCGTTGGGCGCGTAGCGCTTTCATTCGGGTGATGACTTCGGGGTCGGTGAGCGCTGGCGCGAAGTCCCGCTGGACGCTGCTCAAGTGCAGCAGGCCGGCGGCCTCAATCCTCGCTAGGCGCTCAGCCGTCTTGGAGAGGTCGCGATCAGTCGGATTGTGGGCGGGGGACAGCGGGCTCATGGCTCAACCATAAGCGGCCGTGACACGGGACGCCCGCCACGAGCGACGTTGGTGTCAGTCATGAGCGACGTTGGTGTCAGTCATGAGCGACGCTCGTGTCATCTGGGCTGCCTGCGAGTTCGGCCTCTGTGATCGTCTGGAGATAACGGAGGATCGTCCGCAGGCCCGGGGGACCTTCAACGCCCTCCATCTTCCAGCTCTCGCTCACATCGATCGCCAGTTGCTCGCGTGTCCGTGCCACGCCCAATGCAGCCAGGACGCGGCGGCCCTCCTGAAGCGCATACGCCCGCTTTCTGTTGGCTGCCCCTTTCCGGAGTTTCACGCTCGCGGCTGCGGCGTTTCTCACCGCCCGGCCGGTCTTAGCCTGAGATTCGACGGCGCCCCGCTTGGCGACTTCATCGCCCATCACCCCCTCGATCACGCCGGTGTCCACGCCGGCGCCGAACATCGCGAGCAAGAGGCCGATCGCCACCTCGCGCTCGGGCAGGCCGTCCTCCTTGAACTCGTCCACGATCTCGGCGGCTAAGCGCTCGCCGCGGGCGACCCTTCGCTGAACCTCAAGCACACGCGGGTCCTGGCCATAGGTGGCGAGCCGCTCTCCGAGGCGAGGCAGCGCGCTCATCGCCGGCCAGAGGCCGTTCGCGTCCATAGATGACGCCAACATCTCTTGAACGCCGCTGCGTCTGCTGAAGAACACCTCGCCCAGCGGTTTCGCCCTGATGCCGCGTTCCGATTGCACCAGCTGGGCGCGAGCGATCTGCACAGCCGCGGCATCGAGGGCAGCTGGCGCCGCCCGGACGTCCTCCAGGTGTAAGCGCTGGGGAGGCGACGACGGCACGAGCACCTGGACAGCCGCGCCGCCCGGCTCCGGCGACCCGAGCGTCAGGTGAAGGCCGCCCTCGACGGGAAGCGCGGTGAGGTGGATCCGCCACTCACGCGGATCCAGCACGCCGCCCGTCCCGAGATCGACGGTGATTCCTTTCCAGCGGTACGGGATGCCCTTGTCGAAGGCGGCTGCGAGGGCGCCCAGGCGCTCTGAGAGCGGCACCTCTTGAGGGACGGCGTTCATCGGACAAGTTCTCCTGCTCTGTTGAGCTCGGCTCGCCACCGCCCGGGCGGCGCTGCGTCGCCGGCCAGTTGCTCCGCGCGAAGCCGTGAGGCTGCGGCTGAGATCACAGCCCTGAACCGGCCGCGCATATTGTCGTCGGCAGCCCCGATCACCCGGGCCAGGGCGGCGGTGGCCTCGGGCCCGATCGCGTCGAGCACCACCTGCGCAGCCGACCCGTGCGTGGGCGTGGGGGGCGTCGCGACCTCTCCGGCAACCTCCGCTGGCGTGGGTTCCAGCTCAGCAGGTGGTGGCGCAGCTTCGGCCCGGTCGGCGATGGTGGTGACTGACGGCGACGGCGGGGGCGCTGCGCGGCGCTGAACGATCTCTGCCAGCTTGGCCGGCTGTTCCTCACGCGGCGTGGAGGCCAGCTCGTCGAGCACCACACCTCGGTCCAGAGACGTGCCTTCCACCTCCCGCAGCACGTCAGGGGCGATGCTCTTCCCGCGGCGGAGGTCCTGCCTGACGGTGCGTTCGCTCGCGCCGAGCTGTTCGGCGGCGTGGCGCGCATAGGATGGACCAACGGCAGACTTCGCCGTTGATCGGCGGTCGCCACCCTTACCAGGCGCGGCAACCTCACCCCTCCGCACGAGGATGGCCTCGCGCCGGGCGTGGTGATCGGCGCGCTGGGCGTCGCTCAGTTCTTGGCGAGCGAAATTTTCCTCGATCTCCCAAAGCATGGCGAAGTCGGGATCGTCGTTCGCCACGAACACCCTAGCGTCCGTCTCGCCGAGCTCCCTCAAGGCCGCGAGCCGGTGGGCGCCCGCCACCAGGAGAGCGCGACCACCCGCGTCAGGGTCGCGATCGTACCGAACCGTGATGGGCGTCTGCAGGCCGATGGCGCGGATCGAAGCGGCTAGCCGCCGCACGTGCGCTTGGTCCAGCGGCCTCAGCCGATCCTCGACGTCGATGGCGTCTAGCGGAAGACAGTCCGTCTCGTAGGGGTTTCTGTCGCGGCGCATGGCTTACGCCGCCTCCCGCTCCGAGGTCGATCCGACCGTCTTCGTGGCCGCCCAGGCGTGGAGGTCCTGCACCCGGTAGCGCACCACCTTGTCCGCGATCTTGGCGTAGCGCGGGCCGCCGCCGATGCCGCGCAGCTGCTTGAGGTAGGACTTACTCAAGCCGAGCAGTTCGGCGGCTTCAACGTCGGTGACGTAGCGATCGTCGGTGGACGGCGCGGTGGTGTTCGACATAGGCGGCACTCCTGCGGATCAGTTGAGACCCACAGATGCGCCGGAGAACGAAACGTGAAAACAGACCAACGTGCGAATGTCAGGACAATCGTGACGATGGTCAGGCGGGCCCGGTCGGCTTGAACGACGGTGATGTTTCCGGGGCCAGCCCCTTGATCGCTCGGCTGATCGAGGCGACGTCGACGCTCTGGGCAGCGACCCCGGCCCGTTTGAGTTCGTTCGCGACGGCGTGCGTCTTCCAGGTGGGGTGCTCGGCCCAGATGCGTTGCGCGCCCTGTCGCCAGTCGACCCGGCGCCGTGCTGCTGACGCCGCGTCCGTGTTCCGGAACCGGCTCTGGACCAGCCGCGTGTGCTGTTCGACGATCGGCTGAACGAGGTGCTCTGCTAGGTACAGACCCGTGAACGCCGCCTCCGCAACGGCCGAAAGGATCGCCTCCCGCTTGGCGGCGTCACAGCCGCGGAGAGCCTCCTGCAGCGAGTCTTCGGCTATCGCGGCCGCCCGCGTGGCCCACGCGAGCCGTTCCGAGCCAGAGAAGGCGGCGTTTCCGACGTCGCTCGCGTGGGGCAACTCACCGAGGCTATTCTCCCGCAGTATGATCTTGATGAAGAACGTGGAGAACGGGTGTCTCTCCGGATCAAGCTCCTCCTCGCGGCGTCGGGCGAGGTTGGCTTGGTACTTCGCCAGTTCAGCGCTGTAGAGCAGCTCGTCGTCTAGGTCATCGTCGTCGTCATCGTACAGGCCCTCCCGCAGAGCCAACTCTTCTGTGAAGGGCAGGAGCTCTGGCTCGGGGCTTTCATCGTCCATGCCCGCTCTCCTTGAGAGCGACGACTTCACCCGACCGCCCGGTCAACGCACCTTGGATCGTCTGCGAAATGCGCTCGGCCGCAGCCTGGACCGGATCGTCGGCCAGGTGCGCGTAGCGGCTTGTGGTGGCGACATGCGCGTGGCCCAGGAGCTTGCCGATGAGCGGGAGCGTCTGGCCGGAGGCGAGCCCGACTGACGCGAACGAGTGACGAAGATCGTGAAGGCGCAAGTCCGCCATGCCCGCGCGCTTCCGCATCCCGACCCACGCCCAGTCCAGCCGGCGGTAGGGCTGCGCGGCGTCTGAAGGGTCCGGGAAAACGTAGACCGCGCCCTTGGCCCGGGGCAGGGCGGCCAGCAGCTCGAGCACGGGCGCGCCGACGCGGACGGCCTTGCGCCCCGTCTTGCTGTCCTCGAGCCGTAAGAAGCCGCGCTCTGCGTCCACCTCCGACCACCGCAGGCGCGCCACCTCGTTCTTTCGCGCGCCGGAGAGCGCCAACATCCGCACGATGGCCACCGGACGCCAGTCCGCGCCCTCAGCCTCCATGGCCGTCAGCACGTCGCCCAGGCGGCCGAGCTCAGCGGGCGAGAGGAAGCGTTCGCGGCGGACATCCTTGAAGCGGTCCACCCCGGCCGCGGGATTGTCGGGCCGCAGCTTGCGACCGACGGCGAAGGTGAATATCCCGCTGAGCAGCCCGACGGCGCGAGTCGCCGCGGCCTTGCCCCCGCGAACCCAAGGAGCGTCGGGGTGCTTGGTCCTGCCCTCGGCGACGTCGCGCATCATGCGCTCGACGTCCGCGCGCTCCACCTCCGACACCTTCAGGCGGCCGAGCGTGGGCTTGATGTGCCGCGCGATGCGCGTCCGGTCGATGTAGATCGTGGACGCCTTCTTCGTCGCGACGCCTTCCAACAGGTACAGGTCGCAGAGTTCGTCGACCGTCAGCTCGGCCCGCTTCTCCGCTCTAGCCGCCTGGGGATCCTCGCCGAGTTGGACGGCGGCGAGCGCCTTCTCCGCTGCGTCGCGGGCCTGGTCCGGCGTGAGCGCGCCGTGGCGCCCGATCACAAGCTGACGCAGCGTGCCTCTCCGGCCGCCGCCGGCCCGGTAGCGCACGACGTACGTCTTCGTGCCCGTGGGAGCGACGCGTAGGCCGAAGCCCTTCAGCTCGGTGTCCCATACCGTGTAGCGCGCCGCCTCTGGCGCAGCGTCGCCAACGGACCGTCGCCCGAGCCGGGCCTTCCTGCCTTCGTCGTTCATGTTGGCCGCCGACCCGGGTCACCACCGGGTCATCACGCCGGACCTAACCGGTGAGCACCCGAGTGAGCTGGAGACTACGCCCAACCCCTTGCCGTGCCTAGACCGACAACACCCTCGCGACCCGGTGCGAACCCTCAAGGCTCCAGTTCGATGTCCCAGTACAAGTAGTCCATCCAGCTCTGGTGAAGGTGGTGGGGCGGGAAGCGACGGCCGAGGTCCTGCAGCTCGTAGGTCGTGGGACGGCGGGCGGGGCGGGCCGGCGGCATCTGCGCCTCCCGGGGCGTGCGGCCGCCCTTGCGCAGGTTGCAGGGCGCGCAGGCGGTGACGATGTTCTCCCAGCTGGTCCTCCCGCCGCGCGAGCGGGGGATCACGTGGTCGAAGGTCAGGTCCTCGCCGTGGCCGCAGTACTGGCAGGAGAAGGCGTCGCGAAGGAACAGGTTGAAGCGGGTGAAGGCGGGCGTGCGGTCCTGCGTCACGTAGCTCTTCAGCGCCACCACGCTGGGCAGGGCCATCTCGAACGAGGGCGAGCGCACCACCTGGTCGTAGGTGGAGACCACGTCGACGCGGTCGAGGAACACGGCCTTGACCGTCTCCTGCCAGGGCCACAGCGACAGCGGATAATAGCTGAGCGGCCGGAAGTCGGCGTTCAGCACCAGGGCGGGATGGCCGGACGGCGGGCGGCTCAGGACCTGCATGGTCCCGCCGTCCGTACGTGAGGCGCCGGAATCGCGAACGTCCTCTTGAAGACCGCTCCTCCCTGGCTCGACCGGAGAATCGACCAAGCCGCCTCCGACGCGACAAGACTACGCCCGCGCCCGCGACACGCCAATGACGGCCGCGTCAGCCGGCCGGCGTGCGCTCCGGCCCGCTCCAGCCCGCCAGGCGGCCGGCGAAGGCGTCGCGCAGGAAGGCGCCCGCGTCGTCGATCCCGGCCGGGCCGATGGAGTGCGGCAGGCGCGGCTCGATCCGCCAGCGGCAGCCCACGCCCGCCTGCGCCAGCCCCTCGCGCGCCGCCGCCAGGGCGTGGACGGGGATGCGGTCGTCCTGCGCGCCATGGACCAGCAGCACGGGCGGGCGGCTGCGCACCTCGGAGGTCAGGCGCTCGGGCGCGGTCAGCAGGCCGGAGAAGCCGACGACCGCGGCCAGCGGCTCCGACCGGCGCGGGCCCACGTGCAGGCTCATCATCGTGCCCTGGCTGAAGCCCACCAGCGCGCAGGCCGACGGCGGCAGCTCCAGCCGGCGCAGCTCCGCGTCGATGAAGCGGTCCAGGGCGCCGGCCGCCTGGCGCACGCCCGAGGCCATCAGCGCCGGGTCGAGCTGCGAGATGGGGAACCACTGGAAGCCGCTCGGATAGCCCGGCACCGGCTGCGGCGCGTCGGGCGACGCGAAGGCCGTGTTCGGCAGCGCCGAGGCCAGGGCGGGCGCCAGCCCGATCAGGTCGTCGCCGTTGGAGCCGTAGCCGTGGACGAACACCACCAGGCTGGAGGGCCGCCCTCCCGCCGCCGGCGCGCGCCGCGGCCCGTCCAGTCCGCCGAGGCCGGCCATCAGGCCGCCGCCCGGCGGCGCGCCGCGGAGGCTGCGCGCTCGCTGACCCGTCGCTCGGGCGAGACCGGGTCGGGCAGGTCGCCCGCCTTCACCGCCACATACCACTCCCAGAGCAGGTGCGCGGCGACGGCGCGGTGCGGACGCCACGCCTCGGCGCGGGCGTAGGTGGCCTCCGTGGAGGGCCGGGCCTCCAGGCCGTCGAGCCAGCGCACGGCCTCCTGCACGGCGATGTCGCCCGCCGGAAAGGCGTCCAGCCGGTGCTCGGCCATCATCAGGTGCACCTCCGCCGTCCAGGTCCCCACGCCCTTAAGCGCGGTCAGCGCCGCCAGGGCGTCGTCGTCGTCCTCCGGGAGGTCGGCGAAGTCGATCGCGCCGTCCTGCACCGCCTGGGCGATGCCCTTGGCGTAGCGCGTCTTCTGGCCGGAGAAGCCGCAGGCCCGGTAGGCCGCATCGTCCAGCGCCAGCAGCGCGGCTGCGGTCACCGGTCCGGCGATCGCCGCCTCCAGCCGCCCCCACACCGCGTCGGCCGCGAGCGTGGACACCTGCTGGCCGACGATGGAGCGGACCAGACCCTCCATGCCCGGCAGGCGGGAGCGCCAGGGAAACGGCGCGATGCGCGCGTCCAGCTCCGCCAGCGCCGGGTCGGCCGAGGCCAGGGCACGCCGGGCGGCGGCGATGACGTCGGCGTCGGGCGGGGAGCGCGCGGGCATGGCCGCGTTCAACCTCGCGGGGCTGCGGGAGGCAAGGGCGCGCGACACCGCACCGCTTTGACGGCGCCGCCGCCGCCGCGCACCATTTTCGCACTCCTGGAGGATGTCCCGGTGCGACTCGCTCTCTCCCTCGCAGCCCTCACGCTGGCGGCCGGGACCGCCGCTCGGGCGCAGCTCCCCAGCATGGGCGCGCTCGGCGGCATGGGCGGCTTGGCCCCCGACGTGTCGTCGGTGGGCGCGGGCAACGCGGCCGGGGTGATCGGCTACTGCGTCAAGAACAAATACCTGGGCGAGGGCTCGATGGCCGGTTCGGTGATGAGCCGCTTGAAGGGCCAGGGCGCCACGCAGAACCCGGGCTACGCCGCGGGCCAGGGCGGCATGCTGCAGATGGGCGGCGGCTCGACGTTCTCGATGGACAGCCTCAAGGGTAAGATAAAGACCAAGGTGTGCGACATGGTGCTGACGCACGCCCAATCACTCTCCGGGCTCGGCGGCGCGAGCGGGCTGATGCCGCGAGGGTGAGCCTGCCGCACCGCAAGACGTGACGGCGAGGCCGGTCGAGGCGGAACAGGCCGGGGTCGGTGCGCCCGCCCTCGAGGTGTCCGCCCGTCCGTTCGTGACGCGCTTCGCCCCGTCGCCCACGGGCCCGCTCCACCTGGGTCACGCCTACGCCGCGCTGACGGCGTGGGACGCGGCGCGGGCGGCGAGCGGCCGTTTCCTCCTGCGGATCGAGGACATCGACGCGACCCGCGTCCGCCCGGAGTGGGAGCGCGGGATCCTCGACGACCTCGCCTGGCTCGGCCTCCGCTGGGAGACGCCCGTGCGCCGCCAGTCCGAGCACCTGGACGACTACGCCGCCGCCCTCGACCGCCTGCGCGGGCGCGGCCTCGTCTATCGCTGCTTCCGCACGCGGCGCGAGGTGGCGCAGGCCGCAGCCTCCGCCCCGCACGGACCGGGAGACGCCGGCGTGGCGCCCGCCTTCCGCGGCGGCCCGCTCGCGCCGTCCGAGGAGGCGCGGAGGCTGGAGGCGGGCGAGCCCTTCGCCTGGCGCCTGTCGCTGGATGCGGCGCGCGGCGCGCTCGGCCCGGTCTGGGAGGCGCTCGCCTTCACCGAGGAGGGCTCAGGCCCCGACGGCTCGGGCCGCATCTCCGCCCGTCCTGAGCGCCTGGGCGACATGGTGCTGGCGCGCCGCGACGTGGGCGTCGCCTACCACCTCGCCGTGGTGGTCGACGACGCCCTGCAAGGCGTGACCCACGTGATCCGCGGCGACGACCTGCAGGAGGCGGCGCACGGCCAGCGGCTGCTGCAGGCGCTCTTGGGCCTGCCGGAGCCGGCGTACCGCCACCACCCGCTCATCCTCGGCCCCGACGGCAAGCGCCTGGCCAAGCGCAACGGCGCGCGACCGCTTGCGGAGCTTCGGGCCGCGGGGGCTTCGCCCGCGGAGGTGCGCCGTCTGACGGGCCTCGGCTGAGGCGTTTGTCCCCGCCGCTCGCGGCGGCCGTAGCCTGAGCCCGTGACGGTGTCTCTCCGCCCCGCACCGCGCCCCGGCTCTCGACGTTGTTGGTCCAGGAACGGTCCGCTCGTCGCCTGTCACCCCTGTCACGCGTTCTGAGCGTGACGCGACAGCGGCGGGGCGAGGCGGGGTTGAGCGCGTCCGGCGCCTGGGCCATGCCGCGCTCCATGACCGACCGGCGCGCGCTCCTCGTCCTGATCGCGGGCGCCTGCCTGATCGGCTGCAACCCCGTGCTGGTGCGCCTGGCCGACGCCGGGCCGACCGCCATCGGCATGTGGCGTCTTGGGCTCGCCTTGCCGCTGCTGACGTGGCTGGCGGCGCGCAACGGCGGGGCGGGGCGGCCGAGCGCGGCCATGCTGTGGGCGGGCGGCTTCTTCGCCTGCGACCTCGCCTTCTGGCACTACGCCATCCACTACACCTCCGTCGCCAACTCCACCGTGCTGTCGAACCTGACGCCGGTTCTGGTCACGGTGGTTGGCTGGCTGTTCTTCCGCGAGCGGCCGCGCGCCCTGTTCCTGCTCGGCATGGCCGTCGCCATCGCCGGCGCGGTGACCATGGGCTTCGCACGGCACGGCGGCGTCGGGCCGGGCGACCGGCCGGCGCTGGGCGACGCCCTCTCCGCCCTGACGGCGGTCTGGTACGGGGCGTACTTCCTGGCCGTTCGGCGGGCGCGGGACACGGCGTCCACCTCGGCGCTGATGCTGTGGACGGCGCTGGTCGGCCTGCCTCTGCTGCTCGTGGGGGCGCTGGCCATGCGCGAGCCGCTCCTGCCCGCAAGCGCCCTGGGCTGGGCGGCGTGCGTGGGGCTGGGGCTGGTGCACGTGAGCGGGCAGGGGGCGATCGCCTGGTCGCTGGGGCGGCTGCCCGTCTCGCGGGCCGCCGTCGCCGTGCTGGTCCAACCGGTGGTCGCCGCGCTCCTGGGCTGGTGGGCGTTCGGCGAGGCGGTGACGCCCGTGCAGGCGCTGGGCGGAGCCGTCGCCCTGGCGGGCGTGGCGCTCGCCCAGGCCGGCGGGCGCGTCCCGGCGCCGGCGCAGGGCGAGGCGGAGGGCGAGGCCGCCGCGGCGCTTCCGCACGCGGCGACGACGTCCTAGATCGCGCCCATGGAAGAAGATTTCGACGACGTCTCCGGCGAGCTGCCGCCCCGCACGCGCACCGACGGTCGCCCCTCGGCCGCCGAGGCGGAGGCCGCCGTGCGCACACTGCTGGCCTGGGCGGGCGACGATCCCGACCGCGAGGGCCTGCACGACACCCCCGCCCGCGTCACGCGCTCCTACCGCGAGCTGTTCGCCGGCTACGAGACCGACCCGCGCGGCTACTTGGCCAAGACCTTCAAGGAGGTCGGCGGCTACGACCAGCTGGTGGTGCTGCGCGACATTCCGTTCGTCAGCTGCTGCGAGCACCACATGCTGCCGGTGATCGGCCGCGCGCACATCGGCTACCTGCCCAACAACCGCGTGGTGGGCATCTCGAAGCTGGCGCGCGTGACCCACGGCTTCGCCCGGCGCCTGCAGATCCAGGAGAAGATGACCGCCGAGATCGGTCGCGCCATCGAGGAGGTGCTGCAGCCCCACGGCGTCGGCGTGGTGATCGAGGCCGAGCACAGCTGCATGACGCTGCGCGGCGTGAACACCCGCGGCTCCAAGCTCTCGACCAGCTACCTGTCCGGACACGTGCGCGACGACGCCCGCACCCGCGCGGAGTTCCTGCGGCTGACGGGCGGCTAGCGGACGAGCGTCAGCCCGCCGGCGTCGGCGCTGAAGCCCTTCAGCCGGCCGAGGAAGCTCATGCCCAGCAGCGAGCGCTCCAGCCCGCGGTCGACCACCAAGGCTGGGACCTCGCGCACCTCCACTGAGCCGACGGAGAGGCGGGCCAGGGTCACGGGTGCGGCGCGCACCCTGCCGGCGGCGGTGACCACCGCGCGGTCGTAGCGCAGGCGCTCGGGCGCGACGCCCAGGGCGCGCGCGTCGGCGGGGGTCAGCGCCACGGCCGAGGCGCCGGTGTCGACCAGCACGTCCACGCTGCGGCCGTCGACCAGGGCGCGCGTCCAGAAGTGGCCGTCGGCCGCCTTGGCCACGCGCACGCTCGCCGCCTCGGCGGGGAGCGGCGTCGTCCAGGCTCCGCCCACGCCCGCCGCCGCCGCGCAGGCGGCGAGGGAGGCGCAGACTGCGCTGGCGACGACGATCAGGGGCTTCAGCATCTCGGCGTCTCGGCGCCGGACCTTCTGATCCGACGGGACCAACCTAGCGCCGCCGCCTTGGCCGCTCGTGAATCACCATCGTTTCTCAGGCGCTAACGCGGCCTTGCGCGCCGGCAGCTCCGCCATGAGCGCGCGCCGCTGGTCCTCGGACAGCCGCCCCCAGCCGGCGATCTCCGGCAGGGTGCGCAGGCAGCCCAGGCACAGGCCGCTCTCGCCGTCGACGACGCAGACCTTGATGCACGGTGTGGCGACGGATGCGGCGGCGGTCACGTCCGGCCCTTAGCACGGCTGCGGCCGCCTCGCCCGCCCGAGCGCATTACACGGATGTCATAGCAACGTACTAGATTACATCGACTTCATACATGCACATGACCTCCATTTAACTGGTGCGTTCATCGGACGAAGAGCAAAACCTCGCTTGTCCAAACGACATCAACAAGCAGGAGACGACATCATGTCCAGCATCACTCCCTTCCTCCTCGTCGCCACCCTGGTCGCCGCGGTCGGCGTCGCCAGCGTGACGCAAGCCCAGCCCGCCCGCGACACGACCGCCATGGCCCAGCTGCGCATCGCGGCCGGCCACGCCTCGTCGATCAGCCCCGGCGTCCTCGTCCTGGCTGCGCGCTGATGCTTGCCGGGGAGGGGAGCGGGACCTAGACGGCCCTCGTGGCCTACCGCTCCCCGACCGACGACGACGCGTCCGACGACCCCCTCCGCGACGCCCGCGCGCTCCTGGCCTCCTCTCCCGGCCCGGATCGCGAGCGCGTCGCCGGCGCCGAGGCCGCCCTCGGCGGCTACGGCGACCTCGGACCGCTTCACCCCCTCGCCCTCTGGCTCGCCGCATGGCCCGGCCCCGACGCGCCGGCCGGGCGCGCGACCGCCGCCCTGCGACGCGTGCGCCGTCCGGTGGTGTGCGTGTGGTGCGCCTCCTACGCCCTGGACGGCGGGGCCGCCGAGCGCGCCCGCGCGCGGCTGGAGCACCTCGCCGCCGGCGGAGGTGCGGTGAGCGGGATGGCCCGCGCTCTGGGCGCCGGCGTCGAGGTGTTCGACCTCGCCGTCGACCGGCCCTCGCCCGACCCCGTGCGCAGCCCCGGCGACGTGATGGGCGCCCGCGCCCTGGCCGCCACCCTCGCCTTCGGCCTGGAGGCGGTGGCCAAGTCGCCCGACCTGCTGGTGATCGCCGTGGACACGGAGGGCGCGGACGCCGCCGCCGCCGCCCTGCAGTCCGCCCTCGCGGCCGAGCCCGGGGCCGACCCCTTTCGCCTGCTGCGCCGCCACGGCGGGCGCGAGATCGCCGCCGCCGCGGGGGCGATCCTCGCGGCGCGCAGCCAGCGCACGCCCGTGATCTTGGAGGGCCCCGCCCCGCGCGCCGCCGCCGCCGTGCTCCGCACCGCCCGCCCCGACGCGCTGGACCACGTGCAGGACGCCCACGACCTCACCGAGCTGCCCGAACTCGGCGAAGCGGGCGTCGCCGGCTGCGCCGCCCTCTCGCTGGTGCGGCTGGCGGGCGAGATCGGGGCCGACTGAACCCCGCGCGGCGTTGCCATCGGCCGGCCGCGTCGCCAATATCCCTCCCAAGCTGATCGCCGTTCAGGCGACCCCCGTCGGCCCAGGGAGCCCCGCCCATGAACCTCGACTTCTCGCCCGAAGACGAAGCCTTCCGCGCCGAGGCGCGCGCCTTCATCGAGCAGAGCTACCCGCTCGGCCTGCGCGAGAAGCAGGTCGAGGGCGAGGAGATGGGCAAGGAGGACCTCCTCTCCTGGCACCGCACGCTCGCCAAGAAGGGCTGGGTCGCCCCCGCGTGGCCGACCGAGTACGGCGGCCCCGGCTTCACCAGCGTGCAGCGCTATCTGTGGAGCGAGGAGCAGGCCCGCGCCGACACGGTGCCGGTGCTGCCCTTCGGCATCAACATGGTCGGCCCGGTGATCTACACCTTCGGCACGCCCGAGCAGAAGGCCAAGTTCCTTCCCCCCACGCTCTCCGGCGACATTTGGTGGTGCCAGGGCTACTCCGAGCCGGGCGCCGGCTCCGACCTCGCGTCGCTGAAGACCAAGGCCGAGCGTATCACCGGCGACGACGGCAAGGAGTACTACCTCGTCAACGGCCAGAAGACCTGGACCACGCTCGCGCAGCACGCCGACTGGATCTTCTGCCTCGTCCGCACCGACCCGAACGTGAAGCCGCAGGAGGGCATCAGCTTCCTCCTGATCGACATGAAGACGCCGGGCGTCACCGTGCGCCCGATCATCACGCTCGGCGGCGAGCACGAGGTCAACGAGGTCTGGCTGGAGAACGTGAAGGTGCCGGTCGAGAACCGCATCTTCCAGGAGAACAAGGGCTGGACCTGCGCCAAGTTCCTGCTGGCGCACGAGCGCACCGGCATCGCCGGCGTCGCGCGCTCCAAGCGTAATCTCAGCCGCGTCAAGGACATGGCGCGCGCCGAGAGCGAGGACGACCGGGCGCTGATCGCCGACCCGTTCTTCGCCCGCAAGATCAGCGAGCTGGAGATCGACCTCCTGGCGCTCGAGTACACCGAGCTGCGCACGCTCGCGGGCGAGGCGTCCGGCAAAGGGCCCGGGCCGGAGTCGTCGCTGCTCAAGATCAAGGGCACCGAGATCCAGCAGCGCCTGACCGAGCTGACGCTGGAGGCCAGCGGCCACTACGGCCAGGCCTACTTCCGCGGCTTCGGGCAGGCGGGCGACAACGCCATGGAGATCGGGCCGGACTACGCTCACCGCGCCGCCCCGACCTACTTCAACGGTCGCAAGACCTCGATCTACGGCGGCTCCAACGAGATCCAGCGCAACATCATCGCCAAGATGGTGCTCGGGCTCTGAGCCCTACTGCGGCAGCGGGTTGAAGGGGGCGGCGGACCCGAGGTCCGTCGCTCTGATCACCTTGTCGGCGCCCGGCGCGTAGGCGAGGTGCAGGCGCACGCCGAACCGCCACCCCGTCTCGCGCCGTCCTGACACGGGTTCGTACAGGTGCATGCCGCGGTCGGCGGAAAGCTCCAGCCCGGCAGCCGGACCCACGCCCACGCGCACACCGAAGCCGGCGGAGGCGAGGCTCCCGTCTCCGCCGCGCACGCCCGGTCGCGCGTCGACGCGCACTCCGCCGCCGTCCACGTAGGCGAACACCTCCGAGCCGGAGAACAGCGCGGGCACGCCGCTGCGCAGCCTCAGCGCCAGCTCCGCGGAGGCGGCGACCCCCTCGTCGCCCTGCAGCGAGATCGCCTGGTAGCCGCGCCCGTAGTCGTCGCCGCCCACCACGAACTGTTCGGACGACGGCAGGCGCGAGCCGGCCGCCTGCGCCGCCGCGTGCAGCCGCACCGTCCAGGGCCCGTACGGGGTCGCCAGGCCGCCGAAGGCCGCCACCTTCGCGTAGCTCGTCGGCGCGTAGCCCGGGTGCGCCGCCCGGGCGCCCGCGACGGGCACGCCCGCCGTCAGCACCGCCCCGGCGGTCGCCGTCCGCTCTCCCCAGACCCGCGCGCCGGTGAGCGCCAGGCGCAGGTTGCGCGTCCGCTCGTCCTCAAGGGTGAGCGCGCCCGCGGTGTTCTCCCCGTTCAACGCGTCGGCCACGAGCGCGCCGGTGAGCGCGCGGTCCCAGCGCAGCACGAGCGGGTAGGCGAGGGCGGCGCGCACGCTGGTCCCCGCGCTCGCGAGGCCGGATCGGTACGGGTCGGCGTCCACGTGCGCCGCTGACACGGCGGCCGTCAGCCCGTTCGAGCCGAGGGGCGCGAGATAGGTCGCCGCGATCAGCCGCAGCTGGTGAGCGTCGGGCGTGGCGCCGACGGTCAGAACCGCCTGGTCGCCACCTTTGAACAGGGAGAAGTCCCGCGCGTCCGCCCGCCCCTGCCAGGCGCCGAACTGGACCGCGCCGCGGTTGGTGATCCGCAGGTCGAAGCGCGCCCGCACCGAACGCAGCTCCACCTTGAGGCGCAGCACCCCCGGCCGGGGCGTGACGGTGAAGCCGAAGCCGGCCTTCACGCCAGGCATCAGCGCGATCAGCGCCGTGGCGCGCTCGTAGGAGGAGCGTGTCAGCGGCGCTTCGCGCAGCAGCCGGCGGGCGTAGAGGTGCGCCGTGCGCCGCTCTCGCGCGGTCCCGCCCTCCACGTCCACGCCCTCCAGCCGGCCCTCCAGCACCGCGAGCGTCAGCACGCCGTCGCTTCCCAGGGCGGGTCCGCCGACCTGCGCCAGCGCGACGTCGGCTCGCCCATAGGCCGCCTGCAGCGACGCGGCGGCGCGTGCGCCCGTGGACGCGTCCGCCGCCCGGCCGATGAATCGGGCCCGCAGGCGCGCGAGCACCGGCGCGGGCAGGCTGGAGCCCACCACCTCCACCCTCCGCACTAGGGCGGGCGGGGAGGCGGCTTCGGCGGGGGGCGAACCCGCCCCGACGGTCGAGGCGACTATGGCGGCCGCCGCGCCGCCGGACGTATGGGCGGGGACCGCCTCCATGAACACCAGCTCGCTCCCAGGTTGAGCTTCAGACAACCACGGCGAGATTGACGGCGTGTTGACGGGCGGCGCTTGGCGCGCGGGCGGCCGGGCTGCTAGGCGTGGGGAAACAAGCCCCGACAGGGAACGGCGATGGACTTCAGCTACACCGACGAGCAGCAGATGCTGCGCGACACGCTCGGACGCTTCGTCGCCGAGCGTTATCCGTTCGAGGCGCGCCAGAAGGCCATAGCCGCCGAGCCCGGCTGGTCGCCCGACGTGTGGAAGGCCTTCGCCGAGGAGCTCGGCATCCTGGGCGCCGGATTCAGCGAGGAGCAGGGCGGCCTGGGCGGCGGCGCGGTCGAGAACATGATCGTCATGGAGGAGCTGGGGAAAGGTCTCGTGATCGAGCCCTACCTAGGCGCCGCGGTGATCGGCGGCGGCTTCCTGAAGCACGCGGGTGGCGAGGCGTCCGAGGAGCTGATCCCGGGCATAATCGCCGGCGAGGTGATCGGCGCCTTCGCGTACGCGGAGCCCAAGGGCCGCTACGACCTCGCCGACCTGCAGACCACCGCCAAGAAGAGCGGCGACGGCTGGACGCTCGACGGCCGCAAGGCCGTGGTGGTGGGCGCGCCCTGGGCCACGCACCTGTTCGTCACCGCGCGCACGGGCGGCGGCCGGCGCGACCGCCAGGGCGTGGGCGTGTTCCTCGTCGAGAAGGACGCGGCCGGCGTCGCCACGCGCGACTACCCGACCGTGGACGGCCGCCGCGCCAGCGAGGTCGCCTTCGAGAACACCCCCGCGCGCCTACTCGGCGACGCGGAGACCGGGCTGGAGCTGGTCGAGCGCGTGGTGGACGAGGCGACCGCCGCCGTGTGCGCAGAGGCGGTGGGCTGCATGCGCAAGCTGCACGAGAACACCCTCGACTACGCGCGCCAGCGCAAGCAGTTCGGCCGGCCGATCAGCGAGTTCCAGGTGCTGCAGCACCGCATGGTCGACATGTTCATGGAGACCGAGCAGGCCGTCTCCATGACGCTGATGGCGACGCTGAAGCTCGACGAGCCGGCCGAGGCGCGCAAGGCGGCGGTCAGCGCGGCCAAGTCCAAGATCGCCCGCGGCGCCCGCTTCTCGGGCCAGAGCGCGGTGCAGATCCACGGCGGCATGGGGATCACCGACGAGCTCTCCACCGGCCACTACTTCAAGCGCGCCACCGTGATTGAGGGCCTGTTCGGCGACGCCGACCACCACCTGCGCCGCTTCGAGGCGCTGACGCTCGACCGCGCGGCGTAGCGCCCGGCAATCCCCCGTTAACCGCGCACCCGGCAGAAGCTGCCGGGAGCGCGCGTGGGTCGGCGCTCGCGCAGGGAGCGCGCCATGAACGGAGCTGAGGTGCTGGACGTCGGGCGCCAGGCGATCTGGCTGACGCTGGAGCTGTCCGCGCCCGTGCTGCTGGTCGGGCTGGTGGTCGGGGCCGGCATCGGCCTGCTCCAGGCGCTGACGCAGATCCAGGAGCAGACGCTGATCTACGCGCCGAAGATCCTGGCGATCTTCGCCTCGCTGCTGATCTTCCTGCCGCTGATGGGCATGCTGCTTTCCGCCTTCATGAAGGGGATCGCGGCCCGAATCGCCGGCATGTAGCGCACACATGGAGCACTACGCGCTGCCCGCGCAGGTCTACGGGGCCGGGCTGGTCTTCGCCCGGGTGGGCGCGCTCGTCATGCTGCTCCCCGGCGTGGGCGAGGCGACGGTGCCGCCGCGCATCCGCCTGGCGTTCGCCTTCGTGTTCGCGCTGGTGCTGTTCCCCGTCGTGCGCGCGAGCCTGCCGCCCGTGCCCTCGACGGTGGGCGAGATCGGCGCGCAAGTGGGCCTCGAGCTCCTGCTGGGGCTGGCCATAGGCTCGCTGCTGCGCCTGTTCCTACAGACGCTGTCGGTCGCGGGCGAGGTGGTGTCGATCCAGACCACGCTCTCCTTCGCTCAGACCACCAACCCGATGCTGCAGCAGCCGACCGCGACGTTGGCGACCTTCCTGACGCTCCTTGGACTGACGCTGGTGTTCTCCACCAACCTCCACCAGAGCTTCATCGCGGGCGTGGCGCACAGCTTCCAGCTGTTCCCGGCCGGGCGCGGCGTGCCGGTGCGGAGCTTCACGTCCGAGATCATCCAGACCACGGGCGAGAGCTTTGCGCTGGGTATCCAGCTTGCGGCGCCGGTGATCGTGTTCTCGCTCGTGTTCAACGTGGCGGCGGGGTTCATCGGGCGCGCCATGCCGCAGTTCCAGGTGTTCTTCGCCGCGGTGCCGTTGCAACTGCTGCTCGGCCTCAGTGTGTTCGCCCTCGGGCTGTCGGTGACGGGGCTGGTCTGGGTCGACCGCTTCCGCGCGCTGGCCGACCGCTTCGCGGGCGCGGGCTGAGCCGTGGCGGGGGAGGACCGCGATCGGGAGTCGCAGACCGAGCTCCCCACTCAGCGCCGCCTCGACGACGCACGCCGGCGCGGCGACGTCCCCAAGAGCCCGGAGGTGCCCGCGGCCCTGTCGCTCGCCGCCGCGGTGGGCGTGCTCGTGGCGCTGGGGCCGTCGATCGCGCGCGGCGGGGCCGACGCGCTGCTGCCGTTCCTGTCGCACCCGGACGCCTTCGACGTCGCGGCGGGCGGAGGTCAGGCGGTTCTGACGCAGGCGCTCCGCGCGGCGGCGCCGGCGGGCGCGGTGCTCGCGGCGGCGGCGGCGGCGGGTGCGGCGGGGCACCTGGTGCAGGCGGGCCTGGTCTGGGCGCCCGAGAAGCTCGCCCCCGACTTCAGCCGGCTGAATCCCCTGTCGGGGCTGGCCCGGATGTTCGGCGTCGACGCCCTGGTCGGCTTCGGCAAGGCGTTCGGAAAGGCGGTGCTGGCCGGCGTGTGCGCCTGGATCGTGGTGCAGCCGCATCTGGCGCAATTCGGGGGCTACGGCGCGTTGGACGTGGCGGCGATCCTGCCCGCCTCCACCGACCTGCTGCGCGGCTTGGCGGTGGCCGTGCTGACCGCGCTGGCGATGATCGCCGCCGCCGACTGGCTCTGGAGCCGCCACCGCTGGCTCACCCGCCTCAAGATGACGCGCGAGGAGGTCAAGCAGGACCACAAGGACAGCGACGGCGACCCGCACGTGAAGGCGCGGCGCAAGGCGATCCGCGCCCAACGCGCCAAGCAGCGTATGATGCAGGCCGTGCCGGAGGCCACGGTGGTGGTGATGAACCCGACGCACTACGCCGTGGCGCTGCGCTACGATCAGGGGCGGGACGCCGCCCCCGTGTGCGTCGCCAAGGGCGTGGACACGCTGGCCTTGCGCATCCGCAGCGTCGCGGAGGCCGCGGGCGTGCCCGTGATCGAGGACCCGCCGCTCGCCCGCACCCTGCACGCCGCCCTGGACGTCGACGAGGCGATCCCGCGCGAGCACTACGCCGCCGTAGCCAAGCTGATCGGCTTCGTGATGAACCGCGGTCGCCGGGGCGCTGGCGCGCGGCTCTGACGGCGGCCGCGACACCGCGCCGGCTCGCGTCTTCGACGCCGTAAGGCTACGTTCATCGTGACCGTCCGATGCTGCGTCCGAGCGGGTGCGCGGCGCGCGGCGCCCCAGGTTCTGCGGACACGCCCATGGTCGAGATCGCCCCCAAGCCCGCCCGGCGCGGCCTGGACCCCTTCGTGGCGGGTGCGGCCCTGTTCTTCATCGCGGCCATGGCCTTTGCGGCGTGGCCCGCCTTCCGCCCCGCGCCCATGACCCTGCCGGGCATCCTGCTGCTGACGGGGCTCGCGGGCTTCGCCATCGTCAACATCCTGGCCTTCGGGGCCGACGTGCGGACCGACACGCGCGGCCCCGACGCCGGGGCCGTCGAGCTGGTGGCCGCGCTCGGCGAGCCGGCGTCCGTGGCGGGCGGCGACGGACGGATCGTGGCGGCGAACGCGGGCTGGCGCGCCCTGTGGGCCGGCGACGCGCGCCGGCTGCCCCGTGCGACCGGCGGACTCTACGCCGCCTTGGCTGCGGCGCGACGCGAGGGTGCGGGCGAGGCGACGGTGTCCACGCGCGACGGCCCTCGCCTCGCCGCCGTGTCGCGGCTCGGAGGCGACCGCCTGCTGGTGCGGCTGGCGCTGGTCGAGACGCGGACGGAAGCGCCGCCCGCGCCGGTGGTCGAAGCGCCGCCGCCCGCGCCCCCCGCCGAAGCGCCCGTCGCACTGGATGCCTTCGCCGTGGCCGCGCCCTTCGGGGCCGCGCTGCTGGACGGGTCCGACCCGTTCGCGGCCTCCGTGCTGGAGGTGAACGGCGCGCTCGCGGCCATGACCGGCGGTCGCGCGCGCGCCGGGGGCGCCTTCGCCGACCTCCTGGACGCGCCCAGCCGGGCCGACGCCGCCGAGCGCATCGCCGCCGGCCGCGCCGGTCCGGTGGAGGTTCGCCTGGCCGGAGAGCCCCCGCGCGTCGCGCACCTGTACCTCACCGCCGCGGGCGGCCGCACGCTCGCCTACCTGCTGGATGTCACCGAGCAGAAGCAGCTCGAGCTGCAGCTCGGCCAGAGCCAGAAGATGCAGGCCATCGGCCAGCTCGCCGGCGGCGTGGCGCACGACTTCAACAACCTGCTCACCGCCATCCAGCTGCGGCTCGACGAACTGCTCCACCGTCACCCGGTGGGCGACCCCAGCTACGAGGGGCTGAACGAGATCCGTCAGACGGGCGTCCGCGCCGCCGACCTCGTGCGCAAGCTCCTCGCCTTCAGC
Organism: uncultured Caulobacteraceae bacterium; assembly: GCA_964242895.1. Lineage (GTDB taxonomy): Bacteria > Pseudomonadota > Alphaproteobacteria > Caulobacterales > Caulobacteraceae > JASLDZ01. Next base: position 41,461 of record CAXTBN010000005.1, on the reverse strand, counting down.
CGCAAGCAGACCGTGCAGCGCGAGACGCTGGAGCTGGGCGAGCTGATCAACGAGTTCGAGGTGCTGCTCCGCCGCCTGCTGCGCGAGGACGTGAAGCTCGTCACCGAGCACGGCCGCGACCTGCCCAAGGTGCGCGCCGACAAGGGCCAGCTCGAGACCGCGGTGATGAACCTGGCCGTCAACGCGCGCGACGCGCTCCGCAGCCACGGCGTGAGCGACGGGGCCTCGGGCGTGGTGCGCATCAGGACCGCCGGCCTCTCCGCCGCCGAAACGCGCTCGCTGGGCTGGCCCGATCCGCCCGCCGACGGCACGGCGATGATCGAGGTCAGCGACAACGGCCCCGGCATGCCCGCCGCTGTGATCGACAAGATCTTCGAGCCCTTCTTCACCACCAAGCCGGTGGGGGAGGGGACGGGGCTCGGCCTCGCCACCGTCTACGGCATCGTCAAGCAGGCCGACGGCTGGATCCATGTGGACTCCGCGCCCGGCCGCGGCGCCGCCTTCCGCATCTTCCTGCCCGTGCATCACCTCACGGCCGCAGAGGCGGCCCCCGCCGCGCCCAAAGCGGCGCCCAAGCCGCGCGACCTGTCCGGCGCCGGCCGCATCCTGTTCGTGGAGGACGAGGACGCCGTGCGCATCATCGCCGCGCGCCTGCTTCGCGCCCGCGGCTACGAGGTGATCGAGGCGTGCGACGGCGAGGAGGCGCTGGAGCTGGCCGAGCAGGAGGCGGGCAAGATCGACCTCCTGATCTCCGACGTTATCATGCCCGGCCTGGACGGCCCGACGCTCCTGAAGCGCGCGCGGCCGTTCCTGGGCGACGCGCAGGTGATGTTCATCTCCGGCTACGCCGAAGCGGAGTTCTCCGACCTCCTGGAGGGCGAGGAGGGTGTGACCTTCCTGCCCAAGCCCATCGACATCAAGGTGCTGGCCGAGCGGGTGAAGCAGCAGCTGCAGGCGGCCTGATCCCTTCCCAACGCCGGGGTTTGGATTAAGGGTCGCGCGTCCTCGCCGGAGCCCTTCGCCCCGTGTTCAGCCGCCGCGTCCTCCTCGCCACCGCCGCCGCCCTGCCGTTCGGGACGGCGGCCCGCGCCCAGCTCCCGCGCCGTCTCCGCACCGATCCGAAGCCTGACCTCTCCCCGCCCGGCGCGGTCGGCACGCCCTCGCAGCAGCTGCGCGCCCTGATCGACCGCTTCGGCGTTCAGGTGCTGGACCGCTCGCCGGAGACGGCCACCACCTTCGGCCTGGACAAGGGCGAGCGCGCCGACGCCAAGCGCCGACTGGACGTCCGCTCCCTCGCCGGCCGCAGCGACGACGCGGGCCGCCGCCGCCAGCAGCTCGCCGCGCTGCGGTCGATCCCGCGCGACCGCCTCTCCGGCGCGGACGCGGTGAACTGGGACACGGCGCACTTCACCCTGGACGTGGCCGTGGACGGCGACACGCGCTTCCCGGACGGCGGCGGCCCCGGGCAGCCTTACGTGCTGAGCCAGCTCAACGGCGCTTACCAGAGCGTGCCCGACCTCCTCGACAGCCAGCACGTGATCAAGACGCGCGAGGACGCCGACGCCTACCTCGCGCGTCTGAACGCCTTCGCGCAGGTGCTCGACCAGGAGGTCGAGGCGGTGCGCCACGACGCGGGCGCCGACGTGCTGCCGCCCGACTTCGCCCTAGACCGCACCCTGGCCCAGCTGCACGCCCTGCGCGATCAACCGGCGGCCTCGGCGACACTGGTGCAATCGCTCGTGCGCCGGGCGCGGGAGGCGGGCGTCGCGGGCGACTGGGAGCGCCCGGCGGCGGCCATCTACGAGATGAACGTGCAGCCGGCGCTGGACCGGCAGATCGCGCTCCTGACCTCGCTCAAGGCGCGTGCGACACACGACGCCGGCGTGTGGAAGTTCGCGGACGGCGAGGCGTTCTACGCCCTGTCGCTCAAGTCGCAGACCTCCACGTCGCTGAGCCCCGCCGCGATCCACCGCACCGGGCTGGAGCTGGTGGCGAGCCTGGGGGCCGAACTTGACCGCACCTTCCGCGCGCAGGGCATGGCGCAGGGGACGCCCGGCGAGCGGCTGCGCGCGCTGTTCGCCGATCCGCGGCACCTCTACGCCAACACCGACGAGGGCAAGGCCAAGCTGATCGCCGACGCCAACGTCAAGGTCGCGCAGGTGCGCCAGAGGCTGCCGCAATATTTCGGCGTACTTCCCAAGGCGGACGTGCAAATCAAGCGCGTGCCGCCGGCCATCGAGCTCGGCGCCTCGTCGAACTACGTCAACGGCGCGTTGGACGGCTCGCGGCCGGGCACCTACTACATCGACCTGAAGGACACCGCCGAGCTGCCGCGCTGGATGTTGCCGACGCTTTGCTTCCACGAGGCCATCCCCGGCCACCACCTGCAGATCTCCATTCAGCAGGAGCAGCAGCTGCCCTTCTACCGGCTCACGCTGGGGAACAACGCCTACGTGGAGGGCTGGGCGCTCTACGCCGAGCAGCTGGCCGATGAGATGGGGCTCTACGCCGACGACCCGCTCGGCCGGATCGGCTACCTGCACGACGCCCTGCTGCGCGCCGTGCGGCTAGTGATCGACACCGGCCTGCACCAGGAGCGGTGGACGCGCGAGCGCGCCGTCGCCTACTTCGTCGAGCAGCTGGGCGACCCCGAGAGCGCGGCCGCGAGCGAGGTGGAGCGCTACGCCGTCTGGCCGGGGCAGGCGTGCGGCTACATGCTCGGCAAGCTCGACATCCTGCGCCTGCGCCAGCAGTGGCGTCGTGCGCGCGGCGCCGACCTGCGCCCGTTCCACGACGCGGTGCTGACGGGCGGCTCCGTGCCGTTGGCGGTGCTGGACCAGGTGGTGGCCGACCGCCTACGCTCCGCCTGACTCCGCCCCGCAAGGACCACCGATGCTCCACCGCCGCGACCTCCTGGCCGGGACCGCCGCCGTCGCCGGCCTCGCCGCCGCCGGGCCGCTCGCCGCCCAGCCGCCTGCGGGGGGCGGCGCACCCGCCGGCGGATCTGAGGACGTGCGGCTGCGCGCGCTGCTGGACGCCTTCTTCCAGGAGCAGGTGGACGACAGCGCGCAGGCGGCGACCTCGCTCGGCCTCGACAAGGGGCCGCGCGCCGCGCTGAAGCACCGCCTCGACCCGCGCACGGAGGCGGAGAAGCAGCACCGCCTCGCCCGCACGCGAGACCGCCTGCAGCGCCTGGGCCTGATCGACCGCGCCAAGCTCTCCGTCGCCTCCACGGTCGATTACGAGGTGGTGGACTACACCCTGCGTCAGTCGGTGGAGGGCGGCGCGCGCTTCGCCTACGGCTCCAACGGCGGCCGCTACGTGCCCTACGTGATCAGCCAGCTGTCGGGCGCCTACCAGGACGTGCCGGACTTCCTGGACAGCGCGCACCAGATCCGCACGGCCGACGACGCCGACGCCTACCTCGACCGCCTGCGCGCCTTCGCCGTGGTGACGGACCAGGACATTGAGCGCTCGCGCGCTGCGGCGGCGATGGGCGTGATCGCGCCCGACTTCACCCTCGACACGGCGCTGGGGCAGATGGCCGCCCTGCGCGGCCGCCCCGTGCACGAGGTGGTGCTGGTCGAGAGCGTGCGGCGCAAGGCCAAGGCGGCCGGCCTCGACGGCGACGCCTACGGCGCCCGGGCGGAGCGGATCGTGACCGGCGAGGTGCACCCGGCGCTCGACCGGCTGATCGCGCACACGCACGACCTGCGCGCGCGCTCGACGCACGAGGCGGGCTGCTGGCGGCTGCCGCAGGGCGACGCCTACTATGCCGCGGCGCTGAACGCGGCGACCACCACCACGCTTTCGCCCGCCGAGGTGCACCGGCTGGGGCTGCAGCAGGTGGCGGAGATCACCGCGCAGCTCGACACCATCCTCAAGGCGCAGGGCTATGCGCAGGGCACGGTGGCCGAGCGCCTGGTCAAGCTCGGCGACGACCCGGCGCAGCTCTACCCGGACACCGACCCCGGTCGCGACCAGCTCCTGGCCGCGCTGAACGGCTACGTTGCCAAGATGACGCCGCTCTTGCCGCGCGCGTTCGACACCCTGCCCAAGGCGCCGCTGACCATCCGCCGCGTGCCGCCCTTCATCCAGGACGGGGCGCCCAACGGCTACTACAACGGCGCGAGCTTGGACGGCTCTCGCCCGGCGATCTACTACATCAACCTGAAGACTACGCACGACTGGCCCAAGTTCGGCCTGCCGACGCTGACTTGGCACGAGGGCATCCCCGGCCACCACCTGCAGATCTCCACCGCGCAGGAGTCGACGGAGATCCCGCAAATCCGCCGTCGGGGAGGGTTCGCCGCCTACACGGAGGGTTGGGCGCTCTACGCCGAGCAGCTGGCGGGCGAGCTGGGCGTGTACGACGACGATCCGCTCGGCCGCGCCGGCTTTCTGCAGTCGTTCCTGTTCCGCGCGGCGCGCCTGGTGGTCGACACCGGCATGCACCACGAGCGCTGGAGCCGCGAGAAGGCGACCGACTACCTCGTGCAGGCCACCGGCTACCCCGTCCCGCGCAGCCAGCGCGAGATCGACCGCTACGTTGTCTGGCCGGGGCAGGCGTGCTCGTACAAGATCGGCCACACCACCTGGGTGCGCCTGCGCGAGAAGGCCAAGGCCCGCCTGGGCGCCCGGTTCGACCTCAAGGACTTCCACGGCGTGCTCCGCCAGGGCGCCATGCCGCTGACGGTGCTGGAGCGCGTGGTGGACGCGCGCACCGAGGCGCGGCTGCGGGCCTGAGCGCGCCTGCGTTTCGGCCCCGAAACCGACCCGGCGCGCGCACGACGCAAGCCGGCCCTCACCGGGCCGCGGCGCGCCGGCATCTTACCCATCCGGCCGGGGCGGTCGGGCGCTTCAGCCCGCCCCAAGTCCGGCGGCCTCCGTCCGGGGAGCCCGCCCTCCGGCGACGGAGGGCGGGCCTTCGTTCACGGGCGTCAGACCTTCTCGGCGATGGGCAGCCGCAGCTGAGCCACCAGCCCGCGCCCGCGGCTGAGCAGGCGCACGTCGCCGCCGTGCGCACGGGCGATGGAGCGCGACACCGCCAGGCCCAGGCCGATGCCGCGCGTGTCCAGCGTGCGGGCCCGCTCGGAGCGGTAGAAGGGCAGGAACACGCGCTCCATCTCCTCCGGGGGCAGGCCGGGGCCGTCGTCCTCGACCTCGGCCACGGCCTCGGCGCCCTCGGCGTACATGCGCACGCGGGCGTGCTCGCCGTACTTGAGCGCGTTCTCGATCAGGTTGGACACGACGCGCTGCACCGACAGGCTGTCGACGTCCACCGGCACGGCCTCGCCCGGGTCGAGCTCGGCCTGCGCGCCCGTCTCGGCCGCGCCGTCGACCACGCATTCCAGGATCGAGCGCAGGTCCACGCGCTCGCGCACGGCGGGCTCGCTCGCGTCGCGGATGAACACCAGCACGGAGGAGATCATCTCCTCCATCTGCGCGATGTCGGCCAGGACGGGCGCGCGGACGTCGGCGGGCGCGCGCTCCAGGCGGAAGCGCATGCGGGCGAGGGGCGTGCGCAGGTCATGGCTGATGGCGCCCACCATGGCGGTGCGGTCGTCGATGTAGCGCTTCAGCCGGCCCTGCATTCGGTTGAAGGCTTGCGCCGCGCGGCCGACCTCGGCGGGTCCGCCCAGGCGCAGGTGCTGGCCGGACGGGTCCTTGCCCAGCCGCTCGGCGGCGGCGGCGAAGTCGCGCAGCGGCGCGGCGAGGCGTCGGGCGAACAAGAGGCCGAGCGGCGCCACCACGGCGAGCGACAGGGCGAACCACAACAGCACACGCCGCTGCCAGCTGTTGGGGAAGCCCTCCGGCCGGGGCTGCACCGTGACCCAGCGCCCGGGCGCGACGCGCAGCGCGGCCACGAAGTCGCCCTCCACGTAGGCGGTGGTGCGGGCGCCGAACAATCCGGTCGCGGCGGACGACGAGGGCAGCAGGTAGCCGCCCCGGTCCGCCGCGGACCGGTCGGCCTGCGTGCGGACGACGGCGAGCGCTTGCGAAGGGCTGAGCCGCGCGGCGAGCGCAGGCGTCACGGGCGAGGCGGCGTCGATCGGCGGCGGCGCGGCGGGCTCCAGCTCCGGAGCCGCAGGGAGGGGAGGAGCCGCGCCGAAGTCCCGCGGCGCCGCCGGATCGACCCGCCGTCCGCGCGAGGGTGCGGCGCCGTGCGGAGCGAGCTCGTGCGCAGCCAGCGCGCCGAGGGCGAGGCCGGACGCGATCGCCAGCGCCGGCGCTGCGGAGCCGGATGCGCGCAGCACCGGCCTCGTGGGCGGAGCGACAACGGCGGCGACGGTGGACGGGGCCGTCGTCGGGGCCGACAGCGCCCGCCCGGGCGTGGTGGCGGCCAACGCGGCCGCGGCGGCGCGCGGCGAGAACGGCCCCACGCTCGCGCTGGACGACCCGGCCGCGGCGCCCGTCGTCGGGGCGGCGACCGCCTGGGCCCGGCCACCCCGCAGCACGGCGTCGGGAACGACGCCGTGCGAGGGATAGCGGGAGACCACGCCTGCGTCGGCCGCCGGCGTTCCCCGGAACGCTCCGCCGCCGGGCACCGCCGCAGGTCCGGTGCGCGGTCCTGAGCCGCCCCCCGCGCCCGCGCCGCCGGGACGGTCGTCGCGCCCGCCTCCGAGGCCGCGCCGCCCTCCGCCCCCGGCGTCGCCGCCCCGGCTCGCCCCGGCGTCGCCCGACACTCCGGAGCCGCCGCCGTAGGGAGGCGCCGCGGCGAACAGGAGCGCCGCCAGCGAGGCCTGCTGCAGGCGAGCGCGGATCGTCGGCTCCAAGCGCGCCCCCCGCACGGGTGCGCCGGCGAAGGGCGGCGGCGAGTAGAACAGCAGACGCACGTCCGCCTCCGGCGCGCCGACCAGCGCGGCCAACCGAGCCCGCTCCGGCTCCGATGAGGTCCAGCCGACACTTTGCAGGCTCGGGGGCGCGTCGCGCACCGTGCGCACCAGCGGGCGCGAGCCGTCCGCCCGCAGCGCGGCGCCCCGCAGCGCGGCCGCGACCTCGGACAGCGGGTGCTGCGGCGCGGGGGCGGGTGGAAGCAGCAGCGTCAGGCCGAGCGTCACCGTCTGCGCCACCACCAGGCTGCCGACCAGGAGCGCGGTGACCTGCAGCGCCAGGGGCGCGCCGCGCGGCCGCAGCGGGCGCGCGGCCTCCGTCACGTGCGGCTGACCTTGGTGTCGAGGATGTAGCCGAGCCCGCGGTGCGTCTTGATGATCTCGTCCTTGGACTGACTGTTCAGCTTGCGCCGCAGCCGGCTGATCTGGATGTCCACGGCGCGGTCCAACACGTCGGCCTGCTCGCCCCGCGACAGGCGCACCAGCTCCTCGCGCGACAGCACCTTGGCCGGGTTCTCCACGAAGGCGCCCAGCAGCGACAGCTCGCCGGGCGTCAGCATGATCACCGTGCCGTCCGGCGCGCGCAACTGGCGGCGCACCAGGTCGAAGCGGAAGCCGGAGAAGGCGTAGGTCGCGCCGCGCGAGATCGGCTGGCCCTCGCCGCCGCGGCGACGCAGCAGCGCACGCACCCGCGCCAGCAGCTCGCGGGGGCTGACGGGCTTGACCACATAATCGTCCGCCCCGAGCTCCAGCCCCAGCACGCGGTCGATGCTTTCGCCTAGCGAGCTGAGCATCAGCACGCTCGGCCCGGTCGGTCCGGCGAGGCTGCGGCAGATGCTGAGGCCGTCCTCGCCGGGCAGCATGACGTCGAGGATCACGAGCTGCACCGGCTTGGCCTTCAGCGCGGCGCGGGTCTCCTTGGCGTCGCGCGCCTGGTGGATCACGTAGCCGTGGCCGGACAGGTAGTCGGCCATCTCCTCGCGCAGCGCGTCGTCGTCGTCCACGATCAGCACGTCGGCGTCGGCGGGGTCCAGGACGTCCGTGGGCATGGTGGTCAGCATACCATAGGCGGAGAGGTGTCCGGCGCGCTGCTCGGCCGCGCGCGCGGGATGGACGGGGCGGTGCGGCGTGCGCCACCGCGGCGGGCTGCGAGCCATGGCGCGCTCACGCGGCGAGGCGGGGCGCACGGGCGGCGCGCGGGTGCGGAACAGGGAGCCGGGTCACGCGTCGGAAGGTGGCGTGCGACAAGGGCCGGTCGGGGGCCGCCGTGCTTCGGCGCGGCGATGCCTCCGCGTCGGAACTGAAACACCACTGCGAGCTGCCGCAGCGTCATGCTTGACGTGCGCGGAAGGCGGGCGGACGGTCCGGGCGACGCGCGCCGGCAGAGCGCCGCACCTCGGGAGACGCAAAGGCATGGGACGGCCGTGAGCCACCCCGTCCACCACGCCGCCGCGACGCCGGACCGGCCGGCGATCGTCATGGCGGCCACCGGCGAGACCGTCACCTATGGCGAGCTGGACACGCGCGCCAACGCCGGGGCGCGGCTGTTCCGTCGGTTGGGACTGAAGCCCGGCGACGGGGTCGCACTCATGGGCGGCAACGACGCCCTCTTCTTAGAGGTGGTCTGGGCCGCGGAGCGCGTCGGCCTCTACTGCACCTGCCTCTCGTCCAAGCTGAACGCGGAGGAGGCGGAGTACATCGTGCGCGATGCGGGCGCCTCGGTGCTGGTCGTCTCCGCCTCGCTCGCGGACGTCGCCGCCGCGCTCGCGCCACGGCTGGCCGGTCTCACGCGGCTGGCGCTCGGCGGCGATTTGCCCGGCTTCCGGCGCTTCGAGGCGGAGCGGGACACAGAGAGCGGCGGACCGCTCGACGAGCCCCGGCCCGGAAGCATCATGCTCTACTCCTCCGGCACGACGGGGCGGCCGAAGGGCGTGCGCCACCCGCTCTCGGAGGAGCCGTTCGGGTCCAACGTCTCGCCGCTCGTCATGCTGGGCCGCGCGCTCTACGGCTTCACGCCGGAGATGGTCTATCTGTCGCCCGCGCCGCTCTATCACGCCGCGCCGCTGCGCTGGTCCATGGCCGTGCAGCAGACTGGCGGGACGGTGGTGGTGATGGAGCGCTTCGATCCGGAGGCCGCGCTGGCCGCCATCGAGCGGTACAGGGTCACCCACGCCCAGTTCGTGCCGACTCACTTCGTGCGCATGCTCAAGCTGCGCGAGGAGGTGCGCCGGCGCTACGACGTCTCCTCGCTGCGGAGCGTCTGGCATGCCGCCGCGCCGTGCGCGATCCCGGTCAAGGAGGCCATGATCGAGTGGTGGGGGCCGATCATCGGCGAGTACTACGCCGGCACGGAGGGCAACGGCTTCTGCGCCATCTCCTCGGCGGAGTGGCTGCAGCGCAAGGGTTCGGTCGGCCGCAACCTGACCTCGCAGACGAAGATCTGCGACGAGGACGGCGAGGAGCTGCCGCCCCGTACGGAGGGGACGGTCTACTTCGCCGGCCACCTGCCGTTCAGCTATCACAACGACCCGGAGAAGACCGCGTCCGCCGCCAACCGCCACGGCTGGACCACGCTGGGCGACGTGGGCTGGCTGGACGAGGACGGCTACCTCACCCTGACCGACCGCAAGAGCTTCATGATCATCTCCGGCGGGGTGAACATCTACCCGGCGGAGATCGAGAACGTGCTCGTCACCCATCCGGAGGTGGCCGACGTGGCCGTGATCGGCGCGCCGCACGAGGAGATGGGCGAGGAGGTCGTCGCCGTGGTGCAGCCGCGCGACCCGGCGCGCGCGGGCGAGGCGCTGGCCGAGGAGCTCCGCGCCTATGCCCGCGAGCGGCTGAGCCACGTGAAGGCGCCGCGCCGCATCGACTTTCGCGCCGAGCTGCCGCGGCACGACACGGGCAAGCTCTACAAGCGGCTGCTGAAGGACGAGTACTGGGGAAGGGCGCCCGCGTGAACCTGGACTACTCCGACGACCAGAAGGCGCTGAAGGATCAGGCGCGCCGCTTCCTGGCCGCCGAGTGCCCGCCCTCCCGCGTGCGCCGTGTGCTGGACGACCCCGCCACGCCCTACGATCGCGACCTGTGGCGCGCGGTGGCCGTGCAGGGCTGGACGGGCGCGGCGATCCCGGAGGCGTACGGCGGCTCGGGCCTCGGCCACGTGGAGCTGTGCGCGCTCGCGGAGGAGCTGGGGCGGGCGGTCGCGCCGATCCCGTTCAGCTCCACGGTCTATATGGTGGCCGAGGCGCTGATGCTGTTCGGCACGGAGGCGCAGAAAACGCGCTGGCTGCCGGCCATCGCCGCGGGCGAGGCCGTGGGCGCGCTGGCGGCGTCGGAAGGGCCGGGCCCGCTCGCCGGGCGCATGGTGCGCACCGCCGTCTCGGGCGGGCGGATCACGGGCGAGAAGATTCCGGTGACGGACGGCGACGTGGCCGACGTGCTGGTCGTGCTCGCGGCGGACGGCCTGCACCTGGTCGCGTCGGGGGAGGGCGTCTCAGCCGCGCCGCTGAAGACGCTCGACCCGACGCGCAGCGCCGCCCGCGTCACCTTCCGCGGCGCGCCCGCCGAGCGGCTGGGCGACCTGCCGGGCGTGGACGCCCTACAGGCTGTGCTCGACCGGGCGGCCGTGCTGATCGCGTTCGAGCAGCTGGGCGGGGCGGACCGCTGCCTGGAGATGGCGCGCGACTACGCCCTTCAGCGCCAGGCGTTCGGCCGCGTGGTCGGCGGCTATCAGGCGATCAAGCACAAGCTGGCCGACATGTACGTGAAGACCGAGGTGGCGCGCTCCAACGCCTACTACGGCGCCTGGGCGCTGAACGCGGGGGCGGCCGAGCTGCCCCTGGCCGCCGCCACGGCGCGGGTGGCCGCCTCGGCCGCCTTCTCCTTCGCGGCCAAGGAGAATATCCAGACGCACGGCGGCGTCGGCTTCACCTGGGAGGCCGACCCGCACCTGTACTGGCGGCGCGCCGAGCAGCTGGCGCTGGTGGCCGGCGCCCCGCCGGTCTGGCGCGAGCGGCTGGTGGGCGCGCTCGAGCGGCGCAACGCGGCCTAGGAGGCGAGACATGGATTTCGACGACAGCGCCGACGAGGGCGCCTACCGCCGGGAGGCACGCGGCTGGCTCGACGCGAACGCCGCGGCGCACAAGGCGCAGCCCTTCCCCGACGAGCTCACCGCCGCCAAGGCCTGGCAGGCGCGCAAGGCGGACGCCGGCTACGCCCAGGTCGCCTGGCCCAAGGCGTGGGGCGGCGGCGGGGGCACGCCGATCCAGAGCGTGATCTTCGGCCAGGAGGAAGCGCGCCACGATGTCGCCTACGGCCACTTCACCATTGGCCTCGGCATGTGCGTGCCCACCGTGATGGCCTTCTCTGACGCCGAGACCCAGGCGAACACCGCCGGTCCCGCCGTCCGCGGCGAGACCATCTGGAGCCAGCTGTTCTCCGAGCCGGCCGGCGGGTCGGACGTCGCCGCCATCCGCACCCGCGCCGTGCGCGACGGCGACGACTGGGTGGTCAACGGCCAGAAGGTCTGGACCTCGGGCGCGCACTACAGCGACTTCGGCATCCTCCTGGTCCGCACCAACCCCGACGTGTCCAAGCACAAGGGGCTGACCATGTTCTGGCTCGACCTGCGCTCGCCGGGCGTGGAGATCCGGCCGATCCACCAGATGTCGGGCGGCTCCAACTTCAACGAGGTGTTCTTCACCGACGTCCGCATCCCGGACGCGCAGCGCCTGGGCAAGGTGGACGACGGTTGGAAAGTCGCCTTGTTCACGCTGATGAACGAGCGCCTGGCGGTCGGCGGCGCGGCGGGGGCCGGCCCGTCCGAGATCCTCAAGCTCGCACGCGAGCTGCCGGGGATGGAGGGCGCGCTGATCGAGGACAGAGCCTTTCGGCAGCGCCTCGCCGACTGGTGGGTGCAGGCGGAGGGCCTGCGCAACACGCGCATGCGCGCCCTGACAGCGCTGTCCAAGGGCCAGACGCCCGGGCCGGAGAACTCCATCGGCAAGATCATCGCCGCCAACCAGATGCAGGACCTCGGCCACGCCGCCCTGGAGGCCATGGGCGAGTACGGCATCATCGACGACCCCCAGCTGTCGCCCATGGCCGCCGCCTTCCACTCGGCCGCGCTGAACGCACCCGGCCTGCGCATCGCGGGCGGCACCGACGAGATCCTCAAGAACATCATCGCCGAGCGCGTGCTCGGCCTGCCGCCGGAGGTGCGCACCGACAAGGACGCCGCCTTCCGCGACCTCGCCTGAACGGAGCCCGCCCGTGCACCTCGTCAGCGACCACGTGCAGGAGGGCCGGCGTGGCCCGGCCGCCCCGCAGGCCTACCCGACGCTCGCCGGCGTCGACCTCGCCGACGTGCACCGCTTCGCGGGCGGCCAGCCGTGGGGCGACTACGCCCGCATGCGCGCCGAGGCGCCCGTCATGTGGCACCCGGAGCCGCGCGGCGCGCCGGGTTTCTGGGCGGTGACCCGCTTCGCGGATGTGGCGCGGGTGAACAACGACCCGCAGGCATTCTCCTCCGAGCGGGGTGGCATCAACATGGCCTTGCCGCCGCCCGAGCGCAGGGCAGGGCCGCTCTACTTCGCCGCGCTGAACACGCTCATCAACCTGGACGGCGCGCCGCACCGCCAGCTGCGCCGCGAGCACATGCCCTTCTTCACCGCCGGCTACGTGCGGGGGCTGCGCGAGCGGGTGGCGGGCGAGGTGACGCGGCTGCTCGACGGAATGGCTGCGCGGGGCAGGGACGACTTCGTCTCCGGCTTCGCGAGCCACCTGCCCATGTTCACGCTCTGCGAGATGCTCGGCGTGCCCGTCGAGGATCGCGAGAAGTTCATCCGCTGGACGCACTTTCTGGAGCTGGCTCAGCAGATCGGCGCCGAGCAGGCCGACACCAAGCCCGAGGACGTCACGCCGCAGCTGATGTCGTTCATCCAGCTGTTCAACGCGACCATGGAGGAGATGTTCGCCTACGGCCGCGACATGCTTCACAAGCGCCGCGCCGACCCGCAGGACGACTTGATGACAGCCATCGCCCGCGCGCAGGTCGAGGGCGGATATCTGCAGGACGAGTACCTCGACGGTTCGTGGCTCCTGATCGTGTTCGCCGGCAACGACACCACGCGCAACACGCTCTCGGGCGCCATGAAGCTCCTGACGGAGAACCCCGGCGAGAGAGCGCGGCTGGTGGCCGATGCGTCGCTCCTGCCCAACATGGTCCACGAGGTGACGCGCCTGGTCAGCCCCGTGATCCACATGAAGCGCATCGCAACCGAGGACGTCGAGGTCGCCGGCCAGACCATCTCCGAGGGCGAGAAGGTGATCATGTGGTACGGCGCGGCCAATCGCGACGCCGCCGTCTTCGCCGACCCCGACCGCTTCGACGTGGGCCGTCCCAATGCGGAGAAGAACATCGCCTTCGGCTTCGGCCCGCACATCTGCCTCGGCCGGCTGACCGCGCAGATGCAGCTGGAGGAGAGCTGGCGCCAGATCCTCGCCCGCTTCCCCGACATGCGCTGGTCGGGCGACATCGACGTCGCGCCCAACAATTTCGTACACGCCATCCGCCGGCTGGGCGTGGAGTGGACGCCCGAACGCCGGGCGGCCTAGCGCCGGGCGGCCTAGTACCGGGCCAGGAAGCGCTCCAGCCGCTCCAGCCCCGCGTCCAGCTTCTCCGGCTGGGCGGCGAAGCACCAGCGGAGCCAGCCCTCGCCGTCGTCGCCGAAGGCCGAGCCGGGGGCGAGGCCCAGCCCCGCCTCCTCCACCAGCCGCTTGGCGGCCGGCAGGCTCTCGCCAAGGCCGTCCACGCGGAAGAAGGCGTACATGCCGCCGTCCGGCCAGGGCGCCTCCACGCCGTCCATGGCGTTCAGCGCGCCGAGCACGCGCGTGCGGGCCGCCGCCAGCTCGGCGCGGAGCTCCGCCACGTGCGGCTCGCCCTCGGCTAGGGCGACCAGCGCCGCCTCCTGCACGAAGTCCGGCGCGCAGGAGGTGTTGTACTCCAGGAGCACGCCGAGCCTCTCCACGAGCGGCGGCGGCGCGACCATCCAGCCCAGGCGCCAACCCGTCATCCGCCACGCCTTGGAGAAGCTGTTGGTGCTGATCACCCGGTCGTCGGGCTCGGCCAACGGCAGGAAGGAGGGCGCGGTGGGCGCGTCGAAGGCCAGCCGCTCGTAGACATCGTCGCCGATCAGCCAGGTGCCGTGCCGGCGGCACCGCTCCAGGATCGGCGCCCGGTGCTCGGCCGGGAGCGTCCAGCCCGTCGGGTTGTTGGGCGAGTTGAGGAACAGCGCGCGCGTGTCGGGCGTCAACGCATCCAGCAGCCGGTCGAGGTCGAGGGCGAAGCGGCCGCCGGCCGGGCGCACGGGCACGGTCTCGACCCGCGCACCCATGATCTTGGGGATCTCCACCACGTTGGGCCAGACGGGATCGACCACCACCACCCGCTCGCCGGGTGAGATGAGCGCCTCCGCCGCCAGCATCAGCGCGTTGACTCCCGAGCTCGTCACCGCCAGCCGGTCGCTCCGGACCGCGACGCCGTGGAGCCGCGACAGGTAGCCGGCCAGCGCCTCGCGCAGGTCGGGCCGCCCCAGGTTGTGGGTGTAGAAGGTGCGTCCGTCCTCCAGCGCGAGCGCGGCGGCGCGGCGGATCGGCTCGGGCGTCGGCCGGTCGCTCTCGCCGAACCAGAAGGGCAGCACGTCGGGCCGACCCATGGCGGCGTTGGCCACCTGCCGGATGTGCGAGGAGCGCAGCGCCTGCACCTGCGGGCGCGCCGTGGGCGGGAAGGGCATGCCCGCCCGCTTAGCGCGTCGATGGCTCCGGCGGGAGGCGCCAGGGCGGCCGGAGGGGTCCGGACCTCGTTAAGCCTGACGCTTCAGCGCCCCTTCACCTTGTCGGCGCATCGTCGTGCCGGATGTTTCAGTCCCGCATCACGCGCGAGACGCCGCTGACGGCGCTGCAGGCCGACGGTCTGCGCGAGGCGCTCGCGCGCGTGGCCTCGGGCGAGGCGCCGGTCGAGGCGGCGCAGCTGCCGCTCGATGCGCGCCGCCTGCTGGAGCGGCTGGAGGCGGCGCTCGGCGGCTCGGCGGCCCGTGCGGCGGCCGGCGGCGACCGGCTGCGCGCGCCGGCGCACGCGGTGCTGGTGGGCGTGGACCGGCTGGCGGCCATCAAGGACCTGGGCACCGGCCTCGCCGAGCAGATCACCGCCGTGCTCACCGCGCGCATCCGCCAAGCCCTGCCCGGCGCGGTGCTGCGTCGCGCCGGCCGCGGCACGCTCGAGTTCGTGTTCGACTGCGACCCCGTCGAGACGCGCGAGCGTCTCGCCGCGCTCCAGGCCGCCCTGCAGGCGCGCATCGCTTTCGACGGGCAGGCCTTCGAGCTGCCCGTGGCCCTCGGCTACGCCCGCGCCGAGCCCGGCGCCCCCGCTGACGCCGCCCTGGTGGAGGCCGCCGAAGAGGCCCTCGCCCACGCCCGCGCCAAGCACCTCGCGGTGGTCGAGTTCGACGAGGACGCGCGCGCCCGCCGCTCCGACCGGGCCGCCCTGATGCGCGACCTGCGCGCCGCCCTCGCCGCCGACGCCCTGCACCTCGTCTACCAGCCGAAGATGGAGGCGCGTACGGGCCGCATCGCCGCCGTCGAGGCGCTGGTCCGCTGGCCGCACCGCGAGCGCGGCATGGTGCCGCCCGACCTGTTCGTCGCCCTGGCCGAGCAGACCGGCGATATCCGTCTCCTCACCGAGCGCGTGCTGCGCCGCGCCGTGGCCGACCAGGCCCGCATGGCCGCCCAGGGCGTCACCCTGGCGGTGGACGTGAACCTCTCCGGGTGCCTGCTGTGCGACGACGCCTTCACCGCCTGGACGCTGGAGTGCATCGCCGCCGCGGTCGCTCCCATCGGCCTGGAGATCACCGAGACCGCCGCCATCGCCGATCCCGAGCGCGCCATCGCCCACATGCGCGCCTTCGCCGACGCCGGCGTGCACATCGCCCTGGACGACTATGGCTCCGGCCTGTCGTCGCTGTCGTACCTGAAGCGGCTGCCCGCCCACGAGCTCAAGATCGATAAGGCCTTCGTGCTCGGCCTCACCTCCAGCGCCCGCGACCCCCTGATCGTGCGCTCCACCGTGGAGCTGGCGCACGCGCTGGAGATGACCGTCACAGCGGAGGGCGTGGAGGACCCCGCCGCCCGCGCGCTCCTGACCGTGATGGGCTGCGACCGCCTGCAGGGCTACGCCATCGCCCCGCCTCTGGCGGCCGACGACCTGCTCGCCTTCCTGCGCGCCCGCGAGGAGGCTCCGTTCGCGCCCTTGCGCCGCGCCTTCGCCGCCGTCGGACGAGCCTGAACGGACACAACCTAAAATTGTAGGCTGTTCATTAACTCGACCGGCGTAGAACAGGGGCAGGCAAGGTGCTTTCCCATGCACGTACTCTTCGTTGAGGACGACGCGATGAACCGCCGCGTGGTCCGCGACATGCTGAGCGTCGCCGATGTTCAGATGTCAGAGGCCGATGGTGCGCAGGCGGGCATCGGCATGATCGACGCCGCGGACTACGACGTGGTGCTGATGGACCTGCGAATGCCCGGCATGGACGGGCTGGAGGCGCTGCGCCGCATCCGCGCCCGCACCGACGCCAAGTCCAAGGTCCCCGTGGTGGTGGTCACCGCCGATATTGCGCCGGACCTCAGGAACGAGTGCCTGCGCGAAGGCGCGGATGACTTCCTCACCAAGCCCATCGCCATGGACGCCCTGTTCGACGCCATCGGCCGCCTGATGGCCCAGGGCGGCGCCGCGAGCTGCTGAGCCGAAGGGCTTCCACGTCCCGGCGGTGACGGCGGACATCGAAGTCTCCGTCCTACGGCTCCGCACGCCTCTCGCGGTCTGGCACGCCCTGCGTGAGGACAGGGAGGCGAGTGGGAGAGGGGCGATCCCGTCCCGCATTGTCCCGCGAACCTTCCTGCGTTCAACCTGTTAGGCCCGGCACATGGGCCGCCCCTCTCCGAAGATCTCCTCCCCCGAAGACACGCTGCAGCCGGCCGGCCTGCCGCCGCCCGGCGAGGAGGGCGAGGCCAAGGAGCATCCCGCCGCGGCCGTCGCCGCGCGGCTGGCCGCGGCGCTCACTGCGCCGGGCGCCGAGCGCACCGAGGTGCTCTACCTGGCGTCCGGCGAGCGTCGCGCCGACGAGATCGCCCGCGCGCTCTGTGTCCTCGCGCCGGAGGTGGAGGCCGTGCTCCTGCCGGCGTGGGACTGCCTGCCCTACGACCGCGCCTCGCCGTCGCGTGAGGTCATGGGCCGGCGCATGGGCGCCCTGGCGCGCCTCTCCTCTCCGGTGGACGGCCCGCGCCTGCTCGTCACCTCGCCCGAGGCGCTGGTGCAGCGGCTGCCCCCCGCCGAGGCCCTTTCAGACGCCGCCTTCACCCTGCGCGTCGGCGACGCGCTCGACCGGGAGGCGCTGGCCGCCTTCGCCGCCCGAACCGGCTATACCGGTGACGACCGCACCGACGAGCCGGGCGAGCTCCTGATGCTCGGCGAGGTGGTCGACGCCTGGCCGCCCGACCGCATCCAGCCCGTCCGCGCCCGCCTGGACGCCGACGGCCGCATCGAGAGCCTGGAGACCTACGACCCGCTCACCCAGCGGTCGGAGTCGCCGCTCGAGAGCGTGATCCTCGGACCCGCCTCCGAGTGGATCGCGACGGAGGGCGCGGAGGTGGCGCGCGACGCGGGCGCCGAGCATCGGTTGGCGCAGGCCTACCCCTCGCTGCGCACGATCTTCGATCTGGCGCCCGATGCGCGCGCCGTCGTCGAGCCAGGAGCGGCGGAGCGGGGTGCGGCGCTGCTCGAGCAGGTGGACGAGGCGTTCCGAACCCAGCGCGACTTCGCCGACGCCTCCACCCCCGCCGCCGAGCCGCCAGGCGCCCTGTATCTCGCGCCCGACGAGTTGGCGGAAGCCCTCGGCGCGCTCAAGCCGTTCGCGCTCGACCTGGAGGGCGTCGCGTCCGCACCGCGCTTCGCGACGGCGTCCAACCCTGGCCGCGCCTTTTCCGACGCGGTGAAGGCCACGCTCGCGGCTGGGCGGCGCGTGGTGCTCACCGGCCTGCGCCATGAGCTGCGTCCGATGGAGCGGGCGCTCGAACGCGGGCTCGACGTGAAGCCGCAGCCCGTCGCCGACTGGGCGGAGGCGTCGACCGGCGAGGGCGTCGTCGCGCTGGAGGCCGATCTGTCCGCTGGATGGGAGGACGCCGCGGCCGACCTGCTGGTGCTCGCCGCTTCGGACGTGCTGGGCGGCCGCGTCGCCGCGCGCCGGCCCAAGGCGGCGGCGCTGCTGGCCGAGCCGGAGCTTCGCGTAGGCGACGTGGTGATCCACGAGGACCACGGCGTGGGCGTGCTGCGCGACCTCGACCGCGTCGAAGCCGGCGGCCTGGAGCGCGACGTGCTGCGCCTGGAGTACCACGGCGGCGACACCGTGCTCGCGCCCGTGGAGGAGTTCGGCCGCATCTGGCGCTACGGCGCGGAGGCCGAGGCGGTGACGCTCGATCGGCTCAAGGGCGACGGCTGGAACAAGCGCCGCGCCGCCGTCTCCGCCCAGATCGACGCCGACGCCCGCACGCTGGTGGAGCGCGCCCGCGAGCGCGAGGCGGCTCAGGCCGACCCGGTGGTCCCGCCCAAGGCCGCCTACGCCCGCTTCGCCGCGCGCTTCGCCTTCCCCGAGACGCCCGACCAGCGCGACGCCATCGCCGCCGTCCTGGCCGACCTCGCCTCGGGCCGGCCCATGGACCGCTTGGTGTGCGGCGACGTGGGCTTCGGCAAGACGGAGGTCGCCCTGCGCGCCGCCGCCGCCGTGGCGCTGGCCGGGAGGCAGGTGGCGCTCGCCGCCCCCACCACCGTGCTCGCCCGCCAGCACGCCCAGGTGTTCGAGCGCCGCTTCGCCGGGACGGGGATCAAGGTGGCCCAGCTCTCGCGGCTGGTGGACGGGGCGGAGGCCAAGGCGGTCAAGGCGGGGCTTGCGTCCGGCGAGATCGGCGTGGTGGTCGGCACCCATGCGCTCGGCTCGGAGGGCGTCGAGTTCCACGACCTCGCCCTGATGATCCTCGACGAGGAGCAGAAGTTCGGGGCCAAGCTGAAGACGGCGCTGCACGCCAAGGCCCCGCACCTCCTGGCCATGACGGCCACGCCCATCCCGCGCACGCTGCAGGCGGCCATGGTGGGCGTGCAGGAGGTCAGCGTGATCGCCAGCCCGCCCGCGCGCCGCCGGCCGATCCGCACCTTCCTGGCCCCCTTCGATGCGGCGACGATGCGGACCGCGCTGCTGCGCGAGAAGCGGCGAGGGGGGCAGAGCTTCGTGGTGGCCCCGCGCATCTCCGACCTGGACGACCTCGCCGCCCGGCTGGCCGAGGTCGTGCCCGAGCTTACTGTGGCCCTCGCCCATGGCGAGCTGCCGGCCGACGAGGTGGACGCCACCATGGTCGACTTCGCCGACGGCCGCGGCGACGTTCTCCTGGCCACCAACATCATCGAGAGCGGGCTCGACGTGCCGCGCGCCAACACCATGCTGGTCTGGCGCGCCGACCGCTTCGGCCTGTCGCAGCTGCACCAGCTACGCGGGCGCGTGGGCCGCAGCCGCGTGCAGGGCGTCGCCTACCTGTTCACCGATCCGGCCGAGGAGGTCTCCGACGCCACGCGAGCCCGCCTCTCCACGCTGGAGGCGTTCGACCGCCTGGGCTCCGGCCTCGACATCTCGGCGCGCGATCTCGACCTGCGCGGCGGCGGCGATCTCGTGGGCGAGGAGCAGGCCGGGCACATGAAGCTGATCGGCGCAGCGCTGTACCACCGGCTGATGGAGCGCGCCGTCCGCGTCGCGCGGGGCGAGGCGCCCGAGGCCGACTGGACGCCCGAGCTGCAGCTCGGCGAGGCCGCCGCCCTGCCGGAGGCCTACATCCCCGACCCGGTGATCCGCATCAACCTGTACGCCCGCCTGTCGCGCCTGGCCTCGGCGGAGGAGGTGGACGCCTTCGAGGAGGAGCTGGACGACCGCTTCGGCCCGCTCCCGCCGGAAGCCGTCGCCCTGGTCACGTCCGCCCGGCTGGGCGTGCTGGCGCGGGCGGCCGGCGTGCGCAAGCTCACCGCCGGCCCCTCGGCCGTCGCCCTTGACCTCGATCACGCTGCGGAGACGGCCGCCGAGACGCTGGCGGGCGGGGACGAGGCGCTCACCTTGAAGCCGGGCCGGCTCGTGCTGGCCGGCGAGGAGGGCGAGGCGCGCCTGCGCCGGACCGCGGAAGTGCTCGAGCGGCTCGGCGGCTCTTGAGACCCCGTCCGCACGGCCGCGAGACGGAGCCGTGCGGGTCGGCGACTGAGCGCATGACCCGCTTGTAAGCCTCGGCCCGCTTGATCCCGCGCATCGCCCGGCCCATCGTGACGGCGAATGCAGGACGTGTGTTGAGCCGCTGGCGCTTGGGATGGCGGAGGGCCTGCGGCCTCCTGGCCCTCGCGGCGGCGTCCGGCCTCGCGGCAGGGTGTGACGGCCCGTCCGCGCCTTGCCTGCCGCCGGAAGCCGCCCTCCTCGCTTCGCCCCCTGCCGCGACCACCTCCGCCGACGTCGGGCCTGTGGACGTGTACGTCGACGGCTCGGGCTCCATGGCTGGCTTCATCCGCGGCGCGACCGCCGTCGACCGTCCGCTGCAGGACCTCGTCGCGCGCCTGCCCTGGATCGCGGGCGGGCTGCAGCGGCCGGCCGCCTACACCCTGTTCGGCCGCGATCTGCACCCGCTGCCCGCCGGGCGCGAGGATCTGCTGGCGTCCGATGCACCCTACGCCTGCCACGCGCCCGCGCTGCCGTGCGACAACCAGGAGACGCGGCTCGACCGGGTGCTGGCGCGGATCAAGGCGCAGCCCGCCGACCACCTGGCCGTGGTGGTCACCGACCTGTTCCTGACGGGACAGGACCTCTCGGCCGGCCCGGCGGCGCTCAGCGGTCCTCTGTCCGACATGCTGGCCTCCGGCCGGGCGATCGGTGTCGTCGGGGTCAGGGCGCCCTACGCCGGCCCGGTCTACGACATCCCCAACGCCCCGCCCTTCGCCGGCGCGACGAGCCACCCCCTATTCGTCGTGCTGGTGGGTCCCGTGGAGCGCGTCGTCGCCTTCCACGAGCGGCTCGGACGGCTCGGCGGCGGCTTCTCCGGCCGGGGAGGGGGCTGGTCGCTGTTCACCCTGCACCCGCTCGCGCCGAAGACCGCCGGCGCGCGCCCGCTGGCGGTGACGCCCGGTGCGGCCCTGGCGGAGGCGCCCGTGCTGCCGCCGCGAGCCGGCCTCGACGTGCAGCAGCTCGTGCTCAGGCGCGGTGCGGCGCTGCGCAGCCTCGCCCGCGGCGGAGAGGCGGGCGAGGCCGCCTTCACCGCGCACCCCGCCGACGAGGCGCGGCCCGGCGCGGTCTGGAGCGGCGCGCTGGAGCCCGTCGTGCGTCTCTGGCGCGCAAGGAGCGCGGCCGCCGTCTGCCACAAGGGCGCGTGGACCGCCGTCGGCCGCCTGCCGACCGGCTGGTCGGTCGACGGCCCGGCGCCGCGCTTCGTCCTGCGCCCCGCCGAAGCGGCCGCGCACCTGCCGCCCGGCGGCGTCTACCTCCTGGCCGCGAGCCTGGAGCGGCCGCGGCTGGAGACGCCGAACCCCGCCGACCGCTGGATGCGCGACTGGAGCTTCGACGCCTCCTCCGCCCCCGCTGTGCTGGCGCGACGCCCGGCCTTCTTCCCGACCCTGAACCTGGGCGAGACCGCGGACCTCCTGGAGGAGGCGCTCGACCAGGCCTCCAGCCGCGCCCCGGCGTCGGCGGGCGGATTCGCGGCGGTGGTCAGGGTCGACCGGTGAGGGCAGGGTGCGCGGCGTGGTCGGAGTGAGAGCGTGACGAGGCTGTTCGCAGCGCTGATCGGGGTGGACGTGCTGTTCGCCGCCGTCGGCGCGATCCTGATCCAGCTGCGGACGCGCGAGCCCGACTTCGTGCTGCCGCCCCCTGGGCAGGACGCGGCCATGAGCGAGGCCTTGCGCGCCGACGCGGCGGGCGCGTGCCTGCAGTGGTGGCTCCTGGCCATGGTGGTGCTGACGGCCTGCGCGGCCGTCTGGCTGCTGTGGGCGCAGTTGGCCCGCCCCGCCACGCCGCGGGACGAGCGGCGGATGACCACCACCTGGCTGCTTCTGCTGGGGCTGGCGCTGATCGTGAACCTGGTGCTCGGCCATACGGCCTACGCCACCGAGGTGATCAATGGCTCCTGGCGTTACGGGCTAGCGGTGGCGATCCTGGTGGTGACGCCGCTGTGCTTCTTCCTGACCACCGCGCTGGGGGTGAAGAACGCCATGGTGCCCTCCGTGCCCCTGGCCCATCTGGTCCGGCGCTGAGGCGCGCGCGATGGCGGTGAACCTTCTCATCGGCGTGGGCGGCACGGGCGCCAAGGTGATCGAGGCCGCGCTCGTCGCCTTCCTGGCGGGCCTCGGGCCGCCCTCGGTCACGGTCGGCTTCGTCGACCAGGACGAGTCCAACGGCAACGTCGACCGCGCGCGCGACCTCCTCGCCCGCTCCGCCGCTTTCCGCCGCCTGTGGTCGGGCGAGCGGCCCGACACGCTGGACTTCGGCGCAGGCGACGAGGGCGGCCTGCCGCTCGGCCGCGTGGTGACCGACGCGCTGGACCCGCCGCTCTGGTGCCCGCACGCCGAGCAGGGGACCACGCTCGCCTCCATCTTCTCCGCCGACGTCATGGGCCGCGACGACGAGGCCCTGCGCTCGGCCATGGACGTGCTCTACGCGCCGGGGCCCGAGGAGCTCGGCATGGACCTGGGCGTCGGCTACCGCGGCCGGCCGCACGTGGGCGCGGCGGCCATGCTCTCGCGCCTGGCCGACCCTCAGAACGGCTTCGCGCGCGCCCTGACCGCCGCGTTGCGCCGCGCGCGCTCGGGCGAGGAGGTGCGTATCTTCCTCTGCGGCTCGGTGTTCGGCGGCACCGGCGCGGCGGGCTTCCCCAACCTCGCCCGCACCCTGCGCAAGCTGGCCGACGACGCGCGCGGCGGGGGCGGCGGAGCGGTGCGCGTCGGCGGCGCGCTGATGCTGCCCTACTTCAGCTTCGCCCCGCCCGACGACGAGTCCGCCAACGTCGCCAAGCCGGAGGACCTGCTCCGCAACAGCCGCGACGCCCTGAAGTACTACCACCGCCTGTTCAGCGACGAGGCGGTGTTCGACGAGCTTTACCTCACCGGCTGGAGCCCCGCCTTCCCCATGGGCTACCACTCGCCGGGCGCGGCCAGCCAGGCCAACCCGCCGCTGCCGCCTGAGCTGGTGGCCGCCATGGGCGCGGTGCGCTTCTTCGACGGCGCGCGCGCGCCGGGCGGGGACGCGGCCAACGCCGTCTTCATCTCCAGCCGAGACCAGGCGGGCGCCCTCGGCTGGGGCGACATCCCGTCCGTCTCCCGCGACCGGCGGGGCGAGCCGGGCGAGGCGTTCGGCCGGCTGCTGCGCTTCTGCGCGGCTTGGCGCGACACCTACCGGCCGGAGCTCGGGCGGAAGAAGGGGCTGTTCGGCGGACGTCCGCAGTGGTGGTCGCGCCAGGAGCTGCGCGGCGTGCGGCTCGACCGTGCGGAGACGCAGGAGAGCCTGGAGGCGCTCGACCGGCTGGTCGACCGCGTGCTGGTCTGGGCCGCGACCCTGCAGCAGGTCTCCACCACCTCCGCGTTCGGCGACCCGCCGCTGAGCCGCTTCGAGCTATGGGACCTCTCGCGCATGGTCGGCGCCTTCTCGCCGGCCGTGGACGCCAGCCGCCGCACGCCGCAGCTCGCGCTCCGCCCGCCCGAGGGCGCCACGCCGGCGGAGGACTTCGATCGCGTCACCCGTCCGCAGGAGGGCCGAGCCCCGCCTGGCCAGCGCGTGCTCAACGAGGAGATCAACAACCACCGCGCCGCCGGCCGCAGCCAGGGCCTCGGCGTGCTGGTGGCCGCCGTGCACCAGGGGGCCAACGTGCGCCCCCGGACGGCGGCGTAGGTCGGCCCCGTGAGCACCCCCAACCTCCCGCCGCTGGTCAGCGACAGCTCGCTCGCCACGCCCCCCGCGCCCGGCGAGTGGGTCAGCCAGAACGTCAGCCTCGACAAGCTGGCCGACAGCCTGGACCTGCCGCGCACCGGCGGCTCGGCCGCCGACCTGCGCTCCATCCCCGACGTGTGGGCGCAGGTGCTCGCGTTCCACCAGGCGCTGGTGTTCAACCGCGCCGACCAGCCCCAGCCGCTCTACGCGGAGGCGCGGGCGCAGTGGCGCTCGCTGCTCGCGCTGTTCGCGCTCCGCGCGGCCTACGCCAAGGCCTACCTCATCCGCCTGGAGCCGCTGGATCTGGGCGAGGGCGCGGCGCGGGGCGGGGCGGGCGCCCTGTTCCGCCGGGTGCTCGGCTTCCTGCTGCCGCGCGAGCGCCTGCCCCAGGCCGGCGTGGGCGACTCGGGCGAGGCGCGGTGGGACCGGCCCGTGATGCTGTACGTGCGCGAGCGCACCGGCGGGGCCGACGACGCCCCCGTGTTCGCGGCCCCGTGGCAGGCCGCCGGCCTGCTCAATCCCTCGACCCTGGTCGCACCCGGCCGGACGGCCGCCTCATTGCGGATCGCCGCGGCGCCGTGGCTCCGCGACGGCCTCGCCGACCCGACGGCGCTCCCGCCCGACCGGCGGCTCGGCCGGCGCGACTACGCGCTTCTGGTCGACTGGCTCCAGCGTCTGCAGCGCGCCCTGGCCGAGGTGGCGGGCGAGCGGGCCAACGAGGCCACCTACAACGCCCTCTCGGCCGAGCTCGCCGCCTACGCCGCCGACTGCGCGCGCCTGGCGGAGGGCTTCGACCGCCCGATCCGGCTCGACGACGGCCCGCTGCCCCGCGCCGACCTCGCCCGCCTGTACCGCGAGCTGCAGCGCGCGCCCGTGGTCGCGGCCGAGGCGTACCCGGAGGGACACAGCGACTGCGCGCTCGAGCTGCGGTCCGAGTTCGGGGCGCCGGTTCCCGGGGCCGAGGACGCCGGCGCGCGGGCCGTGTTCAACGGCCTGATCCTGTTCGACCGCGACCTCGCCCGCACCCTGAACCGCGCCCCGCAGGACGTGCACGTGTGGCGCGAGCACACCCTGCAGTCGCTGCTCGACGCGCCCGGCCTGCTCGCCCAGGTGCGGCGCGAGGCGGCCGACGCCGGCTGGCTGATCGTCGAAGCCGCCGACTACTTCACGCCCGAGTTCGCCCGCCTCGCCCCGGGCGTGGTGGTGGACGGGCACGACGAGCCGTTCCGCGGCGCCGTCCTGCCCCTCTCGCCCTTGGCGCTCTGGAGCCTGCGGCCGCGCGAGATCGGCCCCGCCCTGCGCCTCTCCAGCACCGGCGAGGGCGACTACGCCGTCAGCCTGAACCTGCCGCTCGCCGCCGCTCGTCAGACGCACGCGGTCGGCCGCACCTACCGCACGGGCGCGGAGGGCGAGGCGCCCAACGCCGCCGAGCGCGTCAACGCCCAGTTCGGGGCCATCTCCACCTGGCCCGACTTCGCCCAGCGCGGCTGGCGTTGGAACTTCCTGCGCCTGTCGTACAACCCTGGCATGACCGGCCTGCAGGGCCGCTTCGGCGTCTCCGCCCAGCACATGGCCGAGGCGCTCGCCGCCGAGCCCGACGCCGGCCGCCGCGACCTCCGCGCCCGCACCTGGTTCGACTCCTCCGGACTGAGGCTTGAGGAGCAGGAGTTCCGGCGTCCCGTCACCCCGCCCGCCTCCGCCGGCGCGCCCGCCGCCTTCGAGCGCCTGCGGTTCCGCGACTCCGAAGTGCTGGTGGAGGAGCTGCAGATCTCCGCCGCCCCGCCCGAGGCCGTGTGCGTGGCGCGCAAGCGCACCGCCGCCGACCGCGCGGCGCGGCCCGTCGGCCTGATCCTCCTGCGCCAGGAGCCCTCGCGCGCCCTGCAGCCGGAGAGCGCGGTGGTGGCCGTCGACTTCGGCACCACCAACACCGTCGCCTCGCTCAAGGGCGAGCCGGTGCGGTTCAAGAACCGCGTGCGCATGGCCATCCGCCAGCCGGCCAACGAGGAGGAGAACCGGCGCGACTTCAAGTGGAGCTTCGTCGACTTCTTTCCCCTGGCCGACCACGCCTCGCCCATCCCCACCGTCGCCAAGCGGCGCGAGATCGATGCGGGGAACGATCCCGCGCTCCGCGCCGTGGCCGAGGCGCGCGACGAGCGGCCGCTGTTCAGCGACATGATCTTCTTCCAGCCCGCCCTGGGCGACCCGCTCAACCACCAGACGCGACAGGACGTGGGCGAGCTGAAGCGCCGCCAGGGTTCGCTGCGCTTCAAGCTGAAGTGGTCCGGCGAGCCGCTCACCAAGGACATCAGCCGCCGCTTCCTGCGCGAGTTCATGCTGCTGACCGCCGCCGAGCTGGTCGACCGCGACCTCGACCCCGTGCGCGCCCGCTGGCGTTTCTCCTTCCCCGAGGCCATGGGCGCCGAGAACGAACGCGGCCTGCGCCGCGACCTGGTGCGCGCCTGGAACGACCTCTTCCCCGACCGCGCCGCCCCCGAGAGCGACGATCATCGCGTGCGCCCGCTGACGCCGGAGTCGGCGGCGGCGGCGAAGTACTTCCTGAACTACGTGGAGGGCGGGGCCGCCTCGGGCGTGGTCAACGTCGTGCTCGACATCGGCGGCGGCACCACCGACATCGCGATCGTGCGCAAGTCCGAGCCGCCGCTTTGGCGCGGCTCGTTCCGCCTGGCGGGCGGCGACTTCCTGACCCACTACCTGATGAACAACGCGGAGTACTTCCGCCACCTGCAGCTCGACGACCTGGCCGAACTGCGGGCGAGCTTCTCCTCCGAGTGGTCGACGCTCTATCCGCCGAGCGAGGCGGAGGACAACAACCTGAAGGACTTCGGCGAGCTCCTGTTCTCCGACGCCCGCTTCGCCCGCGCCATGGCCGACCGCTACGACGTGGTGAAGGACACCGCCGAGGGCCGCGGCCTGCGCCACTCGGCTTTCGTCTTCATGGGCGGGCTGGCCTGGTACGTGGGCCTGGTCGCGCGGCGGCTGGTGGCCGAGGCTCGGATCCGGCCGGAGGAGCTGGGCGCCGTCAGCTTCGGAATGGGCGGGCGCGGCGCCACCCTGTTCCGCCACCATCAGGCCGCGAGCGCCGGCCGCTCCTCGCCGCTGAACGACCTCCTCGGCCTGTTCCTCGCTGCGGCGGGCGTCGATCCGGCCACGCATCCGCACCGCGCCGTGCTGTTCTCGCGGCAGGCCAAGATGGAGGTGGTGCTCGGCATGGCGGGTGAGGGCGCGACCGACCTCGACGAGCTGCAGCTCCTCTCGCAGGCGCCCGCCAGCCGCTGGACCCCGCTCGGCGAGGCGGTGAGCGTGGAGACCGCCGACGGCCCCGCCGTGCTGCCGGCCGATGGCGACGCAGCGGCGCTGGCGGGCGTGACGCGCGCCGGCGTCCCTGGCGAGCTGGCCGAGTTCAAGCGCTTCCTTCGGGAGCTGCGCGAGCTGACCGGCGTGCAGATCAACCTGCGCGAGGGCGAGCGCGACGGGGCCGACGCGTTCCTGCGCACCAAGCTTCACGCCCACCTCGCCGCCGTGGCCGCCGCCGTGCGCGCCCTCAAGCCCGGCGACCGCCCGCCGGTGTTCGAGCCGCCGTTCATCGTGCTCCTGCGCGCGCTCCTCGACCGCCTGGGCCTGCCCGCCGCCGAGCGCCGCGCCCGCGTGGCCGCCGAGGACGTCTGAGGTGCGCCGTCTCGCGGCCCTCCTCGCCGTCGCGTCGGGGCTGGGCGTGGCCGCGCCCGCCCTCGCTCAGGCGCCGAGCCACGATGTGGTGCGGACCGAACCGGCCGTGGCGCCCGCACCGGCGGTCGCCGTCGCGGCTGCATCCCCCGCCATACCCGTGGCGACGTGGGCCGCACTGGGCTTGGGCGGCGTCGCCGTCGCGCTCGGCGGGACGGCGCTCGCGGTCGCAGGGGTCGGCCGTCGCCGGGCGGAGGAGGCGCTGGCGGAGGCGACCCGCGGATCAGCGCCCGCAGGCCCCGATCCGCGCACGGCCGAGCGGCTGGACCGGCTGGAGGCCGGCCTGCGTGCGTCCGCTCCTCGCACGCCCGCGGCCGGGGACCGTCCGCCCGCGCGCGACGCCTTCCCACCGAGGGAGACGACGGCCCCGCCGCCGGCGCGCGTGCAACCCGTCGTGACGGCGGCGTCCGCAACGTCCACGGGCGGAGCCGAGGGGATGCTGGCGTGGACCACCGCTCTGCGCGAAGACTTCGCACGGCTCGCGCGCGACCCGCCGTCGGCCGCCGCTGACTACATCACCCGTCATCGGCCATGCGGCGCGACGCTGAGCCCCGAGGGCGCGCTCCTGCTGGACGCCTTTGAGGGCGCCAAGCTCTGGGCCGTGCGCGCGCCGGGCGAGACGGAGGTCTGGGCGCTCACGCCCGGCGAGCAGGCGGCCGTGAACTGGAGCGCGCACTTCGCGCCGCAGAGGACGGAGGTCGCCGCCGAGACCTTCGGCCCCGCGTTCGACCTCGTGCCGGGCGACGGCGCGGCGCTGCGGCTGGAGGAGCCGGCGCTGCTGCGCCGTGATGCGTCCGGCCGGCTGTCGGTGCGGCGACGCGGCCGGCTCTCCGGCTTCCGGTCTTAGGATGGCGGGCGGCCCCGTCGTCCTGCTGGGTCAGGGCGAGCAGTACGACGACCCGGACGACTGGCGCGAGCTGATCCGCGGCCGGCGCATCCGCCGCGGCGTCGAGCTGCCCGTCCGCCGCGAGGGCCTCACCGCCCTGCATCGCCCGGAGGACGTGCCGGAGCTCGCCGCCGTGCTCGACGAGGTCGACCCGCCGGGCCCGCCGTCGCAGACCGTTGCGGCGCATCCGCCGCGCGGCGCCCCGAGCCTCGGCTTGGGTGGGACGTCGGTTCCGCCCGCGCCGGTCGGTCTCGCGCAGGCGGCGACGTCGCCGCAGCAATCGCCTCCGGACGGCGGGGGTCCCGCTCGTCGGCCGCTTCCGACCGCCGCGCCGCGCCGCGGCTGGCGGTTCGGCCTGTGGCTCTGCCTGCTCGGCGTCGGCGCGCTGCTGTTCCTGCGGCTGTGCGCGCGCGACGGCTTCGGCCCGCTGCCGGGGTTTGGTGCGCGCTCGGGGCGGAGCGCGTCCGCCCGCGACGCCGCCTCGTCGCCGGAGACCGCCGCCTGCGCGCGGCCGCGCGGCTGGATCGCCACGGCCGCGTGCGGGGATCTCGAGCTCGCGCGTCTGAGAAAGGCGCTGGCGAACGCCTATGCCGTCCGGGCGGCGGGGTTGAGTGCCGACGAGCGCGCCGAGCTCGCGGCCGAGCAGGCGCGGTGGCAGGCGGGGCGGAGCGCTTGCCGCACCACCGCCGATCCCGCCGCCTGCCTCGCTCCGCGGTATCGGTCGCGGATCGCCGAGTTGAAAGAGGGACGCCCGCCCGCGTCCGGCCCGCAGGCCGAAGCGCCCTCTACGCCGCTCGACGCACCGCTGGAGCCGGCGCAGCGGGTGGTGGCGGTCGTGGACGCGCCTCAGTGGACGCGTCGGCCGAACGGCGACGAGATGGCTGACGCCTTCCCGGAGCGCGCCCTGCGGCTGGACATCGACGGTCGCGCGCGCCTGACCTGCCGCGTCACGGGAACGGGGGCCCTGACCGCCTGCGACGTGCTCTCGGAGGACCCGCCCGACTACGGCTTCGGCGGTGCGGCGCTGCGGCTGTCGCGCGACTTCCAGATGCGCCCCGTCACGCCCGACGGCCGCTCCGTGGAGGGCGCCCGCGTCGAGGTGCCCGTCGCCTTCAAGGGCGGCTAGCCCGCGGGCGCGGCCTTCAGCGTGGGTCAGCCCTGCCGTCCGTCCGCGGCGATGCGGTCGGCGAGCTGCGCCAACAGCGCGCTGAGCTCGGGCGCGATCGCCTGGACGTCTGTCCCGGCCGCCGGGGTGGTCAGGTGCACGGGGCGGGAGGGCAGGGCGACGGGCGCGGGGGCCGTGATGACCGCAACACCGCCGACCGTCGTCCGCGTGACGGGCGCTCGAGGCGCGATCCAGGTCCAGCTCGCGTCCATGGTCACCCCGTCCGCGCCGGGGTGCACGGAGAGGATGTCGACGACCAGCCCCGCCGCGGCGGGCGGCTTCGGCGCGTCGGGGTAGACGACGACGCCCGGCGGCAGCCGGCGCTCCAGGTCCTGCGTCAGGGTGCGGCGGACGAGTTCGCCCAGGGGCGCGGCCCAGCGGTCGTTGTCGCTCAGCACCACCGTGTACGGGTCGGTGCGGCGCACCAGCTCCGGCCGGTCGAAGGCGGGGGGGACGTGCACCGCATCCAGCCGGAACGACCCGCGCGCCCAGCCCGAGGCGGCGGCCGCCCCGGGCCCCGAGGCCTCCAGCGTGTGGATGCGCGTGGGTGCGCCGGCGCACCCGGCCAGGAGCGCGGTCGCGAGGGCTGCGAGCGCGGCCGCGGCGCAGCGGGGAAGTGGGGAAGGGCTCATTTCGTCTTCGCCTTGCCGCGCAGGATCGCCTCCGGATGGCGCGTCAGGTAGTCGGCCAGCGAGCGCAGGCTGCGCGCGGCGTCCGTCAATTGGCGCAGGGCGCCCGGCACGCTGGCGTCCTCCGTCGCGCCGTCCGTCGAGATCAGGGCGTTGGCCGAGGTGGTCAGCGCCTGGATCTGGTCGGCGGCCCGGTTCAGGTTGTCCACCATTGGGCCGACCTTGGGCTGGACGTCCTTCACGGTGCTGTCCACCCGGTCCAGCGTGTCCTCAAGGCTGCTGATGCTGTGGTCCAGCTTCGGCGAGTTGAGGATGGACGAGAGCCTGGAAGTGATGCGGCGCACGTCGCCGCCGATCTCGGCGATGGGCACCTGCTGCACCTTGGACAGGATGTCGTCGACCTTGCCCATGATGGCGTCGATGTCGCCCGACGAGGTCGAGGGGATCTCCGGGAAGGCCAGCTCGCCGCGCGCACCGATCAGGCCGCCATGCGCGCCGGGAATCCTGACGAGGTCCACCACGCGGCCGCCCACCAGCGGCGGCTGCTGCGACAGGCGCGCGCGGTAGCCCTGCGCGAGCAGGTGGCCGACCAGAGCGTCCGTCGGGCCCGTGAGGTCGTCGTTGGGGTCGGACAGGCCGTTGGCCGGGTTCAGCCGGTCGGGCTCGAGGGCCACCGTCACGGGAGTGGTGAGCGTGTCCGACCCCGGCGCGTAGCGCAGCGTGCGCGAGGCCACGGTGCCGACCTGGAAGCCGCGCAGCCGCACGGGCGAACCGACCTCCAGGTCGCCTACGGGATCGGAGAACATCACGGTGTAGAACACCTGCGGCCCGCGCGGGCCGGTGAGGGCGCGCCCCTTGTCGCCGTAGAGCGGGAAGCGGGCGTCCGCGGCGGCCGCCGGCTGGTCGAGGAGCTCCTGCGGCGTGTCGAACTCCACGCCGCCGCTCAGCGCCGCGCCGCCCGGCGCGATCTGGGTGGAGATGCCGCCGCCGGAGAAGCTCACCTGCACGGGGCTGGTGCCATAGAAGAGCGTGCCGCGATGGACGAAGCGGTCGTAGGGCGCCTGCACGAAGATGCGGTCCAGGAAGTCATTCTGCCCGCGCAGCGTCTGGGCGACGACCTTGCCCACGGCCTGGCCGTGGTAGAACACGTCCCCACCGGGATGGGCGGTGCCGGCCTCCCGGGAGATCAGCTCGAAGTACCGGCCCGGCGTGCCGGGCAGCACAACCGGCGGCTCGTCCAGGCCCGCGAAGCGGCGCGTCGGCCGGCCGGTCCCGGGCGCCACGCCGATGGCCACGCCCGCCAGCGCCGCCTTCACCGAGCTGATGTCGGTCAGGCTCGGCTTGGCCCCCACCAGCCAAAACACCGCGCCCTCGCGCAGCAGCGGCTCGGACTGCGGCGACATGCGCAACGTCATCTCCACGTGCTGGCGGTCGGGTGACAGGTGGACCTTGGTCACGCGACCGATGCTCAGGCCCTTGTAGATCACCTGCGTGTCGCCGGGCTTGGCGTCGGCGGCCGAGCTGAAGGTCACCAGGATGTCCACGCCCCGGTGCGCCAGCGCCTGCAGGCCCAGGTAGAGCACCACCAGCAGGGCGGCGGCGGGAACGGCCCACACCAAGCCGGGCCAGCGGGTCAGGTGCTCGCGCGCGTCCGTGCGGCGCACGCCGTCGGCGGGGGACGGGGACGGGTCGCTCATGCGGCGGAGCGCATCCCGTCACGGCCGGAGCGGCCACGGGCCGCGGCGTCCCACATGGCGCGGGGGTCGAACAGGCGCGCGGCCAGCATGGTCAGCACGACGACGCCGGCGAAGGCCGGGGCGGCGGGCTCGGCGCGACCGTAGATGAAGGTGTTGTAGCGCATCACCGGCACGAAGCATGCGATCACGAAGGGGTCCACCATAGACCACCGCCCGATCTCCTCCACGATTCGGTACACCCGCGTCTTCAGCACCAGCCGGCGCGGCGAGCGCCGCAGCACCGAAGTCACGCACCAGCCCAGGCCGGCGAGCTTGAGGAAGGGGATGGCGAAGCTCGCCGTGAACACCAACAGCGCAAGTCCCGACAGCCCGGCCTGCACGAGGTCGATCACGCCCTGCAGCACGGTGTACTTGGTGGGCGTCACACCGATGGGCAGCGTCGCGATCGGCAGCAGGTTGGCGGGAATGTAGAGCAGCAGGCCCGCCACCGTCAGCGCCGTGGCGCGGCTCACGCCCTGTGGCTCGCGCGAGGACACGGTGTCGCCGCAGCGCGGGCAGGGCCGGCCCTCGGCGGAGGCGGGCACGAGGAGTTCGCAGGACAGGCAGGCGCTGACGGCCTCGCCCACCGGCGCGGGCCGCTCGGACCCGATCAGCCGCCAGATCGCGCGCTTGTCCAGCGCCGCCCGGACGCCGAGGCTCAGGATGGCGGCGGCGATGAAGCACTTGCCGCCCGCGCCGATGTCCACGTCCACCGTCGCCTTCAGCCGCTCGTAGGCGACCCACAGACCGAGCAGGAAGACGTCGAGCATGGCCCAGGTCTGCAGCTCGTTGGCCACGCGGAAGGCCAACCCCAGCCACGCCGGCCGCCGGCCCAGCCGCAGGGCGCCGAGCACCGCCGTCAGCAGGCCGAAGCGCAGGAGCGGGAACACGACTACGAACAGGCCGATCGCGACCCCCAGCAGCGCCCACCCGTCCGTCCACATGGCGATCGCGCCCGAGCTCAGCCGGCTGTTGCGCTCCACGCCGAGCACGCCCGTCGACAGGAACGGCAGCAGGTTGGCGGGGATCAGCAGCAGGAACGTCGAGGCCGCCAGCCCCAGCGCCGCGTCGAGGCTGCGGCCCGTGGTGCGCTCCAGCTCCGAGCGGCAGACGCCGCAGGAGACGGTGGAGGCGCGGTGCGGCGGCGGGAGCCTCTGCAGTGCGCCGCAGTGCGGGCAGCCGACCTCGTCGCCCGTGTCCGCGGCGTCGGCGGCCAGGCTCACGCCGCCTTCGCCCGCAGCCGCTCGCGCACCCGCGGCGCGACCTCCTCGCCGTACAGGCGGATGCACTCCAGCATGCGCGCGTGGGCGAGGCGGCCGGCGCTGTACTTGAGCACGAAACGGCCGACGCCGAGCGCCTGCACCGTCTCGGCGATGCGCGCGGCCACCGTCTCCGGCGAGCCCACGTACAGCGAGCCGTCGTCAGCCTCGCGCTCGAACTCGGCGCGGGCCATGGGCGCCCAGCTGCGCTCGCGGCCGATGCGGTCGCGCATGGCCTTGTACGGCGCGAAGAACTCTTCGCGCGCCCGGGCGTCGGTCTCGGCGACGTAGCCGGGCGAGTGCACGCCGACCGGGCGAACGGGCTTGCTGAACTGGGCGCAGGCGCGGCGGTACAGGTCCATGTAGCCGGCGAAGCGGCGCGGGTCGCCGCCGATCACCGCCAGCATCAGCCGCAGGTCGTGGCGCACGGCGCGCACCACCGACTCTGGGCTGCCGCCCACGCCCACCCAGGTGGTCAGGGGCGGGTGCTCCACGGGCGGGAACACCTCCTGCGCCTGCAGGGGCGCGCGCACCGTGCCGCGCCAGGTGACAGGCCCTGGTTTCAGCAGCGCGGCGAACAGCTCCAGCTTCTCCTCGAACAGGCGCTCGTACTGATCGAGCGGCAGGCCGAACAGGGGGAAGGACTCGGTGAACGAGCCGCGCCCCAGCACCACCTCGGCGCGTCCTGCGGACACGGCGTCCAGCGTGGAGAATCGCTGGAAGACGCGCACCGGATCGTCGGAGCTGAGCACGGTCACCGCCGAGGTCAGGCGGATGCGCGAGGTGCGGCCGGCGATGGCGGCCAGCACCACCTCCGGCGCGGAGACGGCGAAGTCGTCACGGTGGTGCTCGCCCACGCCGAACACGTCCACGCCCGCCGCCTCGGCGGCCTGCGCCTCGGCGATGACGTCGCGGATCACCTGGGCGGGGGCGAGCGGACGGCCCTCCTCATCGGCGGTGACGTCGCCGAAGGTGTCCAGCCCGAACTCGAGCGCGGCGGCCATGGCCCTGCGCCTAGCGTCGCGGGTGGGCGGGCGCAATGGCGGTGTGTCTTCGGCCGCCTCTCCTCCGCTCATCGAAAGCTTAAGAGTGGCGTGGCAGTCTGCCCGCCTCGCTCTCGGAGGCGCGCCTGACCACGTCCGTCCCGTTCGGCCGCCGCACCGCGGCCGCTTCCGCCCGTCCCACGCCGCGCCCCGCGGCCGGCGAGCTCAGCCCGGAGGCGGAGGCGCTCCGTCGCGATCTGGCGCGTCCGGCGGGTGCGTCCGAGTTCGCGCGGTGGCGAAGGGGGACGCGGTTGGGGCGCTGGGCCGCGTGGACCGTCAGCCTCGGCTTGGCGGCGTCCGGCGTCGCCAGCTTCGTGCTGAACGGGCCGCTGGAGGTCTCCATCGCGCTCGAGGTCGGCGGCTGGGGGCTGGGCGCGTGGCTCCATCGGGCTCGACGGGCCCGGCTGGCGGCGGTGCGGGCCTGGGAGGCCGACCGAGCCTGAGCGCGCCTCAGCGCCGCCCGAACAGCCGCTCCACGTCCTGCAGGCGAAGGGACACGTAGGTCGGGCGGCCGTGGTTGCACTGGCCGGAGAGCGGCGTGCGCTCCATCTCGCGCAGGAGCGCGTTCATCTCCGCGCCGCTGAGGCGACGCCCGGCGCGCACGCTGCCGCGGCAGGCGGCCGAGGCGAACACCGCCAGCAGCCGCTCCTCCAGCGCCAGCGCCGCGCCGTGCTCCGCGAGGTCGTCGGCGACGTCGCGCACCAGCGCGGCGACATCGCCGCCGCCGAGCGCCGCGGGCGTCTCGCGCACCAGCACCGCGCCCGGGCCGAACGGCTCGACGGTCAGGCCCAGCGCGGCGAGCGCCTCCGCGGCGTCGGCCACGCGCGCGGCCTCCGCGGGGTCGAGCTCCACCACCTCGGGCAGCAGCAGGGCCTGGCGGGGGACGGGACCGCGGGCGGCGTCGGCCTTCATGCGCTCGTAGACCAGGCGCTCGTGCGCGGCGTGCTGGTCCACGATCACCAGCCCCTCGCGAGTCTGGGCGACGATGTAGGTCTCGTGGAGTTGCGCACGTGCCGCGCCCAGCGGGAAGTCGAGGGCGTCCATCCCCTCGGCGCCGGCGGGCGGGGCCTCGTCAGCGGCGTCCGCCTCCACACGCGCGGACGCCTCGGCGACGCCGGGCAGGGCGGGCGCGGCCGACGCGCGCCACACGCCCGCGCCGCTCCAGCCCGCGGCGGACGGCGGGGGCGTCCAGCCGCCGAAGCTCGCCGGCCGCGGTCCGCCCTGCGCTTCCGCGCGGAAGGTGGCCAGCGTGGCGCCCGCGTTCGCCTCCGCGCTGCGGTGGCCGCCCGCCGCGAGGGCGTGGCGCAGGGCGCCGACCATCAGGCCGCGCACCAGGGCGGGCTCGCGGAAGCGCACCTCCGCCTTGGCCGGGTGCACATTGACGTCCACCTCCTGCGGCGAGAGCTCCAGGAACAGCACGGCGGCGGGGTGGCGGTCGCGCGCCAACACGTCGGCGTAGGCGGCGCGCAGGGAGCCCGCCAGCAGCCGGTCCTTCACGGGCCGACCGTTGACGAACAGGTACTGGTGCGCCGCGTTGCCCCGGCTGGCCGTCGGCACGCCCGCGCGCCCGTGCAGCCGCACGCCGTCGCGGACCTGGTCGAGGGCGAAGCTGTCCTCGCCGAAGCCGCGGCCCAAGACCGCCGCGAGACGCGCCAAGCGGCCGGCGTCGTCCTGCGCCTCGGCGGGCAGGCGCAGGATCCGGCGGCCGTCGATGTCCAGCGAGAAGGTCACGGCGGGGTGCGCCATGGCCTGGCGGCGCACCTCCTCGGAGACGGCCATGGACTCCGCACGCTCTCCCTTGGCGAACTTGAGCCGCGCGGGGGTGGCGTAGAACAGGTCGCACACCTCCACCCGCGTCCCGTGCGGGCCGGGGAAGGCGGCGGGGGCGGGGCCGTCGAGCGCGCCCGCGTCGACGGTCAGGCGCCAAGCCGCGGCCGCGCCGCCCTCCGCGGTCCTGGCGCGCGAGGTCACCGTCAGCCGCGCCACCGAGCCGATGGAGGGCAGGGCCTCGCCGCGGAAGCCCAGGGTGGCGATGTCCAGGAGGTCCACCGAGCCGTCGGGGTGCTCGGCGAGCTTGGAGGTGGCGTGGCGCTCCACCGCCAGCGGCAGCTCGTCGCGCGCGATGCCGGAGCCGTCGTCGGCGACGAGGATGCGGCGCAGGCCGCCGCCCTCCAGCTGCACCTCGACGCGCGAGGCGCCCGCGTCCAGCGCGTTCTCCACCAGCTCCTTCACGGCGCTGGCCGGCCGCTCCACCACCTCGCCCGCGGCGATGCGGTTGACGGTGGAGGGTTGGAGGCGGCGGATCGGCATGGGACGGGGGCGCGACTCGGGCCGCGCCAGCCTAGCCGATCACAGGCCCGGCAGCTTCACCTTGTCGGAGTGCTGGCGGGCGATCACCACCGTCTTGCCGCCGGTCAGCTTCTTGACCTCGGCCTCCTCGGCCTTGGCGTCGAGGGGGGCGGGGGCGGTCACCTGCGCCAGCTGCTCGCCCTGCACCACGGCGGCGTCCGGCTTCTTCCAGAACATCACCCGGTCGGCGAACGAGCGTTCCTTGTGCGTCAGCGAGCCGTACTCGTCGTCCACCACGTAGCGGATCAGGGGGTCGGCCTTGGCGCCGCCCGCCTTGGCGACCAGCAGGCTCTCGCCGTCCGACCGCTGCAGGGCGGCCTGGCGGCCCAGCAGCGCCACGCGCGCCTGGCTCTCCGGCTGCAGCTCCTGCGGGCGCGGCTCGCCCGGGTTGGGCGGGCGCAGGGCGTAGTCGGGCGGGATCACCAGGGGCGCCTTGGCCACGGTGCGGAACTCGTCGGGCGCGGCCTTGCCGAAGCCAAGCGCCTTGCCTGTCCCCCCGCAGCCGGCGAGGGCCGCGCAGGCGAGGGTGAGGACGCCGGCCGCGGCGAGCGGGCGGAGCCGGACGGAGGACAGGAGGGCGAATCGGGCCATGGGCGGAAGCTCCGGGTCGCGGCGGCGCGTCTTCGGGGGCGGACGGCCGGGCGGAGAGGGGCGGGTTCTAGCGCGAAGGGAGCGCCGGGTCAGCGCGCCCCCCTGTCGCAGGGCGTGTCGCAGGTCAGGCGGGCTTTTCCGGGGCGGACGACTTGGTCGGCTTGGGGCCGGAGGGCGCGAGCACGCTCTCCAGCAGCAGCAGGGCCACGCCCACGGTGATGGCGCTGTCGGCGACGTTGAAGATCCATGGGAATAAGGGCAGGGCGGCCGAGACGTCGACGAAGTCGGTCACCACGCCCAGCCGCAGGCGGTCGAGCGCGTTTCCGAGCGCGCCGCCCATGATCAGCCCGAGCCCCGCCGCCTGCACGCGCTTGTCCGCCCGCGCCGCCCAGACGCCGAGCGCGCCGGCGACGACGACGGAGAACAGCGTCAGCCCCCAGCGCGACAGGGCCCCCGCGCTGAGCAGGCCGAAGGAGACCCCCGGATTGTGCGTGAGCGTCAGGTTGAGCAGCGGCGGCAGGAGGCGCACCTGTCCGCGCGACGGCAGGTCGAGCGGTCCCAGCACCCACCATTTGCTGAGCTGGTCGAGCGCGAGCACGACGCCCGCGGCGGCGTAGGCCGCCCAGCCGAGGGCCGAGATGCGCCTCACGCCGCGGCTCTCCCGTGCGCCGCGTCCCACGCCCGCACGGCGTCCAGGTCGCGGAGCGTCAGCCAGCCGGTCTCGGCGGTGACCTCCGGCAGCACTTTCCACGAGCGCTGGCACTTGGCGCCCGGCGCGCGCAGCGGCTCGACGGCCACGCCCGGGACCTCGGCGAGGCGGAAGGCGTCCGCTGGTCCGTCGCCCGCGGCGAGCTCGGCCGAGGAGGTGCGGAACACGTCGGCGGCGTCCAGGCCGTCGAAGGCGGCGCGGAGCTCAGGGTCGGCGATCCACACGCGCGGGGCGGCTTCCAGCGCGGAGCCGATGCGCTTCTCGCGCCGCTCGCCCTCCAGCGCGCCGGTGACCACCTCCAGCACGGACATGACCTTGCGCCAGCGCGCCGCCTCGGCGTCGTCGCGCCAGGGGTCAGGCATGTCGGGGAAGGTGCGTAGCACGTTCGGCGCGGCCTCGGGAAAGCGGGTGGCCCACGCCTCGTCGCAGGTGAAGGCGGCGATGGGCGCGAGCCAGATGGTCAGCCGCTCGAACACCAGGTCCATGACCGTGCGCGCGGCGCGGCGGCGCAGCGCGTCGGGCCGGTCGCAGTAGAGGCTGTCCTTGCGCACGTCGAAGTACAGAGCCGACAGCTCCGCCTGGCAGAACTCCGACAGCGTCCGCCACACGTCGGCGAAGCGGTAGGTCGCGTAGGCGTCGCGCACCTCGCGGTCGAGCTCCCACAGCCGGTGCAGGACGAAGCGCTCCAGCGACGGCAGGTCGTTCACGGCGACGCACTCGGCGTCCGTGAAGCCGTCCAGGGCGCCCAGGAGGTAGCGCACGGTGTTGCGCAGCTTGCGGTAGCCGTCCGTCACCGTGCCCAGGATCTGCTTCCCGATGCGCTGGTCGGCCTGGTAGTCGACGGTGGCGACCCACAGGCGGATGATCTCCGCCCCGCTGTCCTTGATGATGGCCTGCGGCTCCACGGCGTTGCCCAGCGACTTGGACATCTTCTCGCCGGCGTCGGTCAGCGTCATGCCGTGCGTCACCAGCTGCCGGTAGGGCGCGGTTCCGCGCGTGGCGCAGGCCTCCAGCAGGTTGGACTGGAACCAGCCCCGGTGCTGGTCGGAGCCCTCCAGGTACAGGTCGGCCGGCCAGTGCGAGTCGGCCCGGCCCTCCAGCGTGAAGGCGTGCGTGCAGCCGCTGTCGAACCAGACGTCGAGGATGTCGTCGATCTTCTCGAAGTCGGCCGGGTCGCGCTCCGGGC
The DNA here is from genome assembly GCA_964242895.1 of uncultured Caulobacteraceae bacterium. Taxonomy (GTDB): domain Bacteria; phylum Pseudomonadota; class Alphaproteobacteria; order Caulobacterales; family Caulobacteraceae; genus JASLDZ01. The sequence continues at coordinate 2,283 of CAXTBN010000005.1, read as the reverse complement.
CGAGGAAGACGACGGGGTTGGTGGTCCACCAGGCGTCGGCCCCGCGCTCGGCGACGGCGGCCTGGATGCGCGCGTTCAACTCGGGGTCGCGCAGGGGCTCGCCGGTGCGGCGGTTGACGAACATGGCCAGCGGCGTGCCCCAGGCGCGCTGTCGGCTGATCAGCCAGTCCGGCCGCGTCTCGACCATGCCCCGCAGTCGGTTCTGGCCGCCGGCGGGGAAGAACTCGGTGCGGTCGATGGCCGAGAGCGCCAGCTCGCGCAGGCTCTCGCCCTCTGACGCGCCATCCATGGAGATGAACCACTGCGGCGTGTTGCGGTAGAGCACGGGCGCCTTGGAGCGCCAGGAGTGCGGGTAGCTGTGCTGGAGCCGCGCATGCGCCAGCAGCGCGCCGGCCTCGCGCAGCCTGTCCATCACCGCGCCGTTGGCGGGGCCGAACTTGCCCGCCTTCTTGCCGTCGGCCTCGATCACTTGGAGGCCGCCGAAGAGGGGCACGCTGTCGAAGTAGGTGCCGTTCGGGTCCACCGTGTCGGGGATCTCGCGCCGGCCCGAGGCGAGCCACACGAGGTAGTCCTCCGCTCCATGGCCCGGCGCCGTGTGGACGAAGCCCGTGCCCGCGTCGTCGGTGACGTGGTCGCCCGCCAGCAGCGGCACGGGGAAACCGTAGGCGGGGTGCGCCGCGGCCAGCGGGTGGGCGCAGACCAGGCCGGACGGATCCACGGGGCCGAGGCGCGTCCAGGCGGTCACCGCCGCCGCGGCGAACACCTGCTCCGCCAGCGTGTCGGCCAAGACCAGGCGCTCGCCGATCCGCACGCCCGGCGCGGCCTCCAGCGCTTCGCCTACGCTCTCCACGCGGTAGAGCCCGTAGGCGATGGCCGGGCCGTAGGCGATCGCCCTATTCGCCGGAATCGTCCAAGGGGTCGTCGTCCAAATCACCACTGAAGCGTCGAAATCACCGGGCGTCTGGACGGGGAACTTCACCCAGATCATCGGCGAGTTCAGGTCGTGGTACTCCACCTCGGCGTCGGCCAGGGCGGTGCGCTCGACGGGGCTCCACATCACGGGCTTGGAGCCGCGGAACAGCCGGCCCGACATCAGCACCTTGTGGAACTCGGAGACGATCGCGGCCTCGGTCGGGAAATCCATGGTGGCGTAGCGGTGCGGCCAGTCACCGAGCACGCCCAGGCGCTGGAACTCGGCGGACTGCACCTCGATCCACTTGGCGGCGTAGTCGCGGCAGCGGGTGCGGAACTCGGCGACGGGCACCTCGTCCTTGGTCTTGCCGGCCTTGCGCACCTCCTCCTCGATCTTCCACTCGATCGGCAGGCCGTGGCAGTCCCAGCCGGGGACGTAGTCCACGTCGAAGCCCATCGCGAAGCGCGAGCGGACGACGAAGTCCTTCAGGATCTTGTTGAGCGCGTGCCCGATGTGGATTGCACCGTTGGCGTAGGGCGGCCCGTCGTGGAGCACGAACAGGGGCGCGCCGTCCGCCTGCCGCTTCGCGCGCACCTGCCGATAGAGCTCGACGGGCGGATGCTGCTCCAGCATCTGCGGCTCAAGCTTGGGCAGGCCCGCGCGCATGGGGAAGGGCGTGGACGGCAGGAACACCGTCTCGCGGTAGTCGCGGACGGGCGTCTCGGGTTCGGTCGAGGCGGGAGCGGCGGACAGGTCGTCGGGCACGGCGGAGGTCTCGTGGAGGCTCGGGAGGGCGGCGGCGGTCACCCGGCGGACGCTGCGGAGCCTCGCTCCCGCGTCACGCCGGGCGGCGGATTCGCTGAGGGCGGCCCGTGAGCATGCCCGCGCTGTAGCAGACCGGCCGCGGCCGGCCTAGCGGCGCGCGCGTCAGGGGGCCGACATCTCCCGCCTGGGCCGGAGCACCGGCTGCTGGAGGCCGGCGGGGGCCCCGACCTCGCCGCACACTTGGCCGCCGACCCAGGGCGCCTGCAGCGCGACGCCGCCGGCGGTGACGCGCAGCGCGGCGGGGGAGACGCACCGGTTGTGCTCGAACACGGGCCCGGCCACCTAGCGCAGGGGCGTCGACACCGCCTCGCCGGGCGCGATCCGCACCGGGACGATCACGGGGCCGGGGTGCATGCCGGGCGGCGCCCGGCGTGCGACGGGCAGGGGGGCGCCCGCGGAGTCCAGCGCCTCGATCCGCGGCAGGCCGGGGACGCCGCAGGCGCGGGGGCCGTCGTTGCGCAGGATCACCAGCACGCCCGAGTGCGACATGCCGTCGAACGCGCCGCGGCCCGCGTCGAGCGTCAGCCGCAGGGCGCCCGGTCGGC
>CAXTBN010000004.1:0-89498 GCA_964242895.1 uncultured Caulobacteraceae bacterium | reverse complement strand
CCGGGCCGGAGGTCATGAACTCGACCAGCTCGCCGAAGAACGGCCGCTCCTTGTGCACCTCGTAGAAGGTCTCGGCCTGCGCCTTGCTCATGCGGATGCGGCGCTGGCCGACGATCTTGAGCCCCGCGCCCTCGATCATGGCGTTCACCTTGCCGGTGATGTCGCGGCGGGTGGCGTCGGGCTTCAGGATCGAGAAGGTGCGGTCGGTCACGGCGTGGAGCCCTTGGGTCAGACTGGCGGTGCGGGAGGGAGCGGGCTTATAGCGGCGCCCTCCCCGCCCGTCGACCGTCCGCCCAAACACTCCGATGCTCGCCCTCTCCGACGTCTCCCTCACCGCCTGGGGCCGCCCCTTCCTGCAGGGCGCCAGCCTCGCCGTGCCCGCCGGCGCCAAGGCCGGCCTCGTCGGGCGCAACGGCGCGGGCAAGTCGACGCTGTTCCGCCTGCTGATGGGCGAGATCTCCGCCCAGGGCGGGACGGTGACCCTGCCCAAGGGGCGCACGGTGGCCGTCGAGCAGGAGCACGCCGCCACGCCGGAGCCGCTGATCGAGGCCGTGCTCGCCGCCGATACGGTCCGCGCGGGCCTCCTCGCCGAGTTGGACGCCGCCCCTCCCGAGCGCCTGGGCGAGCTGCACGCGCGCCTGATCGACATCGGCGCAGAGGCCGCGCCCTCGCGCGCCGCCGAAATCCTCACCGGCCTGGGCTTCCGCAACGCCGAGCTTCGGCGGCCGATCAGCGACTTCTCCGGCGGCTGGCGCATGCGCGCGGCGCTGGCCGGCGCGCTCCTGGCCGAGCCCGACCTGCTGCTCCTCGACGAGCCCACCAACTATCTCGACCTGGAAGGCGCCCTGTGGCTGGAGGCCCGGCTGAAGCGCTACCCGCGCACCGCGGTGATCATCAGCCACGACCGCGAGCTCCTGAACGGCTCGTGCGACATGATCGTGCACCTGACGGAGGGCCGGCTGGACGCCTACCAGGGCGGCTACGACCAGTTCGAGCGTCAGCGCGGAGAGAGGTTGCGCCTGGCCTCCGCCCAGCGCGTGAAGCAGGAGGCCGAGCGCGCCCACCTGCAAGGCTTCGTCGACCGCTTCCGCGCCACGGCGTCCAAGGCCTCGCAGGCGCAGAGCCGGCTCAAACGCCTCGCCAAGCTCGAGCCCGTGGCGACAACCCTGGAGGAGCGGGTCGCCCCCTTCCGCCTCCCCTCCCCCGAGCGCGGCCTGGCCCCGCCGCTGGTGCGGCTGGAGGGGGCGAGCACCGGCTACGACGGCGTGCCAATCCTGTCGAAGATCAACCTGCGGCTCGACACCGACGACCGCATCGGCCTCCTGGGCGTCAACGGCGCGGGCAAGTCGACCTTCGCCAAGCTCCTGGCGGGCGCGCTGGAGCCGCTGGCCGGCCGCGTGGAGCGCGACCGCCGCCTGCGCGTGGCGTGGTTCCACCAGCATCAAATCGAGGCGCTCGACCCCGCCGAGACGCCCCTCGACATCATCCGCCGCCAATTGCCCGAACTCGGCGAGGCGGAGCGGCGGTCGCGGCTCGCCCAGTTCGGCCTGGGCGCGGCCAAGCAGGAGACCACCGCCGCCGACCTCTCCGGCGGCGAGCGCGCGCGGCTCCTGCTCAACCTCGTGGCCATGGACCGGCCGCACGTGCTGATCCTCGACGAGCCCACCAACCACCTGGACATCGACAGCCGCCGCGCTCTGCTGGACGCGCTGAACGACTATGAGGGCGCGGTGGTGCTGATCACTCACGACCGCTCGCTGATGGAGCTGGTGGCCGATCGGCTGTGGCTCGCCGCCGACGGGCGGGTGGAGCCCTATGACGGCGACATGGAGGCCTACGCCAGGCTGGTGCTCGACCGCGCCCGGCTGGCGGCGCGCACCGGGTCCGTTTCGGCCGAGCCGGGCGGGACCTCGCAGAAGGACCAGCGCAAGGCCGCGGCGGACGCGCGGGCGCGCGTGGCTCCCCTGAAGCGCGCCACCGAAGCGGTGGAACGGCGCATGGACGCGCTCTCCGCCCAGCTCGCCAAGCTCGACGCCGAGCTCGCCGACCCCGCCCTGTTCACCCGCGACGCCGCCCGCGCCGTGAAGCTCGGCAAGACCCGCGCCGACGCCGCCGATGCGCTCGCCGCGGCGGAAGGCGAGTGGATGGAGGCGGCCGAGGCGTACGAGGCGGCGAAGCTTGAGGCGAGCGTGTAGCCCAGCAGACCCGTCACGCTCGCCGGGCCACGGCCGCGACGACACCGCCGACGGCCACCACACCGAAGGTGACGAGCCAACCCTCCCACGTGCGTGGCGAGAGGCCCCAGCCGATCCGCTTGGATCCAAACCAGATTCCGACGGGGTTCATCCTGGGGAACTTCATCCGCAGCTCACCTTGGTGACGTGATTGGTCGCGCTGTCGTAGGTGATGGTCTGCCGCTCGGGCCGGACCTCCCCGTCGACCGGACAGGTGGTGCAGACCACGCGGCGGCGGGTCAGGTCGGCCGGGATGGGGATCTCCGTCCGGGGCTTGCCGACGAGGTAGGCGAGCTCGGCCGCGCCGCAGGTGTCGGCGGGCTTCGCCGCGGGCGACGTCGCAGGCGTGACGTCCGCGGGCGGGATCGCGGGCGCAGGCGTCGGGAGGGTGTAGGTCGGGCCCTTGGGCGGGAGCGCCGTGCGATGGTGGTCGGCGTCCACGGGCAGGCGGTCGGCGCAGGCGGCGAGCGCCAGCGCAGCCAAGACCAGCCCCGCGGCCGTCCTGGCCGAAGCACCCCTCACGCGCGCTTCTCCCATCGCCCCGCCTCCGTCTGGGTCCAGTACGACAGGGCCGCGCCCGTCGCCTTGAGCGCCTTCCAGCGTCCGCGGGCGGCGGCCAGGGCCGCATCGTCACGTCCGTCGAACAGGTCCAGCACGCGGGCGAAAGCCGAGACATCGCCCGCCTCCGCCCCGTCCACCAGGAACAGCGCCTGCGCCCCGTTGGGGTTGCCGGGCTCGGCGGTCAGCAGCACGGGTTGGCGCTCGGCGTTCGGCTCGGACGCCAGCCCGTGGGGCGCGACCACGTCGGGACGCACCGTCCAGAGCTTGGCGTCGAGCGCCGCCAGCCGGGCGGGGTCACCGGAGCGCACCAGCGCCCGCCAGCCGCGCTGCAGCGTGCGATCGAGCAGCGGCGCGAGCACCTCCTCCATCCCGGAGCGCTCCAGGTGGTAGAACCAGACCTCGGGCGCGCCCTCAGCCACGCTCGTGGACGTCGCGCACCCAGCGGTCGAGCAGGCGCACGCCGAAGGCGGTGGCCCCCTCCGGGATCGTCGGCGAGAGCGACGCGCCCTTGCGCCAAGCCGTAGAGGCGATGTCCAGGTGCGCCCAGGGCACGCCGTTGGTGAAGCGCTTCAGGAACAGGGCGGCGGTGATCGAGCCGCCGGCGCGACCGCCGATGTTCTTCATGTCGGCGATCTGGCTGTCGATCATCTTGTCGTAGCTGTCGGGCAGCGGCATCCGCCAAAGCCCCTCCCGCTCCGCCTTGGAGGCGGCGAGCAGGCTGTCGGCCAGCAGCTCGTCGGTGGCGTAGAGGCCGGCGTAGTCGTTGCCGAGCGCCACGATGATGGCGCCCGTCAGGGTGGCGAGGTCGATCATGCAGCACGGCTTGAACCGATCCTGAGTCCACCACAGGGCGTCGGCGAGCACGAGGCGGCCCTCCGCGTCGGTGTTCAGCACCTCGATGGTCTGACCGCTGAGCGAGGTGAGCACGTCGCCCGGGCGCATCGCCTTGCCGTCCGGCATGTTCTCCGCGAGGCCGAGCACGCCCACGACGTTGACCTTCGCCTTGCGGCCGGCGAGGGCGACCATGAGCCCCGCCACCGTGCCGGCGCCGCCCATGTCCCACTTCATGTCCTCCATGCCGTCGGCGGGCTTGAGGCTGAGGCCGCCCGCGTCGAAGGTCACACCCTTGCCCACGAAGGCGACGGGCGCGGCCGCCGCGTCCTCCGCCCCGTTCCAGCGCAGGCACACGAGCCCGCTGTCGCGCTGGCTGCCGTGGCCCACGGCCAGCAGCGAGCCCATGCCGAGCGCCTCCATGGCCGCCTCGTCGAGCACCTCGACCTCGAGCCCGACCTCTCCCGCGCGCTCCTCGACGCGGCGGGCGAACTCTTCCGGAAAGAGCACGTTCGGCGGCTCGGAGACGAGGTCGCGGGTGAACAGCACGCCGTCGGCCAGCGCCGACCAGGGCGCGAAGGCGGCCTCGGCGGCGGCCGGGTCGGTCGTGGCGATCCGCACGGCGGCGACGGTGGGCTTGGCCTCCGGCTTCTCCTTCGTCCGGTAGCGGTCGAAGCGGTAGGCGGCGAGGCGGACGCCAAAGGCGGCGCGGGCGGCGGCCTCCGGCTCCAGGTCGAAGGCGACCGTCAGCGTTTCGGCCCCGGACGCCTTGAGCGCTTGGAATGCCGAGGCCGCGGCGATCTCGGCGGCGGCGGCGTCCCAGCCGTCGCGCGCGCCGGCTCCGCCGACCCAGGCGCGGAACACGCCCTCCACCGGCGCGGGCAGCTCTGCCGCCTGCCCCGCCTTGCCCGTCAGCCGGCCCTGCGCGCGCACGCGGCCGAGCGCGCCGCCGGAGGCGGCGTCGAGCGCCGCCGCGGCGCCGTCCGGCTCGGCGCCTTCGAAGAGGAGAACGGCGAGGGCGCCGCCGTCGGCGCGGCTGTCGGCGGGGACGAAGCTGATCTGCATGGCGCCGGCTTACGCCCCGCGCACCGGGCCGCTCAAGCGCGACGTTGGCCGAGTCGGGCGCTGCGTGTAGAAGCCGCGCCACACGTCGTCGCGGGGGCGCGATCGACCGTGACGCGGGCGCCTGGCGCCGCAGCCCCGGACGCCATGACGCGCATCGAGTCCTACCTGCTGCGCCAGCTCCTCTGGCCGACGGCCGCCGCGACGGGCGCGCTCCTGGCGGTGGCGCTGCTCAGCCAGACGCTGACCTACCTCTACATCGTCGTGAGCCACCGGCAGGCGCTCGGCGTGTTCGGCGAGGTCGTGTTGCTGAGCATCCCCTCGACGGTGGCGACCGTGCTGCCCATCGCGCTCTTCGTGGCCGCGCTCTACGCCCTGAACCGGCTGCACACCGAGCACGAGATCGTGGTGATCTTCGCGGGCGGGCTGAGCCGCTGGCGCGTGGCCGCCCCCGCCCTGCGGCTGGCGGTGGGGGCGGCGCTGGTGGCGTTGGTGGTGAACCTGTTCGTGACGCCCTGGTGCGCACAGCGCCTGCGCACGGAGCTGTTCCGTGTGCGGACCGACCTTGTCGCCAGCCTGATCAGCGAGGGCCGCTTCACCGAGCCCTCGCCGGGTCTCACCGTCTACGCGCAGAGCCAGGACAGCGGGGGCGCGCTGAAGAACGTCTTCATCCACGAGAGCCAGGGCACGCACGCCACCACCTTCAGCGCCAAGCGCGGCGTCATCACGCGCCAGCCGACGCCGGCCGGCCCCGAGCGGCCGGTGCTCGTGCTACGCAACGGCTCCAACGAGCAGTTCAACGACCGGCAGGTTCTGACGCAGACGGTGTTCACCGAGTACGTCTTCGACCTCTCCCCCTTCGTGAAGGCCGAGGAGACGCTGGTCTACAAGATCAGCGACCGCTGGCTGCACGAGCTGATGTTCCCCGACAAGCGGGGCGAGTGGGAGCGCCGCAACCGGAAGAAGTTCCTGGCCGAGGCGCATGGCCGGCTCTCGGCGCCGCTCTACAACATCGCGCTGATGCTGATCGCCCTGCACGCCGTGTTCGGCGGCCCGTTCAGCCGCGTCGGCTACGGGGGACGCATCGCCGCCGCCTGCGTCGCCGCGCTGGCGGTGCGCGTGGCGGGCTTCGGCGTGCAGGCGGCGTGCGACGGCGCCCCGGCGCTGAACGTGCTGCAGTACCTCGTGCCGCTCGCCCCTGCGGCGTGGGTGGCTTGGCGGCTGTTCGCCCGGCGCGGCCCGGCGCGGCGCTCACGCGGCTTCCTCCCGCTCGTCCCGGCCGCCGACGGAGCGCCCGCGTGAGGCGCATGGACGCCTACGTGCTCCGCAGCGCCGGCCTGGGCGTCGGCGGAGCGGCCGCGGTGATCGCGACGCTGATCGTGCTGATCGACTTCGTGTCCTTGTCGCGCGACGTGGGCGTGCGGGCGCGCGACACCTCCGTGGGCGAGCTTCTCGGCCTGACGCTGCTGCAGTCGCCGAGCGTGGTGCTGTCGCTGGCGCCCTTCGCCTTCCTGTTCGGCGTGCTCGCCGCCTTCGTGCAGCTGAACCGGCGCTCGGAGCTGGTGGCGCTGCGTGCGGCGGGCGTTTCGGCCTGGCGGTTCATCGCACCCGCCGCGCTGGGGGCCGCGGCGGTCGGCGTCGGCGCGGCCCTGCTGCTGAATCCGGCCGCGTCGGCGCTCAACTCGGAGTTCGAGGTGCGCAAGGCCGCGGTGATGGAGGGCTACCTCGTGGAGGCGCCCAAGGCGGTGTGGCTGCGCGAGGGCGACCGGCGGGGGCAGACCATCGTGCGCGCCGCGCGCCGCGCGCCGGGTCCGGGCGTGCGCCTGGGAGACGCGTCGTTCTTCGTCTACGGCCTGGACGAGCGGGGGGGGCTGCGCTTCACGCGACGGATCGACGCGGAGGAGGCGCTGCTCACCCCGGGCGCATGGCGGCTGACGCACGCGCTGGAGGGCGCACCGGGCGCGGTGGCGGTGCGCTACGACAGCCTGACGCTGCCCTCGACGCTGAAGCGCGACGCCGCCCAGTCCACCGAGCAGAACGCCCAGACCGTGCCCTTCTGGGGCCTGCCGGGCCTGATTCGCGCCACGGAGCGCGCCGGCTTCTCGGCGACCGGCTATCGCCTGCAATTCCAACAGCTCCTGGCCACGCCGCTGATGTACGCGGCCATGAGCGTGCTGGCCGCGGCCTTTTCGCTGCGCCTCCTGCGGCTCGGCGGACTGGCGCGGCTGGCCGGATCGGCCGTGGCGCTGGGCTTCCTGTTCTTCTTCGTGAGCCAGCTCTGCGCGGCGCTGGGACGATCGGAGGTGATCCCGCCGGCGCTGGCCGCCTGGGCCCCGCCCACCCTGGCGTTGCTCTGCGGCGTCACCCTGCTTCTATATACCGAGGACGGTTGACCCCAGCGGCGCCGCATCGGACACCGATGCGTGTGACCCCGTTCCGTTCTAGACGCGCCCGCCTGCTGCTGGGCGCCGCCGCCCTGGCCGCGGCGCCCGCGGTCGCGGTCGCGGCGCCCCCCGCCCCGTCCCAGCTGCTGCGGCCCGCGACGCCCCTGCCCGCGGCCACCCCGCCCGGGGCCGACGGTCTCAACGACGACGAGATCTACATCGAGGCCGACCGCCTGGTCGACGACCGCGACCACGATCTCGTCACCGCCGAGGGCCGGGCGGAGGCGCGGGTGCAGGGCCGCACCGTGCGCGCCGACAAGATCGTCTACAACACCGACTCCGGCGCGGCCCACGCCGTCGGCCACGCGATGGTGATCCAGGTCGACGGCACCGTCGAGTTCGGCGAGGACGTGCAGCTGGACGACCAGCTGCGCGCGGGCGTGGCGCTGGGCTTCTCCGCACGACTGCAGAAGAACGTGACCATCGCCTCGGGCGCCGCGGTCAAGCGCAGCGAGGACGTCAACGAGCTGCGCAACGCCGTCTACACGCCGTGTGACATCTGCAAGTCCGACGGCGTCACGCCCAAGACGCCCACCTACGACATCCGGGCCACCCGCATCGTCGAGGACAAGCCCAAGAAGCTGATCTACTTCGAGAACGCGGTGATCCGCGTCAAGGGCGTGCCGATCTTCTATCTGCCGGTGCTGCTGACGCCGGACCCGACCGCCGAGCGCCGCTCGGGCTTCCTGGCGCCGCGGATCAGCTACAACAAGCGTCTCGGCCTCTCCTACGACCAGCCGTACTACTTCGCCCTGTCGGACTCGAACGACCTCACCGCGCGCCTGCAGCTGGACACCGCCGTGAAGCCGCTGCTGGAGCTGGAGTACAGGCAGCGGTTCGACAACGGCTACGTGGACGTGCGCGGCGGCTACACGCACGAAAAGCTGTTCGACAACAACGGCCGCTACGACGACGACACCAACCGTTCCTACATCCTGTCCAACGGCCGGTTCACCTTCGGCCCCGACTACGACGCCGGCTTCGGCCTGGAGCGCGTGACCGACCCGACGCTGTTCCGCCGCTACGACGTGCGGAGCGTGTTCACCAATCGCGGCCTGTATCCCGCCGACACCGACCGGCTGGTCTCGCAGTTGTTCGGCGAACGGACGGACCCGACCTCCTACATCTCGGTCGCGGCCATCAGCTTCCAGTCGCTGCGCGCCTACGGCACCGACGCGAGCGGCCGCACCACCTTCGAGAGCAACAAGGCCTTCCCCGTGGTGGGTCCGCTGATCGAGGCGCGCTGGGATCCAGCGACCGACATCCTGGGCGGGCGGTTGCGCATGCGCGCCAGCGGCGTGGTGCTTACGCGCAACGACGACGTGGTCTCCATCTCCGACCCCACGGGCCTGCAACCGCTCGGGCCGCAGCGGCTGGGGACGCAGCTCGACACGGTTCTGCCGGCCGGCACCTCCGCCCTTACCTACGACGACAGCCGGCGCGCCAGCGCGCGCGCCGAGTGGCGGCGCGACCTGTTCCTGCCCGACGGCATCCGCGTGCAGCCGCTTCTGGAAGCGCGCGCGGACCTCTACAGCATCGGCGACGGGGTGCTGACCACGTCCAACGGGATCGTCAACACGAGCAAGCCCTCCAACGCGCTGAACGGCATCGCCCAGGGCACCGCCGGCTTCACCGCCAGTTGGCCGTTGATCCGCACCACGTCCTCGACCTCGATCATCATCGAGCCGATCATTCAGGCGCTGGTCTCGCCCAACTACAAGCCCGACCGCAACATCCCCAACGAAGACAGCGTCGCCTTCGAGTTCGACGACACCACCCTGTTCGAGCCCGACCGCTTCCCCGGCTTCGACCTGTACGAGAGCGGCGCCCGCTTCAACATTGGCGCGCGGGCCAACGTGCTGTGGGGCGCGGGGCGCACCGCCAACTTCACCGTGGGGCGCACCTACCGAACCGAGCCAGACCCGGCCTTCACGGTCGGCTCCGGCCTGCAGGGCCGCACGTCGGATTACGTGGCGTTCGCGCAGGTGTCGCCCGTCGCGGGGACGAACTTCTTCATCCGCTCGCGGCTGGACGCCGAGACCCTGGCGGTGCGCCGCAACGAGGCGGGCCTGGACGTGGGCTGGGGCTCCATCCAGGGCAGCCTGCGCTACCTGTATAACGAGAGCGGCTTCTTCATCGACGCGCAGGGCGTGACCCAGATTGGCCGGGTGGAGGACGCCACGATCGCGGGCACCTGGTTCGTGCTCAAGAACTGGGGCGTCAGCGTCAACGCCACGCGCGACCTGCGGCTGAAGACCTTCCCGGCGGCGCAGATCGGGCTGGTCTATCGCGACGAGTGCATCCGCGTGGACCTGATCTACACCCGCGACGAAACGTACCGTGCGGCGATCGGCGCCTCCAACAGCATCGGGATCCGCCTTACCCTGGCCACACTGGGTGATACAGGTTCGCCCTTCAGGCCGGCGACATCCGGGCGCTGATGCGCGCCGAGCGCCTCCCGCAAGAGGTTTCAGAGTTCATGCGTTCCATGCGTCCCGCTTCCGGCGCGGCCCTGGCCGTGTGGCTGGCCGCCCTGCCCGCCGCAGCGCTCGGCCAGAGCATCACGCCCGCCGCGTCGCCCGCCGCAGCCGCGGGCGCCGCCGCCCCGGCCGCCACCCCCGCCACGGCCGCCGGGCCTCGGCCGATGAGCGAGTCGGTGGCCGCGGTCATCAACGACGAGGTCATCTCGACCTACGACCTGCGCCAGCGCATCCGCCTCCTGATCGTCTCCACCGGCGTGCAGCCCACGGAGGCGAACCTGCCGCAGATCGAGCGCGAGGCGCTGCGCGCGCTGGTCGACGAGCGGCTGCAGATGCAGGAGCTGAGCCGCGTCGAGGAGAAGCAGCACTACAAGGTCTTCCCCACCGACAAGGAGGTGGATGCGGAGATCGAGGACATGGCCAAGAGCTACAACGTCAAAGGTCCGCAACTGATCAAGAGCCTGGAGGGCGCCGGCATCGAGCCCGCCACCCTGCGCGACCAGCTCAAGGTGCAGCTGGGCTGGCGAAAGTACGTGTCCGGCCGCTTCCGCGACAACGTGCACGTCGGCGACGATCAGATCACCGCGGCGCTCGCCCGCTACAACGCGTCGGCCTCCAAGCCGCAATACCTCGTCAGCGAGGTGTTCCTCGACGCCAACCGCCTCGGCGGCCAGCAGCAGGCGCTGGACGGCGCCAATCAGCTGGTCGAGCAGATGAAGACGAGCGCGGCGCCCTTCCAGGCGGTGGCGCGCCAATTCTCGGCGCTGCCCTCGGCGGCCAACGGCGGCGACGCCGGCTGGCTCGTGTCCGGCGAGATGCCGGCCGAGATCCAGCACGCGGTCGAGACGCTGCAACCCGGCCAGACCTCCGGCCCCATCCCCGTGCGCGACGGCGTCTACATCGTCCAGCTGCGCGAGAAGCGTGCGGGCGTAAGCGCCAACGTGATCGACCTGAAGCAAGCGGCGATCGCCCTGAACCGGACGGCGCCCGCCACCGAGGTGGCCGCCGCTCAGGCCAAGCTCGAGACCCTCCGCGGCCAGGTCCACGCCTGCGATCAGCTGCAGACGGAGGCGGGCAAGGTCTCGGGCGTGGTCGCCGGCGACCTGGGCGAGACCAGCCTGGACGACCTGTCGCCCGACTTCCGCAAGGCCATCGACGGGCTCAAGCCGGGCGAGGTCAGCCAGCCCGTGCGCACCGCGCAGGGCCTGCACGTGATCGCCGTGTGCGGTCGCCACGTCGGCGGCTCCAAGGAGCCGACGCGCGCCGATATCGAGAACCGCATTTACGGCGAGCAGCTGGGCATGATCGCGCGCCGCTTCCTGCGCGACCTGCGCAACTCCGCAGCCATCGAGAACCGATGACGCTGGCGGGCGCGGCGGACGCCGGCGCTTCGGCGCGCCTCCCCGCCCCTTCCCCGCCCGCGACGCCGCTGGCCGTGACTCTGGGCGATCCTGCAGGGATCGGCCCGGAGATCATCGTCAAGGCGTGGCGGGCGCTCCGTGCCGAGCCGCTGCCCTTCGTGGTGGTGGGCGACGCCGATGCGCTGGCGGCGGCCAGCGGCCGCACGCCGGTGCAGCGGGTCGGCGCTCCCTCGGCGGCGGCCGCGGCTTTCCCGAACGCGCTTCCCGTGCTGGACCTGCCTCTCACCGCACCCGTGGTCGCCGGCAAGCCGTCGCCCTCCTACGCTCCGAGCGTGATCCGCTGGATCGAGACCGCCGTCGGCTTGGCGCTCTCGGGCCGCGTCGGCGGGATCGTGACGGCGCCCATCGCCAAGGCTCCGCTGTACGAGGCCGGCTTCGGCTTCCCCGGCCACACGGAGTTCCTGGCCGAGCTCACGGGCGGCGCACCCTACGCCGGCCCGCGCGGGCCGGTGATGATGCTCGCGGCCGCCGACCTCCGCTGCGTGCTCGTGACCATCCACCTGTCCCTCAAGGAGGCGGTCGCCGCAGTCAGCCTGGAGCGGATCGTGGAGACCGCGCGCGTCACCGCCCACGCCCTGCGCACTGACCTCGGGATCGAGCGCCCGAGGCTCGCGCTGGCCGGCCTCAACCCGCACGCGGGCGAGAGCGGCACGCTGGGCCGCGAGGAGATCGACATCGTCCGCCCCGCGGCGGAGCGCCTTCGCGCCGAGGGCATCGACATCACCGACCCGCAGCCGGCCGACACCCTGTTCCACACCGAGGCGCGCGCCCGCTACGACGCCGCCGTGTGCCTGTACCACGATCAGGCGCTGATCCCGGTGAAGACGGTGGACTTCTGGGGCGGAGTGAACGTCAGCCTGGGCCTGCCCATCGTGCGGACCTCGCCCGACCACGGCACGGGCTTCGGGATCGCCGGCCGCGGCCTCGCTCGCGCCGACAGCCTGGTCGCCGCCGTGCGCCTCGCCGCGGACATGGCCGCCCGCCGCGAGCGGGCGCGCATCTCCGCGCGCTGAGGTGGACCTCTCGGGGCTGCCGCCCCTGCGCGAGGCGCTGGCCGAGCATGGACTCGGCGCGGACAAGCGGTTCGGCCAGCACTTCCTGCTCGACCTGAACGTCACGGCCAAGATCGTGCGGCTGGCCGCGCTCCCGCACGGTGCGGCCGTGCTGGAGGTGGGCCCCGGCCCCGGCGGCCTGACGCGCGCGCTGCTGGCCGCCGGCCACCGCGTCGTCGCCGTCGAGAAGGACCGGCGCTTCCTGCCGTTGCTGGGAGAGCTGGCCGACGCCGCCGAAGGCGCGCTGCAGGTGGTCGAAGCCGACGCCCTGGCGATCGACGGCGCCGCACTGCTCGCCGCGCACGCTCCCGACGCGCCCACTGCGGTCGTGTCCAACCTGCCGTACAACGTGGGCACGCCGCTGTTCACCGGCTGGCTCACCGGGCCGTTCCGCCCCGCCTCCATGACGCTGATGTTCCAGGCGGAGGTCGCCGAGCGCATCGGCGCCCCGCCGGGAGGCCGCGACTACGGGCGGCTCTCCGTCCTGGCGCAGGCCCTGGCGCGGGTGGAGACGGTGATGGCCCTGCCGGCCCGCGCCTTCACGCCGCCCCCCAAGGTGGACTCCGCCGTGATCCGCGCCGTCCCGCGCGACGACGGGCCCGACGCGGCGCTCGTGGGCGCGCTGGAGCGCGTCACCGCCGCCGCCTTCGGCCAGCGCCGCAAGATGCTTCGGTCGTCGCTGAAACCGCTGGGCGGCGAGGCCCTGTGCGCGGCCGCGGGCCTGCCGGCGGACGTGCGCGCTGAGACGGTGGACGTGGCCGGCTTCCTGCGGCTGGCGCAGGCGACCCTTGCGGGCTGACGCCGCTCCGCGCCAAGCTCCCCGCCATGTCCGCCGCGCTCCTCGCCGCCCTCGCCCTCGTCGCCCAGCCGGCCACCGGAGCGCCGTTCCACAGCAACGCGCCGATCGCATCCCTCGCCGGGACGGTGGCGGCCGCTTCTACGCCCTGGCCGACGCGTGAGGGCGACTACGTCGTCCGCGGCTTCCGCTTCCGTTCGGGCGAGACGCTGCCGGAGCTGCGCCTGCACTACACCACGCTCGGCGAGCCGCGGCGCGACGCGCAAGGCCGCGTGACCAACGCGGTGACGGTGCTCCACGGCACCGGCGGATCGGGCAAGCAGTTCCTGAGCCCGCAGTTCGCCGATGTGCTCTACAAGCCTGGCGGCGCGCTCGACATCCGGCGCTGGTACGTGATCCTGCCGGACGGCATCGGCCACGGCGCCTCGTCCAAGCCGTCGGACGGCCTGCACGCCCGCTTTCCCAAGTACGACTACGCCGACATGGTCGCCGCCCAGCACGCGCTGCTGGTCGACGGCCTCAAGGTGGACCGGCTGCGCCTGCTCATGGGCACCTCCATGGGCTGCATGCACGACTTCGTCTGGGGCGAGGCCTACCCCGGCTTCGCGCAGGCGATCATGCCCCTGGCCTGCGCGCCGACGGCCATCGTCGGCCGCAACCGCCTGTGGCGCGAGGCGGTGATGGACGCCATCGTCTCCGATCCGGGCTACAGGGGGGGCGACTACACCGTCGAGCCCCAGGGCGGCCTGCGCGAGGCCGCCGCCTTCCTGGCCGTGGCGGGCGCGGCGCCCGCCCCCATGCACCGCCAGCTCGACACGCTGGACAAGGCGGACGCCCTCTACCGCCAGACCGTCGACCGCACGCTGAAGACCGGCGAGGCCAACGACCTGCTCTATCAGGTGGCCGCCTCGCGCACCTACGACCCCTCGGGTGAGCTGGAGAAGATCACGGTCCCGCTCACCTGGGTGAACTCCGCCGACGACTTCATCAACCCGCCCGAGCTGAAGGTGGGTGAGCGCTTCGGCCCGCGGCTCAAGGCGGGCAGGTTCGTGCTGATCCCGATCGAGAAGGCAGGCCACGGCCATGGGACACACACCTGGGCGGCGCTGTGGGAGACCGACCTGCGCGAGCTGATCGCCCGCAGCGGCGGGGAGCCCTAGACGCCCTCGTCGTCCAGCCGCTGAACGAAGCCAGCCAGCCAGGGCTGGCGCGCGCGCTTCAGCCGCTCGGCGCGATAGATGTGGCTGAGTTCCGTATAGGCGCGGTCGAAATCGTCGTTGACCAGCACATAGTCGAACTCCGACCAGTGCGAGATCTCGCCCGACGCGCGCTGCAGCCGCCCGGCTATCACCGCGTCGGAGTCCTGCGCGCGAGCGACAAGGCGGCGGTGGAGATCGCGCATCGAGGGCGGCAGCACGAACACGCGCACCACGTCGTCGGGCGTCTTGGCCGTCACCGCGCGCGCGCCCTGCCAGTCGATGTCGAAGAGCACGTCGCGCCCGGCCTCCAGCGCCGCCAGCACCGGCTCGCGCGGGGTGCCGTAGCGGTGGTCGTGGACCTCAGCCCACTCCAGGAACGCGTCCTCCTCGATCAGTCGCGCGAACTCGTCGGGCGAGGTGAAGAAGTACTCCCGCCCGTGCCGCTCGCCCGGCCGCTCGCCGCGCGTGGTGCAGGAAACGGAGAGCGACAGCTCCGGGAAGTCGGCCACGAGACGACGCGACAGCGAGGTCTTCCCCGCGCCCGACGGGCTGCACAGGATCAGCATGACACCGCGGCGCAGCCGACGGTCCTCGGCGGCCTGCAAGCCGGCGTCAGCGGGCATGGGCGGCCTGTGCGTGCGTCTGGGTCACAGTCGCCCTGGCTGTCGTGGTGGCCACGGCCTTGGCGGCCGCGCGCGCCTTCTCGATGGCGCGCCACTTGGCGACGTTGGCGTCCTGCTCGGCCTGGGTGCGCGCGAAGGCGTGGCCGCCCGTGCCGTCGGCGACGAAGAACAGCTCCTGCGTGTGCGGCGGGTCGAGCACGGCGGCCAGGCTCGCCCGGCCCGGGTTGGCGATGGGGGTCGGCGGCAGGCCGGAGTGCAGGTAGGTGTTGTAGGGCGTGTCGGCCGCCAGCTCCGACTTGGTCAGGCCGCGGCCGAGGGGATAGCCGCGCGTGATGCCGTAGATCAGCGTTGGATCAGCGTCCAAGTTCATGTTCGCCCGCAGGCGGTTGACGTAGACGGCGGCCACGCGCGGGCGCTCGGCGGGCACGGCGGTCTCCTTCTCGATGATGGAGGCCAGGGCGACCGCCTCTTGCGGCGAGGCGTAGGGCAGGCCGGGCTGGCGCTTGGCCCACAGCGACGCCAGCAGGCGGTCGCGGTCGTCCATCATGCGCTGCAGCACCGCCGAGCGGCCGTCGCCGCGCACCACGTCGTAGGTTTCGGGCAGGATGGCGCCCTCCGTCGGCGTGGGCGCGTCACCGGTGAGCACATCGGAGGCCTTGAGGATGTCCAGCGCCTGCTGCGAGGTGAGCCCCTCGGCGATGGTGACCCGGTGGTGCACGATCTCGCCCGTGCGGATACGCTTCAGCACCGCGCCCAGCGAGGCGCGTGAGGGGATCAGGTACTCGCCCGACTTCAGCCGCCGCGCGGCGCCCGTCAGTTCGGCGGCGACGATGAAGGCGGGCGTGGACGCGATGGCGCCCTGCCGCTTCAGGGCGGCGGCGATCTCCTGCACGTGCGCGCCGTGGCGCAGGATCACGGTGGTGGCGGTTGCGCCTCCCTGAGCGGCGGGACCCGGCGCGACGTAGGCGGCCAGTCCGCCCGCGACCGCGAGCACCGCCAGGGCGACGAAGGTCAGGACCGCGCCGGTGACGCCCGCGACGAAGCGCCGGCCGCCCCCAGCGCTCATGCGAAGCCTCTCACGCGACCGCTCTCACGCGACCTTCGTGAATACGAGGCTGGCGTTGGTGCCGCCGAAACCGAAGCTGTTCGACAAGGCGGCGTCGATCTTCATGGCCTTCTTGGTGTGAGGCACGAGGTCGATCTTCGTCTCGACCGACGGGTTGTCGAGGTTGATGGTCGGCGGGGCGACCTGGTCGCGGATGGCCAGGCAGGTGAAGCAGGCCTCCACCGCGCCGGCGGCGCCCAGGAGGTGGCCGATGGCGGACTTGGTGGAGCTCATCGTCGCCTTCGCCGCGTCGTCGCCCAGGATGCGCTCGACGGCGCCCAGCTCGATCTCGTCGCCGAGCGGCGTCGATGTGCCATGGGCGTTGATGTAGTCCATGTCGGCCGCGCTCATCCCGGCGTCCTTCAGCGCCGCCTGCATGGCGCGGTAGCCGCCGTCGCCGTCCGACGCGGGGGCGGTGATGTGGTGGGCGTCGCCGGAGAGGCCGTAGCCCTTCACCTCGGCGTAGATCTTCGCGCCCCGCGCCTTGGCGTGCTCGTACTCCTCCAGCACCAGCACGCCCGCGCCCTCGCCGAGCACGAAACCGTCTCGGTCCTTGTCGTACGGCCGGCTCGCCTTCTCGGGCGCGTCGTTGAAGCCGGTGGTGAGGGCGCGACAGGCGATGAAGCCGGCCACGCCGATGGGCCCGATCGCCGCCTCCGCCCCGCCCGCGATCATCACATCCGCGTCGCCGTACTTGATGAGCCGGCAGGCGTCGCCGACCGCGTGCGCGCCCGAGGCGCAGGCCGTCACCACCGCGTGGTTCGGCCCCTTGAAGCCGTACCGTATGGAGATGTGGCCGGACGCGAGATTGATCAGGGCCGAAGGGATGAAGAACGGTCCCACCTTGCGCGGACCGCGCTCCTTCAGCTCGATCGAGGTCTCGTAGATGGTGTTCAGGCCACCGATGCCGGAGCCGATGATCACGCCCGTGCGCTCGCGCTCGTGCGGGTCCTCGGGCGTCCAGCCGGCGTCGCGCACGGCCTCGTCGGCGGCGGCGATGCCGTAGAGGATGAAGTCGTCGATCCGGCGCTGCTCGCGCAGGCTCAGCACCTTGTCGGGATCGAAGGAGTGCGGGTCGGCGGCGCGGCCGCCGCCGCGGCCGTCGACGCGCGGCACCTCGCAGGCGACCTGGCAGGCCCAGCCGTCCGCGTCGAAGGTGGTGATGCGGCCCGCGCCGGATCGCCCGGCCAGGATGGCGGCCCAGCTCGCCTCCACGCCGTTGGCGAGGGGGGTGACGAGGCCAAGGCCGGTGACGACGACGCGACGCATGACGGGGGGCGGGTCTCCTGACCGACTCGCGGCCGAGACTAGACCGCGGAACGGGCGGAGGCGATGCGCCCCCGCCTCACACGCGCGGGCGGAGGCCCGCGCCGGGCCTCACTGCTGGCCCGACTTCTCCTGGATGAACTTCACGGCGTCGCCGACGGTCTGGATGTGCTCGGCGGCGTCGTCGGGGATCTCGATGTCGAACTCCTCCTCGAAAGCCATGACCAGCTCGACATTGTCGAGGCTGTCGGCGCCCAGGTCGTCGATGAAGCTCGCCTTCTCCGTGACCTTCTCGGGATCGGCGTCCAGGTGCTCGATGACGATCTTGCGGACGCGTTCCAGGGTGTCGGACATGACTTCGGAGTCCCTTGTCTTTCTATTCGTTGAGACGGTCGGCTGAGCGCCAAGCCGCAGATCCACGCTCCCCACCGAGGCCGGGTGCGCCGTCGACGACCGCGTTAGCACGCCGATCTGCGGCCGCAAAGCCGACGGCTGCAGGCGCCGCGGGCGTTCAGATCATAGCCATGCCGCCGTTCACGTGCAGGGTCTGGCCGGTGACGTAGGCCGCCTCCGCCGACGCCAGGTAGACGCACGCCGCGGCGATCTCGGCGCCCTCGCCCATGCGCCCGGCGGGGATGCGGGCGAGCGTGGCGGCGCGCTGCGCCTCGTTCAGCGCGTCCGTCATGGGGCTGGTGATGAAGCCGGGCGCGACCGCGTTCACCGTGATGCTGCGCGACGCGACCTCCGCCGCGAGCGACTTGGAGAAGCCGATCATGCCGGCCTTGGAGGCGGCGTAGTTGGCCTGCCCGGGATTGCCCGTGACGCCGACGATTGAGGTCACGCCGATGATGCGTCCGTGGCGGCGCTTGAACATGCCGCGGAGCGCGGCGCGGGACAGCCGGAAGTAGCTCTCCAGGTTCACCCGCAGCACCGTCTCCCAGTCGTCGTCCTTCATGCGCAGCAGCAGGCCGTCGCGGGTCACCCCGGCGTTGGCGACCAGGATGTCGAGCCCCGCGCCCGCGGCCTCCTCCGCCCGGCCGACCAGGGCGTCCACGGAGACCGGATCGGACAGGTCCGCCGCCGCGACGCTGGCCCGCTCGCCGAGTTCGCCCTGCAGCGCGGCCAGCGCCTCCTCGCGCGTACCGGAGAGCACGACGGACGCCCCTTGACCGTGCAGCGCGCGGGCGATCGCGCCGCCGATGCCGCCCGTCGCGCCCGTGACGAGCGCGGTCTTGCCGCTCAGATCGAACATGATGCGCTCCGTCAAAGCGAGGCCGCGAAGGCCTCGAGGTCCGTCGGGCCGCTCAGCGAGCAGGCGTCGGCGTCCGGCGCGATGCGCTTGACCATGCCGGCGAGCACCTTGCCCGCCCCCGCCTCCACGAAGCGCGTGACGCCGTTCGCCGCCATCCACTCCACGCTCTCGCGCCAGCGCACGCGGCCGGTGACCTGCTCGACCAGCAAGCGGCGGATCTCCTCCGGGTCGTTGGTCGGGCGCGCGGTGATGTTGGCCACCAGCGGCGCGCGAGGTGCGACGAGGCGGGCGCCGGCCAGCGCCTCGGCCATGGCGTCGGCGGCGGGCTGCATCAGCGGGCAGTGGAAGGGGGCGGACACGTTGAGCGGGACGGCGCGGGCGCCCAGGATCTTGGCCTCGGCGATGGCCGCGTCCACCGCCGCCTTCTCGCCGGATATGACGATGTTACCCGCGTTGTTGTCGTTGGCCACCACGCACACGCCGACCCTGGAGCCCACCTCGGCGGCCTTCTCGGCGAGCGCCAGGTCCGTCTTCGGCCCGATCAGCGAGGCCATCGCTCCCTCCCCCACCGGTACGGCGCGCTGCATCGCCTGCCCGCGCAGCTTCAGGAGGCGTGCGGTGTCGGAGACGGTGAGCGCGTCGACGGCGGCCAGGGCGCTGTACTCGCCCAGGCTATGGCCGGCGACGAAGGCTGCGCCATCGGTCCCGGCGCCCATCTCGTCGCGCAGGGTGCGGATCACCGCCAAGGACACGGCCATCAGCGCGGGCTGGGCGTTCTCCGTAAGCGTGAGTTCCTCGATCGGGCCTTCACGCATGAGCCGCGTCAGGTGCTGACCGAGCGCCTCGTCCACCTCCTCGAACACCTCGCGCGCCGGGCGGAAAGCGTCGAGCTCTGCGCCCATGCCGACCGCCTGGCTGCCCTGCCCGGGGAAGATGAAGGCGAGGCTCATGGGCGTCTCTCCTGACGGCGGCCGTTCCGGCTCTGGCGGCGCGGACGGTTAGGCGAACGCATCCGACCTGTATAGGGTGGCCGCCGCCAAGCTTTCGCCCGTCTCCGGAGCCCCGACGCATGAAGCGCCTCGTCCCCCTCGCCCTCGCCGCCGCGCTGATCGCCGCGGGCGCCGCTCACGCCTCGCTGCCGGTGGGCGCCGCTGCGCCGGAGTTCACCGCCAAGGGCGCGCTCGCCGGCAAGGACTTCGACTTCGACCTGCAGAAGCAGCTGAAGAAGGGGCCGGTGGTGCTCTACTTCTTCCCGGCCGCCTTCACCTCGGGCTGTACGCTGGAGGCGCACGCCTTCTCCGACGCCACGGACGACTTCAAGAAGGCCGGCGCCACCATCGTGGGCGTCACCGGCGGCAACGTCGACCGCGTGGCCGAGTTCTCCAAGACCGAGTGCCGCGACAAGTTCGCCGTGCTGGCCGACCCGGGCCTGACCATCAGCAAGGAATACGACGCCAAGTCGAGCTTCCTGGGCCACGACATCTCGGCGCGCACCAGCTACGTGATCGGCCGTGATGGGAAGATCACCTTCATCCACTCCGACATGAACCCGTCCAAGCACGTGGAGCTGACGCTCGCGGCGGTGAAGGCGCTGAAGTAGGCCGGCCGGCGGCGGGAGCGCATTGCCCCGCCGCCGCTTTCGCGTATAAGCGCGCGCTCTTCGAGAGGCGGTCCTTCGCGGCCTCACACGGGACCGGCCTAGCCGCCCCGCCGCGATCCGGAACCGTCGTCCGCGCGCCGCAGCTTCCGCCGGCGCCGGGCGCCGCCCTCGGTCTCGACGGAAGAGGACACCGCCCACAGATGGCGCTCTACGAACACGTGGTGATCGCGCGGCAGGACATCTCGCCGCAACAGGCCGAGGCCCTGAACGACCAGCTCAAGGCCATCATCGAGGAAGGCGGCGGTTCCGTCGCCAAGATCGAGTACTGGGGCCTGCGCAACCTCACCTACCGCATCAAGAAGAACCGCAAGGGCCACTACTCGCTGCTGGCGCTCGACAGCCCGGCGCCCGCCGTCAAGGAGATGGAGCGCCAACTCTCCATCAACGAGGACGTGCTGCGCTACATGACCGTGCGCGTGGAGGAGATCGACCTCGAACTCTCCCCCGTGCTCGCCCGCCGCGAGCGCGACCGCTCCGAGCGTGAAGGCCGCGAAGGCCGCCCCGACCGTCCGCCGCGCGACGACGCGCCCGCGCCGGCCGTCGAAGACGCCCCGGCCGCGGCCTGAGGACCTAGCACATGACCGACATCAACACCCCCGACACGGGCTCCACCGCCCCCGGCTCCGCGGCCGGCGGCGGCGGCCGTCGCCCCTTCTTCCGTCGCCGCAAGGTGTGCCCGTTCTCGGGCGCCGGCGCGCCGAAGATCGACTACAAGGACGTCAAGCTCCTGCAGCGCTACATCAGCGAGCGCGGCAAGATCGTGCCGTCGCGCATCACCGCGGTGAGCCAGATCAAGCAGCGCGAGCTCGCCCAGGCGATCAAGCGCGCCCGCTTCCTGGCGCTCCTCCCCTACGTCGTGCGCTGAGGAGGGCGGAACCATGAAAGTCGTACTTCTCGAGCGCGTGCAAAACCTCGGCGCCATCGGCGACGTGGTCAGCGTCAAGGACGGGTTCGCCCGCAACTTCCTCCTGCCGCGCTCCAAGGCTCTGCGGGCCAACACGTCGAACCTCAAGGTGTTCGAGGCGCAGCGCGACCAGATCGAGGCGCGCAACGCCGAGAACCGGTCCGTGGCCGAACGCAACGGCCAGCGCCTGGACGGCGCGAGCTACATCCTGATCCGCCAGGCGGGCGAGTCGGGCCAGCTCTACGGCTCGGTCTCCGGCCGCGACGTGGCGGAGGCGATCCAGGCCGAGGACGGCCGCGTCGAGCGCAACCAGGTGGTGCTCGACCGTCCGATCAAGACGCTGGGCGTGCACGAGGTGAAGCTGCAGCTCCACCCCGAGGTCACCGTCTCGGTGAAGATCAACATCGCCCGCAGCCAGGACGAGGCCGAGCGCCAGGCCCGCGGCGAGGACGTGATCGCCAGCCAGTTCGCCGATGCGCGCGCCGAGGACGCGGCGGCGGCGCAGGACATGCTGGAGGGCGGCGCCGGCCAGGCCATGGCGGACGCCGACTACCGCGGCTGATTCCGCTTCACCGCTGAGTTGGGAAGGGCCGTCGCGGCAGACCGCGGCGGCCCTTCTCGCATCGGGCGAGCTCCGTCCGCCCCTGTCGCACCCGCGTGCGACGCTCCGTCACGAACGCGACATAATCCCTGTGGAGCCGCCTGTGGACGGTCACCTTGCGGCGGTGCGCGCCCCGGAAGGCGCCGCTAGAACCGCGCCTTCATGACGCCTCCCGCCCTTGCGCTCCAGCCCGTTCCCTCCCCCGCCGAGCTCCCCGCCCTCGCCGCTCCGCCCTGCAACGTGGAGGCGGAGCAGGCCCTGCTCGGGGCGGTGCTCTACGATAACGCGGCCTATGAGAGGCTCACCGACCGGCTGCATGCGACGCACTTCTACGAGCCGTTCCATCAGCGCCTGTTCGCGGCCATGGAGGAGTGCATCCGCAAGGGCCAGCTGGCCGAGCCGATCCTGTTCCAGCAGCGCTTCGCCGCCGACCCCGGCTACCTGCAGCTCGGCGGCCTGAGCTACCTGGCGCTGCTGGTCGACCGCGCGCCGCCCGCCGCCAACGCGCCCGACTACGCGCGGGTGATCTACGATCTGGCGATCCGGCGCGAGCTGATCCGCATCGGCGGCGAGATCACCCACGCCGCCACCGGCGATGAGGAGACCGAAGCGCGCGACCAGATCGAGTCCGCCGAGCTGCAGCTCTACGGCCTGGCCGAGAGCGGCACGTCGAGCCAGGGTTTCATGAGCTTCGCCGACGCCCTCACCGGCGCCACCGACACCATCGCCGAGGCCAAGGACCGCGAGGGCGGCCTCGCCGGCCTCTCCACCGGCCTGATCGACCTGGACCGGCAGCTGGGCGGCCTGCACCCCTCCGACCTCGTGATCGTCGCCGGCCGGCCCTCCATGGGCAAGACGGCGCTCGCCACCAACATCGCCTTCAGCGTGGCCAAGGCCTACGCGTGGGAGCCGCAGTCCGACGGCGGCAAGAAGACGGTCTCCGGAGGCGTGGTCGCCTTCTTCAGTCTCGAGATGAGCGCCGAGCAGCTGGCCACGCGCCTCCTGGCCGAGGCTTCGGGCGTCTCGTCCGACCGGCTGCGCAAGGGCGAGATCGACAATGCCGAGTACTACCGCGTGCGCGACGCCGCCGTGGAGATCCAAGACAGCCCGCTGTTCATCGACGCCACCGGCGGCCTCTCCATCGCCAAGCTGACCGCCCGCGCGCGGCGGCTGAAGCGCTCCACGGGGCTTGACCTTATCGTGGTGGACTACCTGCAGCTCGTCACCACCGACAATTCGCGGGGCGACAACCGGGTGCAGGAGGTCTCCATGATCACCCAGGGCCTCAAGGCGCTCGCCAAGGAGCTGAGCGTGCCGGTGATCGCGCTGAGCCAGCTCTCCCGCCAAGTGGAGAACCGTGAGGACAAGAAACCCCAGCTCAGCGACCTGCGCGAGTCCGGCTCCATCGAGCAGGACGCCGACGTGGTGATGTTCGTCTACCGCGAGAGCTACTACCTCGGCCGCGGTGAACCGCGCGAGGGCACGCCCGAGCACCTCACCTGGCAGGAGGACATGGACCGGGTGCGCAACGTCGCCGAGGCCATCATCGGCAAGCAGCGCCACGGCCCCATCGGCACGGTGAAGCTCTCCTTCAACGCCGACCTGACCAAGTTCGGCAACCTGGCCCGCGACGACCGCTTCGAGCGGCGCTAGACCCCGCCGAGTGTCCGCCAGCGCCGCGACCCTCAGCGTCGACCTCGACGCGCTCGCGTCGAACTTCGCCACCCTGCGAACGCTCGCAGGCGGGGCGGAGGTCGCGCCCGTGGTCAAAGCCGACGGCTATGGCCTGTGCGCCGCTCCGGTCGCGCGCCGGCTGGCGGCGGAGGGCGCGCGCATCTTCTACGTCGCGCGCCTCGCCGAGGGCGAGGCGCTGCGGGTCGCCCTGCCCGACGCCGACGTCCGCGTGCTCGACGGCTGCCCGCCCGATTCCGCCAGGCGGCTGCACGCCGCCCGCCTCACACCGGTGCTGTCCTCCCTGGACCAAGTGGAGACCTGGCGCGGGGCGGGCGGCGGCGACGCGGCGTTGCACGTGGACACGGGCATGAACCGCCTCGGCCTGCGTCCGGAGGAGCTGCAGGCGCTGGTCGCCTCGCCCGACCGGCTGCGCGGGATCGACCTCGTCGCGGTGCTGAGCCACCTCGCCTGCGCCGAGGACGTGGACCACCCGCTGAACGGCCACCAGCACAAGCGTTTTATGCAGGCCGCCGCCGCCCTCCCCGGCGTGCGGCGTAGCCTGGCCAACAGCGCGGGCGTGCTGCTGGGCCCGGACTATGCGCTTGACGAGGTACGGCCGGGGATCACGCTCTACGGGGGCGGTCCGCGCGGCGCCCCCGACCCGCGCTTCCGCGCCGTCGCTACGCTGAGCGCGCCCGTGCTGCAGCTGCGCACCGTCCGCCCCGGCGAGAGCGTCGGCTACGGCGCGGATTTCACCGCGGGCGAGACGCTGCGCACGGCCACCGTGGCGGCCGGCTACGCCGACGGCGTCTTGCGGGCGGGCGGCGGCGGACTCTATGGCTTCCACGACGGACGCCGCCTCCCCGTGCTCGGCCGCATCTCCATGGACCTGATGACCCTCGACGCGAGCGACGCGCCCGGCCTGCGCGCCGGCGACCCCGTCCAGCTGCTCGGCCCCGACGTGCCCGTCGACGAGGTGGCCACGGCGTGCGGGACGATCGCCTATGAGGTGCTGACCCGCCTCGCGCCGCGCCTGCAGCGCACCTACCTGGGACAGGCGTGAACGAGGACACCATCAGGGGGCTGGGCTTCGTCCAGGCGGTCGGGCGCTGGGCGCTGGCGATCTGCAGCGATGCGGGGCGCCTGGCCCCGTTCGCCGGGCGCGGCGTGTGGGCGGCCGTGACGCCGCCCGTGTTCGGCCGCCAGATCGCGCGCCAGCTGATGCAGGTGGGCTTCCTGTCCTTGCCCGTGATCGGGCTGACGGCGGTGTTCACGGGCGCCGCCCTGGCGCTGAACATCCACACCGGCGGCGTGCGCTTCAACGCCGAGCAGATCATGCCGCAGATCGTGGCGCTGGGG
Organism: uncultured Caulobacteraceae bacterium; assembly: GCA_964242895.1. Taxonomy (GTDB): domain Bacteria; phylum Pseudomonadota; class Alphaproteobacteria; order Caulobacterales; family Caulobacteraceae; genus JASLDZ01. Next base: position 64,974 of record CAXTBN010000004.1, on the reverse strand, counting down.
ATCACGCGCGAGCTCGGCCCCGTGCTGGCGGCGCTGATGCTCTCCGGCCGCGTGGCGGCCGCCATCGCCGCCGAGGTCGGGGCCATGCGCGCCACCGAGCAGATCGACGCCCTGGAGACCCTCTCCACCGACCCGTTCCGATACCTGGTCGCGCCGCGACTGACGGCGGGTGTGCTGACGTTGCCGCTGCTGACGGTGGTGGCCGACGTGATCGGGATCATGGGCGGCTGGCTGGTGGCCACCACCACCCTGCACTTCTCGCCCGCGGGCTACATCCGCAACACCATCGGCTTCCTGACGGCCTGGGACGTGGAGAGCGGCCTGCTCAAGGCGGCGGTGTTCGGCTTCATCGTGACGCTGATGGGCAGCTACCACGGCTACAACGCCACGGGCGGCGCGCGCGGAGTCGGACGCGCCACCACCTTCGCCGTGGTCAGCTCGGCGGTGCTGGTGTTCGCCGCCGACTACATGCTCACCAGCGTGTTCAGCCGATGAGTCCCCGTCCATGAGCCTGGACGCCGCCGCGCTTTCCGACGTGCTCCTTCCCTATCCCGCCGGGCCGAAGCTCGACATGCGCGGCGTGAGCAAGCGCTTCGAGGGCCGCACGGTGCTCGACGACGTCACGCTGGACGTGGCGGTCGGACGCTCGCTGGTGATCATCGGCGGCTCGGGCCAGGGCAAGTCGGTCACGCTCAAGATCGCCATCGGGCTGATGGCGCCCGACTCGGGCGAGGTGCGCGTCGACGGCCAGCCCGTCGGCGACCGCGACACCGAGGGACGGATGGCCAAGTTCGGCATGCTGTTCCAGGGCGCGGCCCTGTTCGACAGCCTGCCCGTCTGGCGCAACGTCGCCTTCCGCCTGATCAACGCCGACGGTGTGAAGCCGCGCGAGGCCCGGGAGCGGGCCTGCGCGGCGCTGCACGACGTAGGCCTGCCCAAGTCCGCGGCCGAGCTCTATCCCGGCGAGATCTCGGGAGGCATGCAGAAGCGGGTGGGCTTGGCTCGCGCCATCGTCGCCCACCCGGAGATCCTGTTCTTCGACGAGCCGACCACCGGGCTCGACCCCATCAACGCCGACGTGATCAACAACCTGATCCGCGAGCAGGTCAGCCGCCTGGGCTGCACGGCGGTGTCGATCACCCACGACATGGCCTCGGCGCGGAAGATCGGCGACGAGATCGCCATGCTGCACGGCGGCCGGATCATCTGGCGCGGCCCCGCCGCCGAGATCGACCGCAGCGGCAATCCCTACGTCGAACAGTTCATCCACGGCCGCGCCGAGGGGCCGATCACCACCGAGGGGTGATTGGATGGGGCGCGGCGTCGGTCAGCTCTTCGCGAGCTGCGTCACCCGTCCGGCGTCCACCGAGCCGACCGCCGCCTTGAGATCGTCCATGGTCGCGCCGCCCGTACCCTCGGCCGAGATGCTGGCGCGGCCCTGCATCACGGCGTATTTCCCGCTCTTGGCCGAGCGGTCGTACTCCTCGCTGATCATTCGGCCGTTCACGGTGGAGACCTTCTCGTAGCCCGTGGCGGTCTGCTTGTCGGTGTTCACGCCCATGGCCGCCGCCAGTCCGCCGATGGCGCCCATCGCGCCGGTGTCGGCCACGTCCAGCGTCATGTGCGCATCGCCCTTCGCGTACTCGGCGTGCGCGTGGGACATGTTCATACCCGCCGCGCCGGTGCTCTCGGCCGAGACGTCCCCCCGCGCGTAGCCGGCGACCGAAGCCGGCAACAGCGCCTTGAGGGCGTCGGGTGCCGCGGCGGGCGCGCTGTTGACGACGGTCGTGGTCGTGCTGGAGCCGTCGGTCGAGGTGGTGGTCACCGATTTTGTCTGGGCGCTCATGGCCGCGCCGGCGGCGGCGAGCGCGCCCAGCTGCCCGCCGAGCTTCACGGTGGAGCCGTCGGCGCCGACCACCGTGGCGCCGTTGTTCCCCACCACGGTGACGCCGCCTGCGCCCATCGCGCCCGCGGCGCCGATCATGCGCAGCGGCGCGGTGATCAGGCCGATGACCAGGAACATGACAATGGCGCACACCACCACCAGGGCCGTGTAGCCCAGCGCCTTGTCCGGGCTCGTCTTCATCAGCTTCGGAAGACCGACGTAGTAGAGGTAGAGGCTATAGAGGCCGACGACGGCCAGGATGCTCAACGCCGGGATCAGGCCGAAGACGCCCGCCACCCAGGTGGCCGTGGAGCCGTACACGGCGACCTTCATCGCCTGCACCTGGTTCTTCTGGCCACCGAAGGTGGGCGCCAGCGCGTCGATGATCAGGCCGACCAGGAACACGCCCACGAGCGCCAGCACGTAGCTGACGATCGCCGAGATCAACGCCCCGATCGGGTTGGCGTGGTAGGTGGCGATCCCCGGGATGCCGAACCCGAACACCACCATGCCGACGGCGCTGCACACCGGGCCGATGGCGGCCAGGATCATGGCGTAGCCGGTGAACAGCGACTGCGTGGTCGCGGGCTCGACGGCGATCCTGTCCCACTCCGACGAGGGACGCAGCAGGATTCCCTGGATGCGCTCGACCAGCGAGGCGCGGCGCGCGGGATCGGACAGGCTCATGAAATTCGGTCCCCCCGACGGCGAGCCCCCCGGCCCGTTCGCGTCGGCGTGTTGTGTGGTGGGTGACGTACGCGGGAACTTGCGGCATGAGGCCCGGGAATCCCCGGAGAGTCCATGCCCCGCGACGGCGCGGTCTACGTCTGCCAGGCCTGCGGGGCGGCGCACACCAAGTGGTCGGGGCAGTGCACCGCCTGCGGGCAGTGGAACACGTTAGTCGAGGAGGTCACGGCGGCCCGCCCTCCGGGCGCCCTCGCGCCCTCGCGCCGCAAGGGCGCCGGCATGGCTTTTGAGACGCTCGACGCCGAGACGCCGACTCCGCCCAGGATCGCCACGGGCGTCGCCGAGTTCGACCGGGTGTGCGGCGGCGGCGTCGTGCCCGGTTCGGCCATCCTGGTCGGCGGCGACCCGGGCGTGGGCAAGTCCACCCTGCTGCTGCAAGTGGCGGCGCAAGCGGCGCTGCGGGGCGCAAACGTCGCCTACGTCTCGGGCGAGGAGGCGGTCGAGCAGGTGCGTGCGCGCGCGCAGCGCATGGGCCTGGGCGCCGCGCCGGTGAAGCTGGCCGCGGAGACCAACCTGCGGATCGTCACCGATGGGCTGAAGGCCGATCGCTTCGACCTCGTGGTCATCGACTCGATCCAGACCATGTGGAGCGACCAGCACGAGGCCGGCCCGGGCTCGGTGACGCAGGTGCGTGCGGCCGCGGGCGAGCTGGTGCGCCTCGCCAAGAGCCGGCGCACCGCGGTGGTGCTCGTCGGCCACGTCACCAAGGACGGCCAGATCGCCGGCCCCCGCGTGGTGGAGCACATGGTCGACGCTGTGCTCAGCTTCGAAGGCGAGCGCGGCTACCCGTTCCGCATCCTGCGCGGGGCCAAGAACCGCTTCGGCGCCACCGACGAGATCGGCGTGTTCGAGATGGGCGACAGCGGCCTGCGCGAGGTGAAAAACCCCAGCGCCCTGTTCCTCAACGAGGGCGGCGAGCGAGCGGCGGGGGCGGCGGTGTTCGCCGGCATCGAGGGCTCGCGCCCCGTGCTGGTGGAATTTCAAGCCCTGGTGGCGCCCTCCGCCTATGGCACGCCGCGCCGCGCCGTGGTGGGCTGGGACGGCGGGCGGCTCGCCATGGTGCTGGCGGTGCTGGAGGCGCGCTGCGGCCTCTCCTTCTCCGACCGCGACATCTACCTGAACGTGGCGGGCGGCCTGCGCGTCAGCGAGCCCGCCGCCGACCTCGCCGCCGCCGCCGCCCTCGTGTCCTCTCAGAGCGAGGAAGCCCTGCCGCAACGCTGCGTGGTGTTCGGTGAGATCAGCCTGTCCGGCGAGGTCCGCCCCGTCGGCCGATCCGAAGCCCGCCTGCGCGAGGCCGCCAAGCTCGGCTTCGACCGCGCCCTGGCTCCGACGGCGGCGGCGGCGGTCGACTCAGGCCTGCGCGTGGCCGGCGCGTCGCGGCTGGCCGAGGTGGTCGACCGCGTGTCGCAGGGACTGTGGGACTGACCCCGCCACGATCGGAAAGGTGGGCGGAGCGGCCCGAGTCCCTATATGACGACCCTCGGCCCGCTGTCTTCGAGGAGCCCGCGTGACCGTCTTCGACATCGTCTTCCTGCTCGTGATCCTGGTGTCGGCGCTGGTCGGCTACGCCCGCGGCGCCATCAAGGAGCTGGTGACGCTCTTCGCCTTCGGGCTGGCCGCCATGGCCGCGGTGTTCGCCCTGCCCGTGGCGGGCAAGCTGGCCCGCGGCCTGGTCCACCCGGCCTGGGCGGGCAACGCCACGGCCGTGCTGGTCGTGTTCGTGGTCGTGTACATCCTGCTGCGGATCCTCGGCAGCCTGCTGACGCGCCACGTGCACAGCTCGCGCCTGGGAGGGCTGGACCGTGGGGCCGGCGCGGTGTTCGGCATCGGCCGCGCGCTCGTCCTGGCCGGAGCGTTCTTCCTCGTCTTCAGCCGGATCACTCCGCCCGACCTGTCGCCGAAGTGGATCACCGGCGGCCTCACCTGGCCCGTCGCCCGCAAGTCGGCCGAGGTGCTGACCGTGTTCGCTCCCTCCGGCATGAAGTTCGCCGACGGCGTGACGCGCATGATGGGCGAGGGCGTTCAGAAGGGCTTCAACCAGACCGACGACGAGGGCGTCGAGCTCGGCGGCTCCGAGCCGAACGTCACGGCGAACACCACCGGACCCTCGTCCGGCTCGACGAGCACCACCGCCGCACGGCGCCACAGGACGGAGCGGACCGGGCGATGACCTCCGAGCATGCCAACTATGACGCCCTCGGCCGCGATCCGGACGACGACCGACCCCGCCTGGAGTGCGGCGTGTTCGGCGTCTGGAACGTGGACGAGGCGGCCGCGATCACGGCCCTCGGCCTGCACGCCCTGCAGCATCGCGGCCAGGAGGCGTGCGGGATGGCCGCCTTCGACGGGCAGCGCTTCGCCACCGAGCGCCACTTGGGCCACGTGGGCGAGGCGTTCGGCCAGGAGGACCTGGTGCGTCGGCTCCCCGGCTACGCCGCCATCGGCCACACGCGCTACGCCACCGCCGGCGGCCACGCGATCCGCAACGTCCAACCCATGTTCGCCGACCTCGAGGCAGGCGGCATCGCCATCGGCCACAACGGCAACCTCACCAATTTCCTGACGCTCCGCCGCCAGCTCGTGGCGGAGGGCTCCATCTTCCAGTCCACCAGCGACAGCGAGGTGATCCTCCACCTCGTCGCCCGTTCTCGGAAGGCGCGGGTGGTGGACCGCTTCATCGACGCACTGCGCGACATCGAGGGCGGCTACGCGCTCGTGGCGCTGACCAACACCAAGCTGATCGGCGCGCGCGACCCACTCGGCATCCGGCCATTGGTCCTCGGCGACCTCGGCGGCAAGTTCGTGCTGGCCAGCGAGACCTGCGCGCTGGAGATGGTCGGCGCCCACTTCGTGCGCGACATCGAGCCCGGCGAGGTGGTGGTGATCTCCGACACCGGCGTGGAGAGCCTGCGCCCCTTTCCCGACGCCCGCGCTCGCCCCTGCCTGTTCGAGTACGTCTACTTCTCGCGCCCGGACTCGGTGGTGAACGGCCGCAGCGTCTACGACGTGCGCAAGCGCATGGGCGCACGCCTGGCCGAGGAGACCGGCGTCGACGCCGACGTGGTGGTGCCCGTGCCCGACAGCGGCGTCCCCGCCGCCCTAGGCTACGCGCAAGGTTCAGGCATCCCATACGAGCTTGGCATCATCCGCGGCCACTACGTCGGACGCACCTTCATCCAGCCCACGCAGGGGGTGCGCGAGCTAGGGGTGCGCATGAAGCACAGCCCCAACCGCGCTGTTCTGGAGGGAAAAAGGGTCGTCCTCATCGACGACTCCATCGTGCGCGGCACCACCAGTGTGAAGATCGTTCGCATGGTGCGCGAGGCCGGCGCCAAGGAGGTGCACCTCCGCTCCGCCTCCCCGCCCATCAAGTGGCCGGACTTTTACGGCATCGACATGCCCGACCGCGAGAAGCTGATCGCAGCGCAGAAGTCCCTGGCCGAAATGAGCGCCATGTTGGAGGTCGACAGCCTGGGCTTCCTCTCCGTGGAGGGCCTGTACTGGGCCATGGGCGCCGGCGAGCGCGACCCCGTCCGCCCCCAGTTCACCGACCACTACTTCACCGGCGACTACCCCACCCGCCTCACCGACCGCGAACTCGCCGAGGGCCGCAACGAGCCGCAGGAGCGTCAGCTCAGCTTCCTGATGGCCTGACGTCGGCCACGGTGCTGACGCGCGTATGTGGTGGACCGGGACGGTCCCGCCCCGACCGTCGAAGGCCCGTGCAGACCGAGACGACGCCCCGCCCGCTCCGACCTCCGCGCTCCGTGCGCCGGGCCGCGGCCGTGGGTGCGAGCCTCGCCGTGCATGCGGGGGCGCTGGCGATGCTGCTGCTGACGGGTCGCCCGGCTCCGACCGCCGCACCCGCCGGTCCCACCCTGGACGTGACACTCGCTCCGGCGCCGCGGCCGCCGTCTCCCACACCGCCCCGCATCGCCGAGCCCGCGCCCGCGCCCGCAGCAACGGCGAAGACGGCGGCGCCCCGGGCCGCGCGGGCCGCCTCGGCTCCGGCGGTGCGGAAGCCACCTCCGCTTCTGACGCCGACGCGACCCAGCCTGCCGGCAGGCCGAGGCGGCGCGGGCGGCGCCCCGGCGGGTGACGACGCGATTGGAGAGGCCGAGCTGGCCGGGGCGGCCGTCGCGGGAGCCGGCGGAGGCGGAGGCGGGGCGTGCGACATGGCGGGCCGGCTGCAGGCGGCGCTGCGGCGCGACCGGCTGGTTCGGGCGGCTGTGGCGCCCCTGTCAGACCCGCCGCGCCCGGCGTTCAAGGTGTGGAACGGCGACTGGGTCGCGCATTCGGGCCAGGACGGCCGAGGCCTCGCCGCCGTGCGCGAGGCGATCCTGTGGGAGGTCGGCTTTTCGCCTCCGGCGTGCCGGCATGCGGTGGTGCACGGCCTCGTGGTGCTGGCCGTGCCGACGGAGACCGGTGTCGATGTGCGCCTGGCGCTGGGCGCCGGCGAGTGGCGCTGGTCCGACCTCCTCGGGTTGGGCGGCCGCGCACCGGGATGAGCAGGGCGCGCCGCCGTGGCGCGCCCGCTCCGTCAGGCGAGAACGATGACCACCACGCGGCGGTTCTGCGCGCGTCCCTGCTTCGTACTGTTCGGGGCCACCGGCGCGTCCTGCCCGTACGAGATGGTCGACATGCGGTTCAGCGCCACGCCCTGCTGGTTCATGAACAGGCGCACGGCCTCGGCCCGGTCCTCGCCGAGCTTCTTGTTGTAGCCGGGCGCGCCGGAGTTGTCGGTGTGACCCTGGATCTCGAGGTACACGTTGCGATTGTCGCCCTTTAGCTTGTCGATGAACGCCTGCAGGCGCGTCTTCGCTTCGTCCGACAGGCTGGCGCGATCGACCGGGAACTTGACCGAGTCGTCCGACAGCACGAGCGAGTAGAGGAACTTGCCCTCGGCCAGCTTGCCGGCCGCCTGCGCCCGCTCGAGCGCTTCCTTGGAGGTGCGGTCGACGTCGCTGAGTTGCGCACCCTGCTGGTCCAGCCGTGCGCTGTTGGCCGTCGTCTTCTGATCCACGGCTCCGACCTGCTCGCGCACGAAGCCTTTCGTCGCGCAACCGGCGACGCCCAGGGCCGCCGTCAGGGCGAGGCTCAAGGCCCCGGCGCTCGTCATCCTCATCTGCCGTCTCTTCTTCAGCTTCGGGGGGAGCCGACCGCCCGCGCAGGCCGGTCGGAGGCGAGACGATGGTCCGGTTACACGGCCGTAATGTGGCTCGCGCGCCATACGACCGCCTCAACTCCAGACGGTGACGAGGTCTCCGATCCGGGGCCGCACGCGCTCCAGCGGCGGCTCTGACGGCGTGCCGACGAGAATCCAGCCGGCTAGTTCCTCGGGCGCCTCGGCATCGAGTCTGAGGCCGAGCAGGCGAAGGGCTTCGGGCTCCTCGCCGTACCAGTCGGTGATCCAGTTGGCGCCGTAGCCCATCGCCGCCGCGGCGATCAGCATGGTGGTGCACACCGCCGCCGCCGAGGTGCGCTGCTCACCCACCGGCTTGCCCCCGAGCCGCGGCGCAGAGACCACCGCCACGGCCAGAGGTGGCGCCTCGAGCTTGCCGAGCGAGGCGAGCGCCTTGGCCGGATTGCGTCGTTCTTCGGCCATGCTCCGCAGGCCGCCGGTGAAGCGCGCCTTTCCTTCCCCATGCAGAACCACGAACCGCCAGGGCTGCATCTTGCCGTGGTCCGGCACGCGCGTCGCCAAGCGCAGCAGATCGTCGAGCTCTGCACCCTCCGGAGCTGGGGCGGTCAGCGTCTGGGCGGAGCTGGAGCGGCGCGTGGCCAGCAGCGCCAGGGTGTCGGGGCAGGCCCGGGGCGCCAGCGCCTGTCCGAACTCGGGAGCGGGCGGGAGGGTGTGCGGCATGTTGAGAACCGTTCGCAGGAGAGCGCTTCGCACCTAATGGATGTAGAGCCGGCCCGCAATGCCGCCTCCCCCCTCCCTTCCCGCCTGGCTGCGCCCGCACGGCCGACCCTGGTCCGTCGCCTCCGGCCCGACGCGCACCCACGACAACCCGTGGTTCTCCGTGGACGAGTACGCCGCCACCGCGCCCACCGGGGCTCCGGCCCGCTACTTCGTGCAGCGCTACAAGAACGTGGCCACGGGCGTGATCCCGCTCCACGACGACGGCACGGTGACTCTAGTCGGCCAGTGGCGCTTCCCGCTCGCCGACTACCAATGGGAGATCCCCGAGGGCGGCGCACCCCTGGCGGAGGATCCGCTGGAGGGTTGCCGGCGAGAGCTGCGCGAAGAGGCGGGGCTGGAGGCTGCCGACTGGCGGCTGATACTTCGGTTGCAACTCTCCAACTCCACCTCGGACGAGGTGGCGCTCGGCTGGCTCGCCACCGGCCTCACCCCGTGTGGCGAGGCGCCTGAGGCCACCGAGGAGCTCGCGGTCGCCCGCGTACCCTTCCGCGAGGCCCTTCACGCGGCGGTCACCGGCGGCGTGCAGGATGCCATCACCGTGGCGATGCTGCTCAGGCTTCACCATATGGCGGTCACGGGCGAGCTGGAGCCGCGGCTCGCGGCCAGAGTGCTGGACTAGAGGACGGGGCGATGGGGCAGCTCTTCGAGGTCGTCTCCCATGACGGGCCACCGCCGGTGTGGCCGGCGCTCCGCGCCGAGGCCGAGCGCGCCGCCCGCGCCGAGCCGGGGCTCGCCAGCCTGATCAACGCCGCGATCCTGGCGCACGCCGACCCGGCGCGCTCGCTCAGCTACCAGCTGGCGCGCAAGCTCGGCGACGGCGAGTTCAACCCGCTGGCGCTGCGTGAGATCTGCGAAGAGGCCTACGCCGCCGACCCGTCGCTGATCGCCGACGCCGACGCCGACCTGCGCGCCGTGTTCGAGCGTGACCCGGCGTGCAAGGGCTACCTGCAGCCCTTCCTGTGGTTCAAGGGCTTCGCCGCCCTGCAGACGCACCGCGTGGCGCACTGGCTGTGGACGCGCGGGCGCGAGACGCTCGCTTTTCACCTGCAGAGCCGCGCCAGCGAGCTGTTCCAGGTGGACATCCACCCCGCCGCACGCTTCGGCCGCGGCGTGTTCATCGACCACGGCACGGGCGTGGTGGTGGGCGAGACCGCCGTCGTGGGCGACGACGTCTCCATGCTGCACGACGTGACGCTGGGCGGCACAGGCCACGCGGGCGTCGACCGTCACCCCAAGATCGGCAAGGGCGTGCTCCTGGGCGCGGGCTCCAAGGTGCTCGGAAACATTACGATCGGGGACGGCGCGAAGGTCGCCTCGGGTTCGGTCGTGCTGAAGCCCGTGCCGCCCGGCTGCACGGCCGCGGGCGTGCCCGCGCGGCTGGTGAACTGCCCGACCTGCCCCGAACCCGCGCGTTCGATGGACCAGACGCTCGCCGACGCGGCGTACGACTACGTCATCTGACGACGGGCGCCGCGGACGCGACTCGCGCGTTCCGTCGCCGACCGACCACGTCCCGAGAGGCTTAAGTGAACGACACCGACATTCAGAAGGTGCAGGCGCACCTGCAGCGCACCTTCAGCAACACGAAGATCACGCTGAAGCCGCGGCCGAAGCAGAAGGATTCTGTGGAGGTCTACGTCGGCGAGGAGTTCGTGGGTTTGGTCTACAAGGACGAAGACGAGGACGGCTCGTTCGACTTTCAGATGAGCATCCTGGGCGAAGACCTGGGCTGAGCCCCGCGGCCGCCGCATGGCGCTCGCCGTCCTCGCCCTCGTCGGCCTGCTGCAGGCGGCCGATGCGCCCTCGCCGCTGACTGTGGCGGTCGAGGGCGTCCGCGACGCCGTGGGTGAGGTTCGCGTCGAGATCTGCAGCCGCAGCAAGTTCGTCCGCGACACCTGCGAGTTCCGCGAGTCGGCGCCCGCCGAGCGCGGGCGCACCGTGGTCAGCTTCCCTGCGGTGCCGGCCGGCGAGTGGGCGGTGCAGGCCTACCACGACCGTAACGCCAACCACGAGGTCGACCGTGGGCCGCTCGGCCTGCCGATCGAGGAGGTCGGCTTCTCGCGCCAGCCGCCAGTCGGCCTGCACGGGCCCGGGTTCGAACGCTCCGCCTTTGTCCACCAGGGCGCGGAGAGCATCACGGTGCGGCTGAAGCGGTATCTCGCGCCCGGCGGCTAGGGCTTGGCCGGCGCGGGCTCCGGCGGATGGGGCCGAGTGGAGATCAGCTCCACGTCGAACACCAGCGCCGCCTCGGGCGGGATGTAGTCCTTGCCCTTCCACCCGTACGCGAGGTGTGGCGGCAGCCACAGCCGCCAGCGATCGCCAGGTCGCATCATCTGCAGGGCGGCGATCCAGCCGGGGATCAGCCGCTGCAACGGAAAGGTGGTCTCGCCCCGGCCGTCGTCGGGCGACGTATTGAACACACGCCCGTCGAGGAAACGGCCGACGTAGCGGACGGTGACGTCGTCACCGCGGGAGGCGCGCAGGCCGTCCGCGGGGCCCGAGCGGAGCACTTGGTACTGCAGTCCCGGCAGCGTCACCACGCCCGGCTCGTGGCCGTTGCGCGCCAGCGCCGCCCGGTCCGCGGCGACGGCGGCGGGCGGCGGCGGTGGAAGCGCGGTCGCCTGCAGCATCACCGTCCCTCTCCCACCTGCATGGGAAAGCCAAGCTGGGCAGGCCGTTCCACCTTGGCGGCGGTGCCGCGCGGGCCATATGTGACCGCGACGGCGGCTGGCCGTCCACCGGAACGCCGCCATGACCCGCCGTCCGCCCTTCTTCGCCGCGCTCTTGTTGCTGACGGTTCCCGCGCCGGCGCTGGCCGCGCCGGGCTTCGCCGTGTGCATGGCGGTCGACGAGGGCGCCGGCGGCCGCGTGGTGGCCACCGCCCAGCCGTTCGCGGCCGACAGCGGGCGCGCGGAAGGCGAGGCCACCGGTTTCGCCCATGCCGCGCGTAGCCAGGGCAAGGCGCAGGGCGCGCTCGACCCCGCCTGTCACTGGGAGCCGTCGCGCGACAAGGCCGCCGACTACCTGCGCCGCCTGCGCCAGGGCGCCGGCAAGAAGGGCTCGGACGCGGCCGAGGTGGACTACGCCCCGGCGGGCTGAAAGCGGCGGGCGGCTGGAGCGGGTAGCGGGAATCGAACCCGCATCCTCAGCTTGGAAGGCTGCTGCACTACCACTGTGCTATACCCGCCAGCGCCCGCGTCGGGGCCGAAAACGTCAGCGCGTGGTGGGGGAAGCAGGACTCGAACCTGCGAAGGCTTAGCCAGCGGATTTACAGTCCGCCCCCTTTGCCGCTCGGGACATTCCCCCAACGCGCCGCCGGTTCGACCGCCCGTCCGCGCGTGGCGGACGGCCGGAAAAGCCGCTAGGTGCGACCCCTCCGGAACGGAGCGCGTCTCTTAGTGGCAAGTCCCCACGATGGCAACGACCGCCGGCCCCGTCCGCGGCGGCCCGGTCCACTCCGCCCGCGGGGCCCCGCGCCGGCCGAGGGAACGGGCTGGCTGTGGGGCGTCCACACCGTCGAGGCCGCACTCGCCAACCCGGCCCGCGAGGTCGTGCGCGTGCTCGCAACACCCGATCGCGCCCGCGCCGCGGAGGCCGCCCTGCGCCGCCGCCCAGGCGGCGCGCCGCCCGTCCGCGTGGAGGCGGAGGCGGCCGGCGACATCGCGCGCCACCTCCCGCCGGGAGCGGTGCACGGCGGGTTGGCGGCGCTCGCGGCGGAGCTGCCCGATCCCGGCCTGGAGGCGCTGCTCGCGCCGGCGGAGGGCGTCCTGCTGGTGCTCGACCAGGTGACCGACCCGCAGAACGTCGGCGCGATCCTGCGCTCGGCCGCGGCGTTCGGCGTGCGCGGCGTGGTGCTGCAGGACCGACACAGCCCCGCCCTGTTCGGCGCGCTCGCCAAGGCCGCAGCCGGCGCGGTCGACCGCATGCCCATCGCCCACGTGGTGAACCTCTCGCGCGCCTTGGAGCGCATGGGCGAGGCGGGCTGGCGCACCGTCGGCCTCGCGGGCGAGGCCACGACCGCCCTGGCCGACGCCGCCGATGGGGGACCGATGGCGCTGGTGCTCGGCTCGGAAGGCGAGGGCCTGCGCCGGCTGGTGGCGGAGCACTGCGACGTGCTGGCCGCCATCGCCATGCCGGGCGGGTTCGAAAGCCTCAACGTTTCCGCCGCCGCCGCCGTGGCGCTGTACGAGGCGACGCGGCCACGGGGCGCACCCCCATAGGGCGAGCGCGGTTGACCGCTCGCGCGGCCCGCGATTTGCTTGATCCGCCTTCATCCGCGCTCGTGTCGCGGGCGTCGGAGGCGAGGAGTCCCAGAATGGCCGCGAGCCGGTTCCACATCCTGTCGGGCGCGGCGCTCGCCGCCTCGCTCGCTTCGGCGACGCTGCTGGCCGGCTGCGGCGAGCACCACGTCGGCCCGGCGCAGGAGGCCTCCGCCCCCGTCGAGCGGCCCGACGCCCTCGCCGGCGCTCCTCCGGAGGCCGCCGGCCCGCCGCCCGCCGCGGCCATGGACGCGGCCCCGCCGCCTCCCGCCTTCGCTCCGCCCCCGCCCGAGCGGCCCGGCGATCGGGACGTGGTCTACGACCTGGGCCCCGTGGTCGGGCCGCACGACACCATGGCGCCCATCCCGAACCCACCGGAGACCGCGCCCGCCCACCAGTTCCACCGTCCGTTCCACGCAAGCGCGGCCTACGTCCCATCCCGGCGCCCGCACCGTGTCCACGGCCCGTCGCACGTCACGCGGACGCAGGCTTCCCGGGCGGCTCCGGCCAGCCACGCCCGGACCGCCCCCGCGCACGTGCCCCCGCACGCCGCCGGGCCGGTCGCCTCCCGCCATGCCCCCACCTCGCCCGCCGTGCCCGCGCACTCGACCGTCGCGCCCGCCGCCCGCCGCACGCCAGCCGCGCACGGGGCGACGCCGCCGACCGCCAATTCCGCCACAGGGAACAAGGCGGCCGCGAAGGGCGCAGCCGCCGCGGGTTCGCCCGCAGCCGGCGGTGACCGGGGCGCAAGGCTCGGCGCGTTGCAGACCACGCTGAAGGTTGCGGTCGCCAAGTCGGCCGTGCTGACCGCGCCGGACCTGAAGCCGGGGCAGGCCGCCGACGTCACCTTGGCGCTGCCGGCCGATTTCGCCGCCACCGTGCGTGACGCGGCGGCCAAGCAGGGCCTCGCCGACGCAGCCGCTTCCGTGAACATGACCGCGCTGCTGGCGGGCGACGGCTACGCGGTCGCCCCCGACGAGACGCAGTCGCAGCCGCTCACCGTCGGCCAGCCCACCGAGTTCCACTGGACGGTCACCGCCCAGCCGGGCGCCCGCGGTCCGCTGCACGCCGACATGGGCGCCGACCTGCTGGGCGGTGGCGACGAGGCGCTGCAGCTCGGCTCCGTGTCGCCGGCCGGGCACGGCGGCCTGCACGTGTCGCCCCGCGCGTGGGGCGCGGCCCTGCTCGTGCTGCTGGCGGTGCTGGTGTTCGGCTGGCTCAGCCGCGGCGGCCAAGCCGCCGCGGCCCGCCGCCCGGTGCGCGCGCAGCCCGGCCTGTACCAGCGCCCGCTGGACATGGACGCCGCGGCTCCGCCGCCCGCGACGCCCGAGAGCCGCCGCGAGGTCTGATCAGGCGGCGGCGGTCTCCGGGCCGCCGAACCGCGCGGTCCACTCCGCCACCTGCTCGGGCTCCACCTTGCGGAAGAGCACGGGCGGCGCGGCGACGGGGCGACCGGGCGGCAGGCGCGCCAGCTCGACCGCACCGTCGAGCGTCGGCCAGGCCCCGTCGGGCGCCTCGCCCACCGCCCGCGCGATCTGGGCCGCCGCGAACGGGATCACCGGCGCGCTGATCCGCGAAAACAGGGCGACGAGGTTGAGGCCGGTGCGCACGACCACGGCCGCGCGCTCGCGGTCCGCCTTGATCGCCGTCCAGGGCGCAGCCTCGGTCAGGTACTCGTTGCCGAGCACCCAGAGCGCCCGCATGGCCTGGGCGGACTTCCTGATCTCGAACGCCTCCATGGCGTCGGTCAGCTCCGCCAGGCGCGCGCCGAGGTCCGCGGCGAGCCTCGCCTCCAGCGGCCCCGGCTCGCCGCCTGACGGAACGACGCCGTCGAAGCGCGTCTCGGTGAACTTCAGGATGCGGTTGACGAAGTTGCCCAGCACGTCGGCGAGGTCCTTGTTCACCGTCGCGGAGAACTGCTCCCAGGTGAACGGGCTGTCCGCCCCCTCCGGCGCGCCGGCCGTCAGCGCCCACCGCCAGTAGTCCGCGGGCAAGAGCTCGAGCGCGGTGTCGATGAACACGCCGCGGTGCTGGCTGGTGGAGAACTTGCCGCCATACCAGTTCAGCCAGTTCAGGCTCTTGAGCATGTCCACCGTCTTCCACGGTTCGCCCGAGCCGAGCAGCGTCGCGGGGAAGTTGATGGCGTGGAAGGCGACGTTGTCCTTGCCCATCACCTGCACGTAGCGGACGTCCTGCGCGCCCGCGTCCAGCCGCCACCAGCGCTCCCAGGACCCGTCGCCCTCGCCCAGGGCCTGCGCACGCTCGACCGTGGCGCCGATGTACTCGATGGGCGCGTCGAACCAGACGTAGAAGACCTTGTCCTCGAAGCCCGGCCGCGGAAACCCGTCCTTGGTCACAGGGATGCCCCAGCTGAGATCGCGCGTGATCCCGCGGTCGATCAGCCCCTCGTCCAGGTGCTTCAGGGCGATGGAGCGCGTCAGCGCCGGCCACTCGATCTTCGACTCGACCCAGGCGCGGATGCGCTCCTGCATCCCCGACTGCAGGACATAGAGGTGGCGCGTGTCCCGCACCTCCAGGTCGCGCGCACCGCTGATGGTCGAGTAGGGTGCGATCAGGTCGACGGGGTCGAGCAGCCGGCCGCAGTTGTCGCACTGGTCGCCGCGCGCCTTGGGATAGGCGCAGTGCGGGCAGGTCCCCTCCACGTAGCGGTCGGGCAGGAAGCGGCCGTCGGTGGGTGAGTAGACCATGCTGTCCACGCGTTCCTCGACGAGGCCGTTGCGCTCCAGCGCCTCGCAGAAGTGCTGCGTCAGACGGTGGTTCGGCGGATTGGACGAGCGGCCGAACGCATCGAACGACAGGCCGAAGGCGGTGTAGGCGTCGTGCTGGATGCGGTGCTGCTCGTCGCAGTAGGTGCGCACGTCCTGGCCCGCCGCGGCGGCGGCCAGCTCGGCGGGCGTGCCGTGCTCGTCGGTGGCGCAGACGTAGAGCACCTCGCGCCCCCGCGCCCGGTGGAAGCGCGCGTGCACGTCGGCGGGCAGCATGGAGCCGGCCAGGTTGCCCAGATGCTTGACGCCGTTGATGTAGGGCAGCGCCGAGGTGATCAGGACGCGTGTGGGGCTGTCGGGCATCGGCTCTGCTGAGGATGGTGCCGGCGGAGGGACTCGAACCCCCGGCCTTCGGTTTACAAAACCGCTGCTCTACCAGCTGAGCTACGCCGGCCTGGTGGCGCCGGTCTAGCCGCCCGGGGCGTCGCCGTCACGCGCCACGGGGCGGAAGTAGACGCGACCCACCCGCTCGTCGGCGTCGCGCACGCGACGGGTGAGCTCGTGCGCGATCTCCTGCGTCTGGGCGGCGCGCTCGGGCGGGATGTCGAGCGTGACGCAGACCAGAATGTTCTGCGGCCCGAGTTGCAGCGTGGCGGTCTCCGTCGCGCGGCAGCCATGCAGGCCGTCGGCGAGCGCCTGCTCCACCGCCTTCAGCACAACGGGGTCCGCGGACTCGCCCGCGATCAGGCTGCGCGTCTCGTTGGCGAGCACGAACGCCACCGCCATCAGCAGCAGGCCGATGGCGATCGAGGCCGCGCCGTCCGCCCAGCCCGCACCGAGCAGCCGGCCGGTGACGCCGGCCGCGGCCGCGGCGAGACCGATCAGCGCCGCCCCGTCCTCCAGCAGGGTGACGTAGAGGTTGGGGTCCTTCGACCGGCGCACGAAGGCGGCCAAGCCGACGCGGCCCCGCGTGAAGCTGCGGTACTGGCGGTAGCCGACGTGGAAGGAGATCCCCTCGAACACCGCCGAAACCGCCAGCACGGCGTAGTTGACGAGGGCGCCCTCCCCGCCTCCACCGCCGCGCAGCTTGATCACGCCCTCCGTCACTGACACGGCCCCGCCCAGCAGGAACACGAGCACGGAGACGGAGAAGGTCCAGAAGTAGACCTCGAGGCCGTAACCGAACGGGTGCGACCGGTCCGGCTCGCGGGCGCTGCGCGCGCCGCCGACGAGGAGCAGGATCTGGTCCAGCGTATCGACGACGCTGTGGACGGCCTCGCTGGTCATGGCGGCCGACCCGGTCGTCGCCGCTGCGAAGAATTTCACGGCGGCGATGGCGGCGTTGCCGGCGAGCGCGGCGTAGACGACCCCCTTCGACTCGGCCAACCGCCCCTCCCCGCAATCGGGGCGGTAACCGTCGCGAGGTGCGGCCGTTCCGGGTGTGCGCTAAGGAGTGTCCGTGCGCTCCGCCCTGACCTTCACCGCCGCAGCCCTGTGCCTCACCGCCTGCTCTGGCGGAGGCGGCGGGAACGCCGACCTGAGCCCGGCGGGCAAGACGCTGCTCGCCGCGCTTCCAGCGCCGTATCGCAACGCCGACGTCGACCACGGCAAGGAGGTGTTCAATCTCTGCCGCTCCTGCCACACCCTCGTGCCCGGCGCGACGAGCACCACGGGGCCGAACCAGCACGACGTCTGGGGCGCCAAGGCCGGCCAGCGGCCAGGCTTCGCCTACTCCGACGCCTTGAAGGCGACCGGCTGGACCTGGGACGCGGCGCGGCTGGATCACTGGCTGACCGACCCGCAGAAGGCGGTCCCGGGCACGAAAATGACCTTCACCGGGCTGTCGGACCCCGCAGACCGACGCGACGTGATAGCCTATCTGCGCCTCGCCGACGCGGACGCTGCGCCCTAGAACCTGCGCCAGAGGGCCACCACCGGCCCGTCCTCCGCCGGCGTCAGCCGCCCCGCCACCGTCGATCGCCAGCCCGCCTGCACGCGCCAGCTCCCGAAGCTGCGGACGACGCCGGCCTCGACCTTGGCCCAGCGCGGGTCGGGGCCGCGCGTGGAGGCGTCGCCATCGTAGTTCTGCGCTAGAAACAGCCACTTGCGCGCAAATTCGTAGCCGACCGTGATGTCCAGGTGCGTCTCGTCGGCGAACGCGGAGCGCACCAGGCGCGCCACCTGCACGTCCACGAAGCCTTCGCGGCCGAACACCTTGGCGGAGCGGCCGTAGAGCACCCGGAACTCGCCGTCGTGGTCGCCCTGACCGGGGAGCAGGTAGGCGGCGTTGCGTCCCTCGCCGTCGATGATCGCGCCAGCGTAGACGCTCAGCACCTCGCGGCCGCCCGCGCCTACATACGGCGTCCAGCGCAGGCCGGCGGAGATGGGGCCGCGCCCGTCGCTCTCGAACGGGCCGACCTCGCCGCGCGTGTAGCCGATCTGGCCCTGGAAGGTGAGCCGGTCGGTCAGGCCGTGCTCGACGAACAGCGACAGGTCGTCGTCGGCCACATGCGGCGCCGACGACTTGCCGCCGCCGGAGGTGAAATCCTCGGTCGAGCGCCCGCGCTCGTACTTTAGGATGGCTTGGGTGACGTCCGCGCCTTCGGGCCACGCGCCCGCGCGCGCCGAACCGGCGGCAGCAGCAGCCGCTAGTGCGGCCAGGAGGATGCTGGCTGGCTTCAGGCGTCGTAGCCGGGCAGGTGGCGGTCGAGCCGGCGCAGCAGGCCCGGCCAGGCGAGCTTGGCGACACCGCCGACGCCCATGCCCTTGGTCTGGCCAGAGACCTCCTGGACCGCCTCGTCGGGCGCGAACATGATGTGCTGGCGGCCGCCGGCGAGCGCGGCCACCTGCTGGGCGCAGGCGCGCTCGAGGAAGAACATGTTCATCCAGGTCGCCCCGGCGCTGGGTCCGCAGGCGAGCGTGCCGTGGTTCCTGAGCATCATCAGGTTTTTGTCGCCGAGATTGGCGACGAGGCGCTCGCGCTCGTCCAGGTTCAGGGCGATGCCCTCGTAGTCGTGATACGCCAGCTGCGGGATCACGATCAGGCTGTTCTGGCCGATGGGCAGCAGCCCCTCCGCCTGCGCCGAGACGCCGACTCCGGTGTCGGTATGCAAGTGCATGACGCACAACGCATCCTCACGCGCGGCGTGGACGGCGGAGTGGATGGTGAAGCCCGCCGGATTGATGAAGTAGGGCGTCTCCATGACGATGTTTCCGTCCAAATCGACCTTGACCAGGGCCGAAGCTGTCATCTCCTCGAAGAACACGCCGTACGGATTGATCAGGAAATGGTGCTCGGGTCCGGGCACGCGCATGGAGATGTGCGTGAAGATGGCGTCGTCCCAGCCCTGCAGCGCCACAAGGCGGTAGAGGGCGGCCAGCTCCACGCGCGCCTGCCATTCACCTTCGGAGACGCGCCCCTTCACGGAGGCGGAGAGCGGCAGCGATCCGTCGGCCATGTCAGCCTCCTGTACTGGTCGGGCGGGCACGGTCGCGCCGGCGCCGGCCAGCGTCAAGCGGCGGCCGGTTTGTGGAGCCGGCGAAACGCCCTTAGATGCGCCGGTGGAGCCCGCTCCGTCCTCGTCCGCCCCCGCCCGCTCCGCCCAGCCGTACCGCGAGCGGCTGCTGGCGGTCATGGCCGACACCTGCGCCGACGCGCCGCGGGCGCGTGAGCCGGCCGTGCGCGAGCGGCTGGGCGCGGTGTTCGCCCGCGTGCTGGACGGGGCCGATGGCGACACGCGGCGCCGCTTCGCCGAGCACGCGGCCGACGCGGACTGGGTCTCGCCGGAGCTGGCGCTGCGGCTCGCCAAGGACGCTCCCGACGTGGCGGAACCCGTGATCGCCGCCAGCCCCGCCCTGGGCGAGCCGGAGCTTCGTCATCTGCTGGAGGTGGGCACGGCCGAACACCGGGCGGCCGTGGCGCGGCGCACCGACCTGCCCGCGCGCACGGCGGAGGCGGTCGTCGACACCGGCGAGCCACTCGCCCTGGCCGCACTGGCCGGCAACGGCGGCGCGGACCTCCCGCCGCCCGTGCTGCGCCGCCTCGTCGAGGCGTCGCGGACCACTGTGGCGCTCCGTGCGCCGCTGGCGCGCCGCTCCGACCTGGGCGCGCCGCTCGCGCGGTTGATGGCCGGCTGGGTCGGCGAGCCGCTGCGCGCCGAGCTCGACCGGCGCTTCGCCCTCGACGGGGCCGTGGAGGCCGACATCGGACCGGAGGACGACGCCGACGCGCGGCTCGTGCGCAAGCTGGAGGCTGCAGGCCAGCTCCGCCCCGGCTTCCTGCTAAGGACCCTGCGCGAAGGGCGGCTCGGCCTCTTCATCACCGCCCTGGCCGCCCTGGGCGGCTTCACGGTCGCGGAGGCGCGGGCGGGGCTGCGCGCGGACACCGCCGACCTGCTGGCGCGCGCCTGCACGTCGGCGGGCGTCGACCGCAGCGTCTTTCCCACGATCCTGGCCCTGGTGCGCGGGCTGAACGCCGGCGCACCCCGCGGCGACGCCGCCGCCGAACCGCTGGAGGGAACCGACGGCGACGGCCCTCGCCGCCGCGCGCCCGCGCTGTGAGCGCGCTGCACTTCACCGCGAGCGACCGCCCGGAAGCGCAGGAGGCGTGCGGCCGGCTGGCGGAGCGCTACGGCCAGGTCCCGGCCGAGCGGGCGGACGCCGTCGTGGCGCTCGGCGGCGACGGCTTCATGCTGGAGGTGCTTCACCGCCACCTGGAGCGCCGCACGCCGATCTACGGCATGAACTTCGGGTCGGTCGGCTTTTTGATGAACGACTACGCCGAGGACGGGCTCGAAGCGCGCATCGGAAGTGCGGAGCGCGCGATCATCCATCCCCTCGTCATGTCCGCCATCGACGCACGGCGGCGGCAGCACCGGGCGCTGGCCATCAACGAGGTGTCGCTGCTGCGCGAGACGCGCCAGACGGCCAAGCTGCGCGTCTCCATCGACGGCACCGTGCGCATGCCCGAGCTGATCTGCGACGGCGTGCTGCTGGCCACGCCGGCGGGATCGACGGCCTACAACCTCTCCGCCTACGGCCCGATCGTGCCGCTTAACGGCCAGGTGCTGGCGCTGACGCCCATCAGCGCCTTCCGCCCCCGCCGCTGGCGCGGGGCGCTGCTGCCCCACACCGCCCGGACGACCATCGAGGTGCTGGAGGCGGAGAAGCGCCCGGTCTCGGCCGTGGCCGACAATTTCGAGGTGCGCGAGGTGGTTGAGGTGCACATCGCCGAGGACCGCTCCAACGCCCTGTGCATGCTGTTCGACGCCGGCCGCTCGCTGGAGGAGCGGGTGCTGGCCGAGCAGTTCAGCGGCTGACGCGCTTCCCGCACGGCTTGTTAAGCCTCGCCCGCCAAGCTGTGAACGACCAGGGAGGTCGCATGGCGCAGGCCCAGGCCCACACACAGGCCGCCCCGCCGCGAGGCGAGATCATCCACGCGCCGAACGCCCTGCGCGCCAGGGTGGGCGCACGCTTCGCCGTGGCCGACCCGGTCGCCATCGCCCGCGCAGAGGCGGCGCTGCACGCGCTCTCAGGCCAGTTCGCCGGCTGGATGATGGAGGAGACGGCCCGGCTGGAGGCCGCGCGCGCGCGCCTGCACGCCGAGCCGCAGGCGCCGGCCGCCTGGGAGGCGGTCCAGATCCGCGCGCACGATCTGAAGGGCCTGGCCGGCACCTACGGCTACCCGCTGGCCACGCGCGCCTGCGCCTCGCTCTGCCGCCTGCTGGATGATCCGGCGAGCCGCGCCTCCACGCCGCTGGCGCTGGTGGACGCTCATGTGGACGCCGTACGCGCCATGGTGCGCGACGAGGTGCAGGACGCCGCCCATCCCGTCGGCCTGGACCTCTGCTCGGCCCTCGAGGCGCAGGCCGCCGAAGCCCTGGCCCACCGCACCGCCTGACGCGGACGGCCGTTGAGCCCGGTGGACGCCCTCGCGTATGAGGGTGGGGTCCGCCCCCGGAGCCGCCCTGCGATGACCCGCGTCGAGACGCGCCTGGCCGAACTCGGCCTCGTCCTGCCCGCGCCCAATGCGCCCGTGGCCAACTATGTGCCCAGCGTGCGCGCGGGTGACCTGCTCCACATCTCCGGCCAAGTCTCCTCCGCCCCCGACGGCGGGATCAAGGGCGTGGTCGGCGCCGAGCTGACGCTCGAGCAGGGCAGGGCCGCCGCGCGCCTGTGCGGGCTGAACCTCCTGGCGCAGATCGGCCGGGCGGTGGAGGGCGACTTCGCTCGGGTGCGCCGAGTCGTGAAGCTGGGCGGCTTCGTGCAGGCCGGGCCGGAGTTCTTTGACATCCCGCAGGTGATCAACGGCTGCAGCGACCTGATGGTCGACGTGCTCGGCGACGACGGACGGCATGCGCGGTCGGCGGTGGGCGTCTACCGCCTGCCTCTGAACTTCGCCGTGGAGGTGGATGCGATCGTGCTGCTGGCGGGCGAGTGACGGCGCAACCGTGGCGATGAGCGCGCAGGTCCGCCTGCACCAGAGCATCGCGGAGATCGGCCCGGAGGCGTGGGACGCCTGCAACGACGTACCAGCCTACGCCCGCAACCCCTTCACCAGCTACGACTTTCTCCACGCACTTGAGGAGAGCGGCTGCGTCGGCGGCCGCACCGGCTGGGCGCCGACCCACCTGGCCGTGGAGGACGGGGCGGGCGCGGTCGCGGGCGTCATGCCGCTGTACGTGAAGAGCCACAGCCAGGGCGAGTACGTGTTCGACCACTCCTGGGCGGCGGCCTACGAGCGGGCCGGCGGCGCCTACTATCCCAAGCTGCAGTGCGCGGCGCCCTTCTCGCCGGTCACCGGCCCGCGCCTGATCGTGCGGGACGGTCCGCACGCCGGGGCCGCATTCGACACCCTGCTGGCCGGGGCGCTCGCCGTATGCCGCAAGCTCAAGGCCTCGTCGGTGCACGTCACCTTCGCGCGCGAGGACGACTGGCGGCGGCTGGGGGCGGCGGGCCTGCTGCAGCGTCAGGACCAGCAGTACCACTGGGAGAACGGCGGTTACGCCACCTTCGACGATTTCCTGGCGGCCCTGTCATCCAACCGCCGCAAGACGATCCGCCGCGAGCGCCGCGATGCGCAGGCGGGGCTGGAGATCGTGGCGCTGACCGGCGCCGACCTCACCGAGGCGCACTGGGACGCATTCTTCGGCTTCTACATGGACACGGGCTCCCGCAAGTGGGGCCGTCCCTACCTGAACCGCCGCTTCTTCTCGCTCCTGGGCGAGCGCATGGCCGACCGCGTGTTGCTGATCATGGCGCGGCGCGGCGGCCGCTGGATCGCGGGCGCGCTCAACCTGATCGGCGGCGACACGCTCTACGGCCGCAACTGGGGCGCGGTGGAGGACGTGCCGTTCCTCCACTTCGAGCTGTGCTATTATCAGGCCATCGAGCACGCGATCCGGCTGGGGCTGCAGCGCGTGGAGGCCGGCGCGCAGGGCGAGCACAAGATCGCCCGCGGCTACCTGCCCTCCCCGGTCTACAGCGCCCACTGGATCGCCGACCCCGCCCTGCGCCGTCCCGTCGCCCAGTACCTGGAGCAGGAGCGCGCGGCCGTGCAGAGCGAGATGGCCTACTTGGAGGGGACCTATTCGCCGTTCCGCCAGGGTGACGGCTGAGCGCAATCAGCGCGCCTTGATGCTCCAGTCGGTCCCGCCGTCGGCGGCCGGGGTGAAGGCGAGGTCGACCGCGCGCGACTGCCCGCAGACGTCGAAGGTCCAGCGCTCGGACCAGGGCCGGCCGGGCGCGTAGGGACTGGTGAGCGCCGTGTCGGCGAGGCGCAGCGTGCGCGCCTGCTCGGCGGCGTCGCAGGGAGGCGGCGGTCTCTGCAGGGCCAGCGCGCTGACCGCGCCCGGCAGGGCGTCGTGCGTGAGGCGGTGGCCGGCTGCGCCCGTGCCCGGCGACAGCGGGATCAGGCCGAAGCCGTCGCCGCGGCGCGCGATGTACAGCTTGACCACCGTCTCGCGCCCGCAGCCGGTCACGCGCAGCACTTCGTTGGAGGCGGCGGTCACGCCGTCGCTGCGGATCCCGTCACGCTGGAGGCCGGCGGCGTCCACGGGTGCGCCCTTCACCGAGGTGACCGTGGCCGTCGGGCACGGCGCGCCCTGCGCCTGCGCGGCGAGCGCCCGCGCGGCCTCCTCCAGCTTGGCCGCGTAGGCGGACGGGTCGGGCCCGGTGAGCGCCGGCGGCCGGGCGCCCAGGCCGGCGACGGCGAGGAGCAGGGCGGCGACCGGCATGCTCAGCTCCGCTCCCACGCTTGGCGCAGCAGATGAGCGACGGCGGCGTCCACCTCCTCGCGAGAGGTCAGCACCAGAACGGCCGTGAGCCGCTCCGACCACCCCTCGCGCACCGACGGCGCTAGCCGAGGGTCCGACCCGGGATCGACCGCCAAGCCCAGCCGCACTTCGTGCTTCACCGGACGCGCCGCCGCGAAGGCGTAGCGACGCGAAAAGCTGGAGAAACCTTTGCGCTGGCCGAGCACCACGTCTGGCAGCTCGGCGATGGCCGCCTCCACGGCGCGGAACACCTCGGCCGCCGCGTTGTCGCGCCAGAGCTTGGCGCCCAGAGCCTCGGCGTCGCGGGTGTCGAGGCCGGCGTCGCGGTCCATCTCGCGGGCGACCAGCATGTAGTAGTTCTGGCCGAGGCCGTAGGTGTCCTTGGCCCAGCGCTGCCGCGCGCGCGGCGACGTCTCCGGGCTGGCGGCGATCAGCCGCTTCCACTCGTCCAGCGACTTGCCGGTGGACGCCTCGAGCGAGCTCCGCACCGAGTCCATCCACTTGCGCTGCTGCTCGGTCAGCCCCCGGTCGGCCATGGCCCGCTCCTCCCCACCTGGGCTAGAGCCTAGCCGACACTCCGGAGCCCCGCCATGAGCCCCCTGCGATGAGTCTGGACGGCGCCTACGATCCCGACAACGTCTTCGCCCGGGTGCTCCGCGGCGAGCTGCCCGCCGCCAAGATCTACGAGACTGACGAGGTCCTGGCCTTCATGGACCTGTTCCCCCAGTCGCGCGGCCACACCCTGGTGGTCTCCAAGGCGAGCCGGGCGCGCAACCTGCTGGACGTCGAGCCCGAGCACCTGACCGGCCTGATGCTGGGCGTGCAGCGCGTGGCGCGGGGCGTGCGCGCGGCGCTGCGGCCGGACGGGATCGTGGTGACCCAGTTCAACGGCGCGCCCGCAGGTCAGACCGTGTTCCACCTGCACGTCCACGTCATCCCCCGCTACGTGGGCGAGGCGCTGGAGCGGCATGCGGCCGGCGCACCGGCCGAGGCCGCGGAACTCGACGAGCTGGCCCGGCGCATCGCCGCCGAAATCCGCTGACGCGCCCTCCCCGTCTCCTCGCCCCGTTGCTCGAGCCCGGAGAGGTCGAGCGGCGGCGGGCGCTCCTGTCGGCGCCGCATGGTCCCGCTCGCCGCCTACGCCGCGGGGCTGCGCGAGAGGCGCGGACCGACGCCCGACGCCGACCCGCTGGACGGCGGCGCCGATGCGCGCGTCCTGCTGCTCCTGGAGACGCCCGGTCCGCGCGTCGGGCCGACCGGCTTCGTCAGCCGGGACAACCTGAGCCAGACGGCCGCCAACCTGCGCCGCTTCCTGGCCGAGGCGGGTCTGCCGCGCCAGGCCCTGGTGATCTGGAACGCCGTACCGTGGGTGATCCACGCGACGGGCGCGGCGAACCGCCCTCCCCGCGCTTCGGAGGTGCGCGACGGCCTCGCCGAGCTGCCCGGCTGGCTGGAGCGGCTGCCAAATCTGCGTGCGGCTGTGCTGGCGGGACACGTCGCCCGGCGCGCCAGGCCGGTGCTGGAAGCTCACCGGCCAGAGGTGGCCGTGTTCGACGCTCCGCACCCCAGCCCCACCATCCTGTGCACCGATCCGCGCCTGCCGATCCGGCTGGTCGACGCGCTGACCGCCGCACGGGAGTCGGCCGCGTCACCGCGTCTCGACGCATCGCCGGCTTGCGGGCGGGGCGCTCCATCGCCAAAACAGACATCATGAGCCCGTCACACCGCCTGCGCCTCGCGGTCGCCGCCGCGATCTGGAGCGCCGCTTCGCTGGCCGCCGCCCAGACGCCCATCGCTTCGCCCTCGGCCGCCGCAGCCGCCGCTCCCGTCAACGATCAGGCCGCGCAGGACCGCATCATGGCGCTGGTGCGCGCGGGCAAGTGCGGACCGGCCAAGACCGAGGCGACGCGCGTCGGCGATCTCTCCCTGGCCGAGCAGATCGGGACCATGTGCGGCGCCCGCTCCTCCGACCCCTTCGCCAAGGGCCACGCCGGCGGTGGCGGGAGCGGTGGAGGAGGCGGACGCCGCGGCTCGGGCGGCGGAGGCGGCGGCGGCCCGGGCGCCTGACGCTCAGGCCTTGCGGCTGTTCACGAAGCTGACCTGGGTGCCGACCTTCACGGCGGTGGACAGCAGCCGGGCGTCCCAATTGGTCATGCGCACGCAGCCGTGGCTGGCGGTCTTGCCGATCTGGTGCGGCTCCGGCGAGCCGTGCAGGCCGTAGCCCGGCGCGTTCAGGCCCATCCACACCGAGCCGACCGGGTTGTTCGGCCCGGCCTTGATCGTGAAGCGGCCAAGCTTCTTCGGGCCCCAGGTCAGCTTCTTCGGATCGTAGGTGTACAGCGGGTCGAGCTTCACCACCGTGACCTTGTGCACGCCCTTGGGCGAAGGCCGCTCCGTCGAACCCACCGTGGCGGGGAAGACGGCCAGCACCTTGTCGTCCGCTCCATAGGCGCGCACCGCGGCGTGCGCCTTGTCGACCTCCACGTGGTCGACCTGCGGCAGGGCGACGTCGCCGACCTCAGCCACGGTGATGGCGACACCCGGCTTGGTGAAGTCCACGTCCGGGTTCAGCGCCTTGAGCAGGTCTTCGGACATGTGGAACTTCTCACCCAGCGCCTCGGTGGCGTGGGTGAAGCCGAGCGCCGGCAAGCCCTTGTCCTTGGAGATGCTGTCGTGGGTCTCGGGAGACCAGGGTCCTGAGACGTCGGCCTCGCTAAGCGTGTAGGTTCCGGCCACCGGCGCACCGGCCATTGGCGCGAGGTGGTCCCACACCTCCTGCGTCAGGTCGCCGTCGCTCCGCAGGCCGTTCGCCTGGGCGTAGGCCGCGACCGCGTGGCGGAAGTTGGAGCCCATCAGCCCGTCAACCTCGCCGGGCGAGAAGTCCGCCCGCGCGAGCAGCACCTGAGCCTTGATCAGCATCGGATCGGGCGCGGGCTTGGCCTTGGCGCTGTCGCCGGATTTGGCGGCTGCAGGAGTTGCGGAGGTGTCCGCCGGCACCTGAAATGCGGCGTCGTTGATCTGCGCCACCTGCGGGGTGGCGGGCGCGGCGGCCGGCTTCTGGGCGGCGGCGGGCTTGCGCGCAGGCGCCTGCGCCGTCTTCGGGCTCTCGTCGGAGCAGGCCGCGAGCGCCATGGAGGAGGCGGCCAGGAGGAAAAGCGGACGGAGGATCATGGCGAGCTAAGTCGCAGGATCGGGAGGCGTTCCGCACCGCCTCCCGACCAAGCGGCGCGGACCTGGAATAGCCAGGGCCGGACGACGGGCGGCTTCCTTGCGGAGCCGCCCGGGGGATCAGACCAGCGCCGGCTCGTCCGCCTCGGCGCTGTCGCCGGAGAGGTCGGTGTCCGGGTGGATGGTGATCTCCCCCGGCCGGTCCTCGCCGGAGACGCCCTCGATGTCGAAGGCGATCTTGGCGTCCTCCAGCTTCACCTTCACGTGGCCGCCCTTCACCAGCTTGCCGAACAGGATCTCGTCGGCCAGCGGCTTCTTCACCTGCTCCTGGATCACCCGCGCGAGCGGGCGGGCGCCGTAGAGCTCGTCGTAGCCGTTCTTCGCCAGCCAGTCGGCCGCCTCGTCGGTGATCTCGATGGTGACGTTGCGGTCGGCGAGCTGCGCCTCGAGCTGGATGACGAACTTCTGCACCACGTGCCGGATGGTCTCGGGCGCGAGCGCCTTGAAGGTCACCACCGCGTCGAGGCGGTTCCTGAACTCGGGCGTGAACAGCTTCTGGATCGCCGCCTCGTCCGCGTCCGACACGCGGCCCCGGCCGAAGCCGATGCCCATCTTCTGGTTGTCGGAGGCGCCCGCGTTGGTGGTCATGATCAGGACCACGTTGCGGAAATCGACCTTCTTGCCGTTCGAGTCCGTCAACGTGCCGTGGTCCATGACCTGCAGCAGGATGTTGAACACGTCCTGGTGCGCCTTCTCGATCTCGTCGAGCAGGACGACCGCGTGCTTGTGCTGGTCCACCGCGTCGGTCAGCTGGCCGCCTTGGTCGTGGCCGACGTAGCCGGGAGGCGCGCCGATGAGCCGCGAGACCGTGTGACGCTCCATGTACTCGCTCATGTCGAAGCGCAGGAGCTCGATGCCGAGCGTGGACGCGAGCTGGCGCGCCACCTCCGTCTTGCCGACCCCCGTCGGGCCGGAGAACAGGTAGGAGCCGATCGGCTTCTGCCCGTCGCGCAGGCCCGCCCGCGACAGCTTCATGGCAGCCGAGAGGGTGTGGATCGCGTCGTCCTGGCCGTAGACCGCCCGCTTCAGGTCGGCCTCCAGCGAGCGCAGCTGTTCGGTGTCGGACTTGGACACCGACTTGGCCGGGATGCGCGCCATCTTGGCGATGGTGGTCTCGATCAGCTCCTGACCAATCTCCTTCACCCGCTGGTCGGCGGGCTTGAGCATCTGGCTGGCGCCCGCCTCGTCGATCACGTCGATCGCCTTGTCGGGCAGCTTGCGGTCGGTGATGTAGCGCGCGCTCAGGTCCACCGCCGCCTTGATGGCGTCGTCGGTGTAGGTGAGCTTGTGGAACTCCTCGTAGTAGCTCTTCAGGCCGCGCAGGATCTCGACCGTATCCTCGAGCGTCGGCTCGTTGACGTCGATCTTCTGGAAGCGGCGCACCAGCGCCCGGTCCTTCTCGAAGTGCTGGCGGAACTCCTTGTAAGTCGTTGATCCCATGCACTTCAGCGATCCCGAGGCCAGGGCGGGCTTCAGCAGGTTCGAGGCATCCATGGCGCCACCACTGGTCGCGCCGGCGCCGATCACCGTGTGGATCTCGTCGATGAACAGGATGGCGTTGGGGTGACTCTCCAACTCCTTCACCACCTGCTTGATCCGCTCCTCGAAATCGCCGCGGTAGCGGGTGCCGGCCAGGAGCGAGCCCATGTCCAGGCTGAAGATGGTCGCGCCGGCGAGCACCTCGGGCACCTCGCCGTTGACGATCTTGCGCGCGAGCCCCTCGGCGATGGCGGTCTTGCCGACGCCCGGGTCGCCCACCAGCAGCGGGTTGTTCTTGTTGCGGCGGCACAGCACCTGGATGGCGCGCTCCACCTCGGGGCCGCGGCCGATCAGGGGATCGACCTTGCCTTCGCGCGCCTTGGCGTTGAGGTCGACGCAATAGGCCTCCAGAGCCTCCGCGCCGCCCTTGGCCTTCTCGCCCTTCTCCTCGGCCCCGCCCTCTTCGGAGGCGCCGCGCGCGCTCTTGGGCTCGCTCGAGCCCGGCTTCTTGGCGATGCCGTGTGCGATGTAGTTCACCGCGTCGTAGCGGGTCATGTCCTGCTCCTGCAGGAAGAAGGCCGCGTGGCTCTCCCGCTCGGAGAAGACGGCGACCAGCACGTTGGCCCCGGTGACCTCGTCGCGGCCTGAGCTCTGCACGTGGATCACCGCGCGCTGGATCACGCGCTGGAAGCCGGCGGTCGGCTTGGCGTCCTCGCCTTCCTCGACGATCAGGCTCTTAAGCTCGACGTCCAGGTAGTTGACGAGGCTCTTCTTCAGGGCGGCGAGGTCGACGTTGCAGGCCTTCATCACGGCCGCGCCCTCCTCGTCGTCCGTCAGGCTGAGCAGCAGGTGCTCCAGCGTGGCGTACTCGTGATGGCGCTGGTTCGCGTAGGCGACCGCTCGGTGGAGCGTCTCTTCGAGGTGACGCGAGAAAGACGGCATGGGCGCGCTCCTCAATCCTTTTCCATGGTGCACTGCAGAGGGTGCTGATGACGACGCGCGGTGTCGACCACCTGCGCCACCTTCGTTTCTGCGACTTCGTAGGTGAACACACCGCAGACGCCGACGCCATGCTGGTGCACGTGCAGCATGATGCGGGTGGCGTCCTCGCGCGACTTGTTGAAGAAGCGCTCGAGCACGTAGACGACGAATTCCATCGGCGTATAGTCGTCGTTGAGGATCAGGACCCGGTAAAGCGAAGGCTTCTCCACCTTCGGCTTGACCTGGGTGACGACGGCCGAGCCGGCTCCGCCGCCCCCTCCCCGCTCATCTCCCCGCCGATCCGGCATCCCCGACTCCGCTCACACGCCGCAGCAACCTCGCGGAACCGCCGCCTTCTCGGTGGCGGTGTTCCGCACCGAATAGATATGCGGATCGGGGCCGCTGGAAAGCCCTTGAAAGCACGGGGCCGCCGACTAGACGGATCGCCCACCGAACGGGCGCCCGGACGCGGAAAGGCCCGGAGCGCGGCGTGCGCCCCGGGCCTCGCCGGAGATCAGTGCGGGTCGGGCGCTCAGCGCACCGACTGCACGGCCTCCACCATGG
Organism: uncultured Caulobacteraceae bacterium; assembly: GCA_964242895.1. GTDB lineage: Bacteria > Pseudomonadota > Alphaproteobacteria > Caulobacterales > Caulobacteraceae > JASLDZ01. The sequence continues at coordinate 34,909 of CAXTBN010000004.1, read as the reverse complement.
CGGTGGCGCGCTCGTTGAGCGGCTTCAGCGTGTCCTTCATAGCGGCCGAAACGGTCTCGGTGGCGCGGTTCATCTCGGACACGTAGGTCTCCAGGGCGCGGCGGGCGAAGGAGGTCTGCATCTCGATGGCCTCCTGCACGGAGCGGGCGCCCGTCATGGCGCGTGCGGCCTCGACCTGCGCCTCCATGGAGGACTTGGTGTAGGACATCGCCTGCGCGCCGAGCGTCTCGGCGGCGCGGGTGGCGGCGGTCACTGAAGCGACCATGGCCTCCAGGTTGCGCTTGCCCTGCGTGTTGAGGTCGTTCAGCGCCGACAGCGACTTCTCGGCCTGATCCTTGAAGGCTTGATTGCCGGCGGTGGCGGCGTCGGTCCAGTTCTTCTGGGCGGCGCCGTAGGCCTGACGGCCCGCGTCGGCCGCGGCGTTCATCGTCTGACGGCCCGCGTCGACGGTGGCTTGGGCGGTGTGGGCGGCAGCGTCCTGCGTGGTCGCGGCGGCGGCGTTCATCTCGGTGTTGACGTCGGTCATGGGGGGTCTCCGGACAGGATGAAGCTGGGCGGACCCGTTCGGCCGCGAGGATGAATATGCGTCCTATGCTGCACCGCGTCAAGGCGCGATTGTGCACTGCACCATCGCGGCCGCGGCGCCTGCGACCGTTCGCCGTCTCCGACACGGTTAAGACGCGTTTACCTTGGAGAAACACACCCGACGCATTCATAAGCAGGCCGGTCGGAGCCCCCGCTCCCGAGTCGCCTGCAAGCCTACGGATCGCTGATGAAGCTCCCCCGCCTGGCCGCCGTGTTCGCCGCCGCCGCCGCCCTGTTCGGCGGGATCGCCGCGCCCGCCGCTGCACAGGGTCAGTTCGACAAACCGAAGTACGCGTCCATCGTTGTCGATGCGAACTCGGGCGAGGTGCTCTACGCCCTGCACGCCGACGACGCGCGCTACCCCGCGTCGATCACCAAGATCATGACGTTGTATTTAACGTTCGAGGCGCTCGCGACCGGCCGGCTGTCCATGGACGACCGGGTGCCCTTCTCGGCGCACGCCTCGTCTCAGGCGCCGTCCAAGCTCGGTGTCCCCGCGGGGGAGGACATCAGCGTCTCGGAGGCGATCCAGGCGGCCGCGGTGATGAGCGCCAACGACGCGGCCGTGGCGCTCGCCGAGCGGATCAGCGGCGGCTCCGAGCAGCGCTTCGCCGCGCTGATGACGCTCCGCGGCCAGGAACTCGGCATGAAGCGCACCCGCTTCCAGAACGCCAACGGCCTGCCCGAAGCGCATCGCGGTGACGTGAACGTCTCCACGGCGCGCGACATCGCCGTGCTCAGCCGGGCGGTGATGCGGGACTATCCGCAGTACTACCACTTCTTCAACCAGCACGCCTTCACTTGGCGCGGGCGCACGACGCTCAACCACAACCGCCTGCTGCTGCGCATGCCGGGCATGGACGGGCTTAAGACGGGCTACACCAACGCCGCCGGCTTCAATCTCGCGGCGTCCGCCGTGCACGACGGCCGGCGGTTGATCACCGTGGTTCTCGGCGGCTCCTCGTCGGCGGCGCGCAACGAGAACGTGGAGACGCTGCTGCAGGCGGGCTTCGACGTCCTGGACCGCCGCTCGCACGGCCAGCCGCTGACCCTCGCCTCGCTGCTCAGCGAGCCGGAGGACGGTGGCGGGATGATCGTGCGTCCGCCGCTGGAGATGGGCTCGGCCGATCAGGCCGGCCTGCAGGTCGTCACCGCCGACGCCCCGCCGCCTCCGCCCGCTCGGCCCTTCCAGATGGCCCGCCTGGACGCGCCTCCCCCGACGGCCCGCTTCGCCCCGCCCCGTCCCGTTGCGGCGGCGCGCGCCGCTTCTCCGCGCGTCGCGGAGGTCTGCGACGACATCACGGTGCGCCGCCACGGCCGCCGCGTGCGCGAGGCGCGCTGCCACGCCGCCAGCGCCTCCGAGGTGCTGGCGTCGGCTCCCGACTGCCACGGCCTGAGCGGGTCGAGCCTGCGCGCCTGCCGAGCCGACGTGAACGAGGCGCACGCGGTCGCCCGCACCGCCGCGCCCGAGGCGGCGGACTGCGCGGGCCTGCACGGCCGCATGCTCAAGGCGTGCCGCTCGGATGCGAAGCACGCGGAGACGCAGGTCGCCGAAACCGCGCCGACGGCCGCCGACTGCGCAAAGGTCCGCGGCCGCCACGCGCGCGCGGCCTGCCGCAAGGACGAGCAGGCCGGCGCCGTCGAGACCGCCAGGGCGGAGCCTACCGCTCCGGACTGCGCCAAGGCGCACGGCCGCCACGCCCGGGCCGCCTGCAAGACCGCGGCGTCCGAGGACGAGGCTCCCGCCAAGACGACCAAGACCGAGGGCGGCGCCTACATGATCCAAGTCGGCGCCTTCGGCAGCCGCTCGGACGCCCAGGCGCACCTCGCCAAGCTGGCGGGCGTCGTCGGCGGGTCCGAGAAGGTCGAGAGCGCCGGCCACACCTACCGCGCCCGCTTCGCCGGCCTGTCGAAGGCGGACGCGAGGGCGGCCTGCGCCAGGCTCTCCGCCAAGGGCGAGCGCTGCATGGTGGTGGCCCGCTAAGTCGCGCCATTGGGCACGGCCGGCGGGCCGGCTCGCTCAGCCTCGATTCAGGAGCACGTCCCGAGCGGCGTTGATCCGCGCCGCGAGCCCCGCGGAGCCCCCCACGTCGGGGTGGACGCGCCGCATCAGCCGGCGGTGCGCCGCCTCCACCTCCTCCCCGGTCGCGCCTTCGCTGACACCGAGCAGCGAGGCGGCCTCGCGGCGTCCCAGCCCCGGCGTGCGGACGGCGGCGGTCGGACGCGCAGAACGGCGGCGCGCGATGGCGGCGAGCCCCGCGGCGACGGCCAGCAGCACTCCGCCCGGCAGCCACTCCGCCCGCGCCAGGAACGCGAGTCCGGCGAACAGCGCCAGCGCCGCGCCGACGCCCGCGCCGGGCCGCCACGGCCCTCGCAGGGTGCGCCCCAGGTGGAAGACTCCCCGCGCCCCGAGCGCCGCCCCCAGCATCAGGGCGGCGGCCAGCGCGAGGAGGATCACGCGGCTTCGGCCTCCGGCGTCGCGTCCGCCGCGTCGGCGACGGACGATGAGATCGCGCCGCGGCCGCCGGCGTAGGCCTCCAGCCCGAGCGCGGTCAGGATGGCGCGCAGTTCCTGGCGCGCTGCGACGTGCGACAGCGATACGGCCACGGGCCGCACCGTCGAGGACAGGTCCGCCACCGTCAGGCCGAAGGGGAACAGCTCGCGGTAGATGACGCGGTCGCGCAGGCCGGGGCCGATGCGGAAGCCGACGCGCTTCGACAGCGCCTCGACCCGCTCGTCCAGGCGCTTCCTGTTGCGCGCCTCGGTGGTGGCGAGGCGGTTGCGCAGCACAAGCCAGTCCACCGACGCCCGGTCGTAGACCATGCGCAGCTTGCGCGCCTCCCACACCGCCTCGGCGTAGAGCGAGGGCTTGGTCAATTCCAGCGTCACCGGGTCGACCTGACCCAGCATGTCGAAGTCCACGAAGCTGTCGTTCAGCGGCGTGACGATCTGGTCGGCCTTGGCGTGCGCGGCGCGGCTGGTCGGCGTGTCCGCGCCGGGCGTGTCCACGATCACGAAGTCGGCGGCCTCGCGGGCCCGCGCGATCGCCTCGGCCGCGCGGGGCGCGAGCTCGTCGAGCTTGATTCGCGCCACGCCCTTGCTGTCCTCGCCTAGCCAGTCCTCGGTCGGCATGGGCAGGTCGGCGCCGTTGGCGGCGGCCCAGGCGCGGCGGTTGGCGAAGAAGCGGCCGAGCGACTGCTGCCGCAGGTCCAGGTCGAGCGTGGTGACGCGCTGGCCCGCCTGCAGCAGGGCGCAGGCGAGGTGCATGGCGACGGTCGACTTGCCCGCCCCGCCCTTCTCGTTGCCGACGACGATGACCCGACCGGCCATGACCCGCTCCTCAACCGACTCGGGCGAGCGCCCTGCGCGGGAGCACACCGCGCCACCTCCGCCCCGTCAACGCCGCCCCGCCGCGCGCCTGTGGACCGCTACCAGGCCCCGAGCTCGCGCAGCCGGATGGCGAGGTCGGCGGGCATGTGGCCCCCCGCCCCGTCGCCGGCGTCCAGATCGACAGGCGCCTTGTCGTGCTCCAGGTAGCGCCAGCCCTGGAAGGGTCGGCGCGGCGTCGGGGCCGTGCGCACCACCTCCGGCGAGACCACCATGCGGCAGCGCGACGCCCGCCCCTCTCCGTGCGTCTCGATGCGCAGGACGGGCTGGCGACAGACGATCACGCCCTTGATGACGCGGTAGATGGAGCCGCCGTCCTCCACCTCCGCCGCGCGCTTGGGCGTGACGCGGGTGTGGACGATCCACTCGGGCTCGGCGTGCGCCCGGGCGCGCCGCCAGGCGACGAGCTCGTCCAGTGTGTCGACGCCGACCACGAGCTTGATGATGTGCAGCGGCATGGGGACGCGGATAGACGCCCCAGTCCGCGGCGGAAACGCGGCGATAGGGCGCGGCAGGTCGTGCAGGTCGTGCAGGTCGTGGGCGGGGATCGCGACGCGCGAAAGCGAGAGCGCTACGCCTCCGCCGCGGGGCTGGGTTTGAGCCGCACGAGGAGTGCGCCCTCCGCCACCTGCTGGCCGACGGCGACGGGCGCCTCCACCACCACGGCGTCGAAGGGGGCGGTGAGGCCGTGCTCCATCTTCATGGCCTCGAGCGTCACGACCGGCGCGCCCTTGGCCACGCGCTGGCCGGCCATGACCGCGAGCTGGACCACGCGCCCGGGCATGGGCGCGAGGAGCTTGCCGTCGGACGCCGCCCCGCCCGCGACGCCCTCGCGTGGAGGGAAGAACGACAGCCGGAACGGCTGGCCGTCGCGGAACAGAACGTCTTCCTCCGGCGGCGGCTCGATGAAGATCGCGTGGTCCGGTTCACAGAGGTCGAGGCGCACCGACCGACGCTCGCCGTCGACCCAGACGTCGGTGCGCGTGCGCGGAGGCGCGTTCACGCGGAGGCCGGTGAGCCCCGGCGCGTCGAGGGGCGCGGCGCCGCGCCGCCAGACCTGACCCAACCGTCGCCCAGAGAGCAGGCGATCAAGGTCCCCATCCATGAGGGCGGCCGGGGCCGTCAGCCTCTCCAGCCGCTCACCAATGAAGCCGGTGTCCAAGCGGCCGCCGACGAAATCGGGATCGGCGGCGAGGCGTGTGAGGAAGGCGGCGTTGGTCCGCACCGGCCACACCTCGACCTCGCCGCACGCCTTCGCCAGCCGCGCGGCCGCGGCTTCGCGCGTCGTGGCGTGCACGATCAGCTTGGCGATCATGGGGTCGTAGAAGGGCGTCACCTCGCCCCCCTGCTCCACGCCCGCGTCGACCCGCACGCCGCCGTGCGGGTGCGGCAGCGAGAACCGCTCCAGCCGCCCGGTGCTCGGCAGGAAACCCGTGGCCGGGTTTTCCGCGTAGAGGCGCGCCTCCATGGCCCAGCCGTCGAGCTTGATTTCGTCCTGCGCGAACGGCAGCGGCTCGCCCGCAGCGACGCGCAGCTGCCACTCGACGAGGTCGAGCCCGGTGATCATCTCGGTGACCGGGTGCTCGACCTGCAGGCGGGTGTTCATCTCCATGAACCAGATGCGATCGGCCCGGAGCCCCTCGCTGGCGTCGGCGATGAACTCCACCGTGCCAGCGCCGCGGTAGCCGACCGCGCGCGCCGCGGCGACCGCGGAGGCGCAGACACTCTCGCGCACCTCGGGCGTCATGCCCGGGGCGGGCGCCTCCTCGACCACCTTCTGGTGGCGGCGCTGCAGCGAGCAGTCGCGCTCGAACAGGTGAACCACGTTCCCGTGGGCGTCGGCGAACACCTGCACCTCGATGTGGCGGGGGCGCTGGGCGTAGCGCTCGATCAGCACGCGGTCGTCGCCGAAGCTGGCCGCCCCTTCGCGCTGCGCCGAAGCGAGCGCCTCGGCGAAGTCGTCGGCCCGGTCGACGCGGCGCATGCCTTTGCCGCCGCCGCCCGTCACGGCCTTGATCAGCACGGGAAAGCCGACCTCCGCCGCCCGCGCGGCGAGGTTGGCCGGGGACTGGTCGTCGCCCTGCCAACCGGGCGTGACGGGCACGCCGGCGGCGGCCATGATCCGCTTGGCCTCGTCCTTCGGGCCCATGGCGCGGATGGCTGAGGGCGGCGGGCCGACCCAGACCAGGCCCGCGGCCTCCGCCGCCTCGGCGAAGTCGGCGTTCTCGCTCAGGAAGCCGTAGCCGGGGTGCACGCTGTCGGCCCCGCTTTCGCGCGCCGCGGCGATCACGCGGGCGACGTCGAGGTAGCTCTCGCGGGCGGGCGCAGGGCCCAGCCGCACGGCGGCGTCCGCCTCGCGCACGTGCGGCGCGTCGGCGTCGGCGTCGGAGAACACGGCCACCGTCTCGACGCCCATGCGGCGGGCGGTGCGGATGACGCGGCGGGCGATCTCGCCGCGGTTGGCGATCAGCAGTCGGCGCAGCAAAGCGGAACTCACCTCATCTGGCTAAGCGTGACCACCAGGATCCCCAGCAGCAGCATGGCGAACAGGCAGAGGGTGGAGACCCACAGGAGGGCGGTCTTGACCAGCGCCCCCGCCACCGACGAGCCGTACGCGCCCCGCAGCACCATGAACAGGTTCACGGGCGTCCACAGGGTCGCGATGGTCACCGCCGGTCCCCGCACCCCCGCGGGCAGCACCCACGCCGTCGCGGACACGAGGAAGATGAACGACAGGAATTGCATCGAGACGACGAGGTGATCGTAGATGTAGAAACGCCTTCGGTAAAAGTAGCAGACCGTGAGCAGCAGTGCGAAGATCGGGAGCAGCAGCACCGCCAGGCGATGCGCCCATTCGAACATGACGGTGGTGAAGTACTCGGGGCTGACGCCGGCGGCCTTGCTGCGCGCCAGGAACCAGCGGGCGATCGGGTTCTTCGCGGCGCCGGACTTCTCGAGCGCCGAGATCGCATCGGAGCCGTTCGTCGGCTGCGCGACATCGAGGGCGTCGATCGCCTGCGAGGCGAGGTCCCCCGCACCGGGCTGCACGGCGTAGGCGGGGTCTATCTCGGGCGGGGCCGGCGCCTTGGGCGGGATCACGCCGGGCGGAAGCGGGGCGGCGGGAGTTGCGGTCGCGGCGGGCTGGGCGGCGGAGCCGACGGTCGCTCCGGGCCGGACCGACGCCACGTGGACGCCGGGCTGCGGCGCCTCGCCGCCCGTCTCGACGTGCATCAGGCCCGCCGCGCCACGATGGACGACGAACTCCAGCGCCAGCATGAAAAGCAGCAGCGAGACCAGGAACAGGCGCAGGGGCGGCACGTGGCGCTGCCGCCGCCCTTCGAAATGATCCCGCGCCAGGGAGCCCGGCCGGAAGAACAGGGGCGGCACGGTCTTCGCCAACCGACCGTCCAGGTGGGTGAAGCCTTCCACCGTTTCCCAGGCGAGGTGGAGAATGGAGCGGTGGTGGTCGTCGGACGGCTGCCCGCACCGCGCGCAGAAGCGGCCGTGCAGCGTTTCGCCGCAGTTCAGGCACTCCGTATGCAGGCCCGCGTGCTTGGGGCCGTCGCCCGGCTCGGCCGGGAGGGCGCCGGGGCGACCGTCGGCCAGCACGGCCCCGGTGATCAGCTCGAGCTCACGCGACATGCCGCCCCTCTCCGCCAGAGCTTCGCCGCGCCCGCGCCGCAGGGCAAGGCGATCTCTACGCCGTGCGCTCGGCCCAGGACGGGCGGCGGCGCTCCAGGAAAGCGGCGACGCCCTCCCGGCCCTCGACCGAAACGCGACGCGCGGCGATGCGGCGGGCGGTCTCCTCGGCGAGCCGGCCGTCGATCGCATGGCCGGCCACGTCGCCGACCAGACGCTTGGCCTCGCCGACCGCCTCGGGCGCGCAGGCGGCCTGGGCGTGGGCGATGGTCACGGCCTCCGCGTGCAGGTCGTCCACGACACGGTCGATGAGGCCGAAGCGCACCGCCGCCGTCGCGTCGAAGCGCTCGCCGGTGGCGAACAGGCGGCGCGCCACGCGCGGGCCCACAGCCGCGACCACGTAGGGGCTGATGGTCGCCGGGGTCAGGCCGAGCCTGACCTCCGAGAAGCTGAACAGGGCGTCGGCCGCGGCCAGGGCCAGATCGCACGCGGCCACCAGCCCCGCCCCGCCGCCGAACGCCGGCCCTTCGACCAGCGCCACCGTCAGCTGCGGCAGCTCGTGCAGGAGCCTAAGCATGCCTGCGAGGTCGCGCGCGTCCTCCCGGTTCTGGTCCTCGGTCCAGCCGGCGGCGCGGCGCATCCAGTCCAGGTCGGCGCCGGCGCAGAAGCTCCCGCCCGCGCCGCGCAGGAACACGGTGCGCACGTGCTCCTGGCTCTTGAGCGTGGTGAAGGCTTCGGTCAGGGCGTCGACCATCGGCTCGTCGAAGGCGTTCTTCCGCGCGGGACGATTCAGGTTCACCACCGCCACGCCCTCCGGCGTCGCCTGGATCACCACGGGCGAGCCCTCCGCCGCGCCCGTCGGGAAGATGATGTCGCGGAACGGGGTGGCGATCGGATCGGTCATGGGGAGCTCGTTCGGGCGCCCTGGCGGCGGCGCCGCGCAGGGTAGCTTCCCGCGCGGGGTCCGCGCCACCGCTTCGGAGACACCGCCGATCATCGTCGTCCTGTGGTCGGCTTTGCTGACGCTGGCGCCCGTAGGCGACCCCGGCCCCCGTGCGCCCGTCACCGCGGCCGCCGTTCCGGCCGTGAGCGCACCCGAAGCGCTGGTCCGCCGAGCGTTCCGGACGGAGAACGCCAGCGAGCGGCCGGGCTTCGAAAGCCGCGCCTTCCTCACGCGAGCGCTGTTCGACCTGTGCGAGAGCCGCAGGAGTCCGGAGATCAACGACCGCTTCGCCTGGGCGCTGCTGTGGGGGAGCGACAGCGGCGAGGACCTCGGGCGCGTCACCCTCGTCAGCCTCGCCCCGATCCCCGGCGCCTCTCCCGGAACGACACGAATCCGGGCCGTCTTCACCGGCGAAACCGATCCGCATCGCCGAACCGTGGACTACGACGTGGCGCAGGAGGCGGGTCGGGCGAGGGTGGCCGACATCCACTACCACGCGAAAGGCCTGCCCGCGTCGCTGCGCGCCTACCTGGCGAGTCCGCCCAAGGCGTCTCGGCGGTAGAGCGCGCGGCGCCTTACATCCGGAACACGCCGAAGCGCGGCGCGGCGATGGGGGCGTTGAGCGCGGCGGAGAGGCCGAGACCGATCACGTCGCGGGTCTGGGCGGGGTCGACGATCCCGTCGTCCCACAGGCGGGCGGTGGCGAAGTAGGGTTCGCCCTCGGTCTCGTACTTGGTGCGGATCGGGGCCTTGAACGCCTCGGCCTCCTCCGGTGTCCAGCGGTCGGCGTCGCGGTGGACGGTGGCGAGCACGCTGGCGGCCTGCTCGCCGCCCATGACGCTGATGCGGCTGTTGGGCCAGCTCCACAGGAAACGCGGCGAGTAGGCGCGGCCGCACATGCCGTAGTTGCCCGCGCCGAAGCTGCCGCCGATCAAGACGGTGAGCTTGGGCACGTTCGCGGTGGCCACGGCGGTGACCATCTTGGCCCCGTCCTTGGCGATGCCGCCCGCCTCGTAGCGGCCGCCGACCATGAAGCCGGAGATGTTCTGGAGGAACAGCAGCGGGATGCGCCTTTGGCACGCCAGTTCAATGAAGTGCGCCGCCTTCTGCGCGCTCTCGCTGAACAGCACGCCGTTGTTGGCGAGGATGGCGACCGGCATGCCCCAGACATGGGCGAAGCCGGTGACCAGCGTCGCGCCGTACAGCGCCTTGAACTCGTCGAACTCCGAGGCGTCGACGAGGCGGGCGATCACCTCGCGCACATCGTAGGGCGCGCGCACGTCGGACGGCACGATCCCGTACAGCTCGTCCGGATCGTAGGCGGGCGGCCGCGGCGCCTGCAGGCCGGAGCCGATGTCCGCCCGCGCGTTCGGGCCGAGGCGGCCGACGATGCTCCGCACGATCTGCAGGGCGTGCTCGTCGTTGTCCGCCACGTGGTCGACCACGCCGGAGCGGCGGGCGTGGGTGTCGGCGCCGCCCAGCTCCTCGGCGCTGATGACCTCGCCGGTGGCCGCCTTCACGAGCGGCGGGCCGCCTAGGAAGATGGTGCCCTGGCCGCGGACGATGATCGTCTCGTCACTCATGGCGGGCACGTAGGCCCCGCCGGCGGTGCAAGAGCCCATGACGCAGGCGATCTGCGCGATCCCCTGCGCGCTCATGTTCGCCTGGTTGAAGAAGATGCGGCCGAAGTGGTCGCGGTCGGGGAAGACCTCGGCCTGGTGCGGCAGGTTCGCGCCGCCGGAGTCCACCAGGTAGACGCAGGCCAGGCGGTTCTGCATGGCGACCTCCTGCGCGCGCAGGTGCTTCTTCACTGTCTCCGGGAAGTAGGCCCCGCCCTTCACCGTCGGGTCGTTGCAGACGATCACCACCTCGCGGCCGGCGACGCGGCCGACGCCGGTGATCACGCCTGCGCCCGGCGCCTCGCCCTTGTGCAGGCCGTGCGCGGCCAACGGGTTCAGCTCCAGGAACGGCGACCCGGGGTCGAGCAGACGCTCCACGCGGTCGCGCGGCAGGAGCTTGCCGCGGGCGACGTGGCGCTCGCGCGACGCCTCCGGCCCTCCACGCGCGGAGCGCGCCGTCTCGTCCCGCAGCTGCGTCACGAGCCCACGGTTATGCTCCGCGTTCGCGCGAAAGGCGGCGGAGGATGTGTCGAGGGCGGAGGCGAGGCGGGGCATGGCGGTGGGCGAGACCTGCCCCGGAACGCGCGGCGCGGCAACCGCTCGCACGGACTCACCCCGGGCGCTAAGGGTCGGCGCATGCCGGCCGGCGCGCCCGAGATGACCCCGCTGCGCCGCCTGTTCCTGGGCCGGCGACCGGCCAAGGGCATCGTCTGGTTCGCGCTCCCGGGCGGCGAGACGCTGTACGACGTGGGCCGCCCCGCCGACGCCCTTTACCTCGTCCGCTCCGGCCGGCTCGCCGTGCTGCGAGAGCGGGAGGACGGCGCCCCGCACGTCGTGGGCGTGGTGAGCCCGGGCGAGCCTGTGGGGGAGATGGCGCTGTTCGGCGGCGTCACCCACTCCGCCAGGGTCGTCGCGCTGCGAGACAGCGAGATCCTGGCCCTGCCGCGGGAAGCCTTCCTGATCGAGGCGAGGCGGCGGCCCGAGCTGATGGCCGAGCTCGCGCGGCTGATGGTGCTGCGCTCCCGCGAGGGAGCGGCCACCGGGCTGGGCGAGCCCAAGGTGTTCGGCTTCGTCTCCGTCGCGCCCGCGGCTAGGGCGCGGCCGCTGGCCGAACGGCTGGCGCGGCGGCTGTCGCGCGAGGGGCGCGGCGTGGCCGTGGTCGGCGCTGAGGCGCTCCGCCGCGACGCCGCCTGGTTCACCGAATTGGAGGCCAACACCGACACGGTGCTCCTCTGCGCCGAGGCGGACGAGGACGAGTGGCGCCAGGTCTGCGGGCGGCAGGTCGATCACCTCCACCTCCTGGCGCGCAAGGGCCCGGAGTCCCCCGACGCCGCCGTGCGCCGGCGCGCGGAGGCCGCCGTGCAGCCGAACCGGCCCACCGACCTGATCCTGCTCGCCGACGGCGAGGGCGGCGGAGTCCGCCGGACCCAGGCGTGGCTGGACGCGGTGGGCGCGTCCGGCGTGCTGCACGTCCGCGACGGCTCGGAGCGCGACCTTGCTCGGCTGACGCGTCACGTGGCCGGCCGCGCCGTGGGCCTGGTGCTCTCCGGCGGGGGCGCGCGCGCCTACGCCCACGTCGGCGTGCTCCGCGCCCTGGCGGAGGCGGGCGAGCCCGTCGACTCCCTGGGCGGCGCCTCCATGGGCGCCATCGTCGGCGCGGGCGTGTGCTCCGGGTGGGACCTGCAGCAGCTCGACGCCCGGATGCGCCACGCGTTCGTGAACACCAGCCCCGTCGGCGACATCGCCTTTCCCATGATCAGCCTGAGCCGCGGCGCGCGCGTGGCGACGCGGCTGAAGGAGGCGTTCGGAGACCTGGACATCGCCGACCTGGACCTGCCGTTCTTCGCCGTCTCGTCCAACCTGACCACCGGGCTGCCGCAGGTGCACCGGCGCGGTTCCCTGCGCCGCGCCCTGCGCGCCTCGGCGGCGCTGCCCGGGGTGCTGCCGCCCGTGGTGGAGGACGACGAGGTGCTGGTCGACGGCGGCGTGCTTCGCAACCTGCCCACCGAGATCATGCGCGAGGCGCACCGCGGACCCATCGTCGGCGTCGATGTGGCGCTGGCCGAGGAGCTCTCGCCCGCCGAGGTCGCCCGGCCGCCGTCCCTGACGCGCTGGGTGCTGTCGGGCGCTTGGCGCAAGGGGCCGCCGATCGTCGGCCTGCTGATCCGCTCGGCGACGGTGACCACGCACCGCGAGTTCGCCGCGGCCCGCGAAGCCTCCGACGTGCTGATCGTGCCGCAAATCCCCGACGTGGGCCTGCAGGACTGGCGCAGCTACGACGCGGCCGTCAACGCCGGCCTGGCGGCCGCGCGGCAGGTGCTGGCCGGCCTCGACGGCCCGGTCACGCAGGCCCGGCGGAGGACCGCCCCGGTCCCGCCCGTGCTGGAGCCGTCGGAGGTCGACACCCTCGCCGACGACGACGAACCCGCGCCATCGAGCTGAGCCTTGCCGCGCTGACGCCACGCCCCATGTGCTGCGAAGCTTGGGAGGCGCGCCGTGGCGGACGACAAGGGGCGGGTGCTCGTCACCGGCGGCACGGGCTACCTCGGCGGCTGGTGCGTGGTGCGGCTCCTGCAGTCGGGCTGGCGCGTGCGCGCCACGGTGCGCGACCTGCGGCGTGAGGCCGAGCTGCGGGCCATGGTCGCCTCGGAGGTCCACGCCGGCGAGTGGCTGGAGGTGGTGGCCGCCGACCTCATGTCCGACGCCGGCTGGTCGGAGGCCGCGGCGGGATCCGTGTACGTCCTGCACGTCGCGTCGCCCTTTCCCGATCGCAACCCGAAGCACCCCGACGAGCTGATCCGTCCCGCGCGCGAGGGCACGCTGCGCGTGCTGCGGGCGGCGAAGGCGGCGGGCGTGAAGCGCGTGGTGGTCACTTCGTCCGTCGCCGCGGTCGCCTACGGTCACGCGCCCGAGCGCTACCGCATCGACGCCCCGCCCATGACGGCCGCCGACTGGACGGAGGTCGACGGTCCCGGCGTGAGCGCCTACGCCCAGTCCAAGACGCTGGCCGAGCGCGCCGCGCGCGAGTGGGCCGCCTCCGAGGGCGGTGTGATGGAGATCGCCACCGTCAATCCGTCCGGGATTTTCGGGCCGACGCTCGGCCGCGACACGGGCACCTCGCTCGTGATCGTGGAGCGGCTGCTCAAGGGCGCCCTGCCCGGCCTGCCGCCCATCGGCTTCCAGGTGGTCGACGTGCGCGACACGGCCGACCTGCACCTCCTCGCCATGACCCGGCCCGAGGCCGCCGGCGGCCGGCTGGTCGCCACGGGCGAGTGGACGTGGTTCGCCGACTTCGCCCGCACCCTGCGCGAGGTGCTGCCGGCGCACGAGTCCGGGCGTGTGCCGACCCGGCGTCTTCCAGGCTGGCTCCTGCGCATGGTGGCGCTGGTCGACCCGCAGGCGCGCGGGGTGGTGAGCGAGCTCGGCCGCGTGAGGAAGGTGGACAGCGGCCCCGCGCGAGCCCTGGGCTGGACCCCGCGACCCGCTCGCGACACGATCCTCGACAGCGCGCGCAGCCTGATCGACCTCGGGATCGTAAAGCCATGACGGCCGGCGGCCACCTTGTCGCTCCCGGCACCCGGCGATAGGACGGCCGCCCTCCCCGCCGCCGTTCCGAGCCCGCCGCATGTCCACCCGCACCGAGACCGACACCTTCGGCCCGATCGAGGTGGCCTCCGACCGCTACTGGGGCGCGCAAAGCCAGCGCAGCCTCGGCAACTTCAAGATCGGCTGGGAGAAGCAGCCGGCGGGGATCGTGCGGGCGCTGGGGATCGTGAAGCGCGCGGCGGCCGAGGCCAACATGGCGCTCGGCAAGCTCGACCCGGCGGTCGGGGCCGCCATCGTCAGCGCGGCGGACGAGGTGATCTCGGGCTCGCTCGACGACCATTTCCCGCTGGTGGTCTGGCAGACGGGGTCGGGCACCCAGTCGAACATGAACGCCAACGAGGTGATCTCGAACCGCGCCATCGAGGCGCTCGGCGGCGAGATAGGCTCCAAAACGCCCGTCCATCCGAACGATCACGTCAACATGAGCCAGTCGTCCAACGACACCTACCCCACCGCCATGCACATCGCGGCGGCCGAGGCGGTGGCGCGCGAGGTGATGCCGGCGCTGGAGCACCTGCACGCCGCGCTGGAGGCCAAGTCCAAGCAGTTCGCCCACATCATCAAGATCGGCCGCACGCACACGCAGGACGCGACGCCGCTGACGCTCGGGCAGGAGTTCGGCGGCTACTCGTGGCAGGTCGGCATGGCCGTCAGGCGCATCAAGGAGACGCTCTACGGCCTGTACGAGCTGGCGCAGGGCGGCACGGCGGTCGGCACCGGGCTGAACGCGCCGGTGGGCTTCGCCGAGAAGGTGGCCGAGCGGATCGCCGCCATCACCCGCCTGCCCTTCGTCACCGCGCCCAACAAGTTCGAGGCGCTGGCCGCCCACGACGCCATGGTGTTCGCCCACGGCGCGCTGAACACCGCGGCCGTCGCCCTGTTCAAGATCGCCAACGACATCCGCTTCCTGGGCTCGGGCCCACGCTCCGGCCTCGGCGAGCTGGCGCTGCCGGAGAACGAGCCGGGCTCGTCCATCATGCCCGGCAAGGTGAACCCGACGCAGGCGGAGGCGCTGACGATGGTCTGCACGCGCGTGTTCGGCAACGAGACCACCATGACCATGGCCGGCGCGTCCGGCCACTTCGAGCTGAACGTGTTCAACCCCGTGATGGCCTACACCTTCCTGCAGTCGTGCCAGCTCCTGGCTGACGCGGCGCGCTCCTTCGCCGACAACATGGTCTCCGGGATCGAGGCGCGGGAGGACAACATCAAGGCGGCGCTGGAGCGCTCGCTGATGCTGGTCACCGCACTCGCCCCGAAGATCGGCTACGACGCGGCCGCCAAGATCGCCAAGACCGCGCACCGGAACGGCACCACCCTGCGCGAGGAGGCCGTCGGCGGCGGCTACGTCACCGACGCGGAGTTCGACGAGGTGGTCCGCCCGGAGAAGATGATCTCGCCGGGCTGATGCGCGCGATCGACGCCGAACACTACTGGCTGGAGGCGCAGGTCCTCCGAGGAGAGGGGTGGGACGCGTCGGCCTACCCCTTCGACCTGCCCGTGCTGCGCGGGCTCGAGCGGCTGGAACTGCACCCCAAAGTCACCTTCCTGGTCGGCGAGAACGGCTCGGGCAAGTCGACGCTGATCGAAGCGCTGGCGGTGGCCTGGGGCTTCAACGCCGAGGGCGGTTCGCGCAACTTCAGCTTCGGCACGCGCGCCACCCACTCGCCGCTGCACCGCTTCATCCGCCCGATGCGCGGACGGCTGCGGCCGACGGACGGCTTCTTCCTGCGCGCGGAGAGCTTCTACAACGCCGCGAGCTACGTGGAGGACGTGGGCGTCAGCGGCTACGGCGACCGCCCGCTGCACGAACAGAGCCACGGCGAGTCGTTCTTCAGCCTCTTCGAGAACCGTTTCCGTGGCGCCGGCCTCTACATCCTCGACGAGCCGGAGGCGGCGCTGTCGCCCTCGCGCCAGCTCTCGTTCCTGACGCGCCTGCACGACTTGGTCCGCGCCCGCTCGCAGTTCATCATCGCCACCCACTCGCCGATCATCCTGGGCTACCCGGACTGCGCGATCTGGCGCGCCTCCGAGCACGGCCTGGAGCAGGTCGCCTACGAGGACACCGACGCCTACCAGACCACCCGCGCCTTCCTGAATCACCGCCCGACCATGCTGACGACGCTTCTTGAGGACTGAGGTCTCACGGCCCGGCGGCGACGAGCTCCACGCCCGTGACGTAGCGGACGAAGTCGGGCACCCCGTCGGGCACAGTCACTTCGGCTACGCGGCGCAGCTCGGCGGCGGTGAGACCCGCGAGCGGGCGGAAGGTCTCGCGGCCCCGCGGCGCGGGGCTCATGGGGAAGGCCACCCCGCTGTTGATCAAGCTCACCTCCACCCGGTCGCCGTAGGCGGCGACGAGGGCGCCGGTGTCCACGGTCAACACGAGGTTGGGCCGGCGACGATAGGTGCGCCGCATCCGCTCCAGCCGCGCCGGGTCGGCCCACAGGAACGCGCGCCCGTTCAGGATGGCGTACCAGTCCGCCGGCGCCAGCCCTCCCGTCAGGCTGCGGGCGAGCGCCGCCTCGTTGAGCGGCCGCTGGTCGCGCACGGGGAAGCGGCCGTGGACCGGGTGTTCCAGCCACACCGTGTCGAGCCGGCGGGTGCGCTCCACGGCTGTTCGCGCCTCGCCGCTCACGCCGTGCAGGTCGAGCGCAGCGGTCGTGCTCAGCAGTCCGTGCGCCTGGATGGAGGGCCAAGCCTCCGGCTCCGCCATGTGGAACAGCCGCGGGCGCACCGCCGCGAATTCGTCGGCCGTGGCCACCGTCAGCCGACGCGGCGCAGCACGAGCGTGCACCAGGCGTCGCGGCGGATGCGACGCTCCAGGCGAAAGCCGCGGGCCAGGTAGGCGGCGCGGACGTAGCGCTCCTGCGTGCGAAGGAGGCCGGAGAGCACGGCGAAGCCGCCCGGCGCCAGGGCGCAGCGGATGTCCTGCGCCAGGACCACCAGGGGGCGGGCGAGGATGTTGGCGAACACGAGCGCGTACGGCCCCGCCTCGCGCACGGGCCGGGCGGCCAGCCCGCTCGCGTGGGCGAAGCGGGCGCGGACCTGGTTCACCTCGGCGTTCTCACGCGCGATCCGCACGCTCACCCGGTCGATGTCGGTGCCCACCACGGTGCGCGATCCCGTCGCGGCGGCCGCGATCGCCAGCACGCCCGTGCCCGTCCCCACGTCCAGCACCCGCGCGAAGCGACGGCACTTCAGCAGCGTGTCGTAAGCCAGCAGGCATCCCACCGTCGTGCCGTGGTGGCCGGTGCCGAAGGCCGCTCCCGCCTCGATCCGCAGGTTGACCGTGTTGGGCGGCGTGCGCCCCCGGTCGTGCATGCCGTAGACGAAGAAGCGCCCCGCCCGCACCGGCGGCAGCCCGCTCAGCGCCATGGCCAGCCAGTCGGCGTCGGCCAGCACCTCGGTCGCCACCGTCAGGCCGCCGGCCCCGGCCAGGCGCGCGCGGAGCAGCTCCGCCTCGTCGGAGGTGGTGGGGAAGGCGTCGATGCGCCAAACGCCCGCATCCTCGTCCTCCTCCAGGATGGAGTAGGTGGCGCCCTCCAGCGCCGGGTCGGCGTCCACGGCGGCGGCGGCGGCTTCGGCGGCGGCGCGCGGACCTCGGGCGATGACTTGGACGGCGGGGTCGTTCATGCTGCGTTCGATAGCGGACGCGCACGCCCCGGCAAACGGGACGCGCCCACGTGCGTTGTCGGGTCGGTGAAGAGAGGGCGGGTATGAAGCGGAACAACGAGGGCGTCGGCCGAGCGGCGCGCCCGGCGTGGCGGGCGGTTCTGGCCGCGACGGCGGTGCTCGCGACGGCGGTCGCACCCGCCGTCGCCCAGCCCGTCACCCAGACCCTGCCCGCCCCCGCCATGCCGGCCGCCGTCCCCGCCTTGCGCGCCGACCAGGCCGAGGCGCTCCTCAAGATGCTGGCGGACTCACCGACGCACGGGTTCGCCATCGACGAGTTCCCGGTCGAGGGCCTTCGTGCAGGCGTGCGCTCGGGCGACCCCGCGGCGACGACGCGCCTGCACGATCTGGCGATCGCCTACGCCCGCGCCCAGCACGGCCTGCGCATCCCGACCTCGGAGTTCGACCACAACTGGGGCTTGCATCCGCCCCCCTACGACGCGCGCGCCGACCTCGACCAAGCGCTGCGCAGCGATCGCGTGCCCGCCTGGATCGCGAGCCTGCCGCCGCCCTTCGCGCGCTACCGCACCCTGCGCGACGGGCTGACCATCTACGGCCGCCTCGCCGCCCAGGGCGGCTGGGGAACGGTGCCCGCCGGGCCCGACCTGCAGCTCGGCGAGACCGGCGCACGGGTGAGGGCGTTGCGCGCGCGCCTGGCCTACGAGGACGGACTCCTGGCCAAGACACCAGCGTCCGCTCCGTTCGATGCGCAGGTCGAGGTCTCGGTGAAGCATTTCCAGGAGCGCCACGGTCTGGCGGTGGACGGCGTGGTCAACGCCAGGACGCTGGCCGCGCTGAACGTGTCCGCCGCGCACCGCGCCGACCAGATCCGCGCCAACATGGAGCGCTGGCGCTGGCTGCCGCGCGACTGGCCCGTGGACCGGCTGGAAGTGAACATCGCCTCCGCCACCCTGGACGTCTACCAGGACGGCAAGCTCACCGATCACATGCTGGCCGCCGCCGGCCGCCCGACGGATCAGACGCCGCTCCTCGAGTCGACGATCCACTCCATCGTGCTGAACCCGGCGTGGCACGTGCCGAGCTCCATCGCCAACAAGGAGCTCCTCCCCAAGGGCGAGGCCTACCTCAAGCGCGCGGGCTACACGATCAACCCGCCCGGCGAGGGCGTTCGGCTGGTGCAGAAGCCGGGGCCGACCAACGCCCTCGGCCAGGTGAAGTTCGACTTCGCCAACGACTACGGCGTGTACCTGCACGACACCAACTCGCGCTCCGCCTTCGGCCGCGCCGGCCGCTCGGTCAGCCACGGCTGCGTGCGCCTGCAGCGGCCCATCGCCCTGGCCAAGCGACTCCTGGACGGCTCGCCCGAGTGGACGCCCGAGCAGGTGGACGCCACGCTCGACACCGAGACCACCACGCGCGCGTCCCTGCCCAAGCCCTACGCCGTGCTGCTGATGTACTGGACCGCCTTCCCCGACGGATCGCAACTCGACTTCCGCGACGACGTTTACGGCTGGGACTCCAAGCTGCTGGGACTTCTCGCCGCAGCTCGCCCGGCTTAGGTTGAAGCGTTAACGCCTGGGCCCCATCCTCGGATCGTCGCCAGAGGGTGCGTCGATCGGGGAGACCCCGTGGAGCCCGCGAACGTCCGCGGGTCCGCGTAGCGGGGCCATGCACGAGATGCTTCAGTCCAGGCGCGGTCTCCTGACCGCCGGTCTTTCCGTCGCAGCGTCGGCCGCCGCGCCCGCAGCCTTCGCCCACGGGCGTCGCCACTACGGCTCCGCCGGACGCGTCGCCCATGCCGCGACGCACAGGGGGGCCTCGACCCACCTGGCCCGCGCGGTCGTCGCGCCGGCCATGCCCACGCAGCCGATCAGCTACTCCGGGCTGGCGGCGAACCCGGTGTCGCAGCAGCTCGGCCACGGCCCGCGCCTGGCGCACATTCACAACCTCCACACGGGCGACAGCCTGCGCGCCGTGTACTTCGAGAACGGTCGTTACCTCCCCGACGCCATGAGCGAGCTCATGAAGGCGATGCGCGACTGGCGCTCGGGAGAGGAGCACCTGATGGACCCGCGCCTGTTCGACGTCATGCACGCGCTCCGCGGCCGGCTGGAGACCAACCAGCCGTTCCAGATCATCTCGGGCTACCGCTCCAAGGCGACCAACGACATGATGCACGAGCGCTCGGCTGGCGTGGCCAAGAACAGCCAGCACACCGAGGGCAAGGCGTCGGACGTCCGCCTGGAGGGCGTCAGCCTGTTCAACATCCGTCGGGCCGCGCTGGACCTCGGCGCGGGCGGTGTGGGCTTCTACCCGATCTCCAACTTCGTGCACGTGGACGTCGGCCCCGTGCGCCAGTGGATCGGCGTCTGACGCGCTGATCCCGACGCGACCGCCCGCGGGCGGTCGCTAGGCCCGCTCCACGAAGCTCTCCAGCACGCGCTTCTCGCCCGCCTTGTCGAAAGCGACGGTGAGCTTGTTGCCCTCGACCGCGCTGACGGCGCCCGGGCCGAACTTGATGTGGAACACGCGGTCGCCCGCCTTGTAGCCGCCCGAGCCGGCGTTCGGGTCGCTGGTGGCGACGAGCCGACCCTCGCCCTCCAGCACCATCTCGCGCGCCCGCGACCGGTTGACGCCGAAGCGGTCCGAGGGCGGGGCGTTGCGCGCGAACTCCGTGCGCCCCTGCGCCCGCTTCCAGCCGGGCGAGTCGTAACCGCCGCCGAAGGTCTGAAGGTCGTCGAAGCGGCTCTTGGCCTCGGCCATGCCCGGGCCGCCGCCGTAGTAACCGGTGTCGCTGGCCGCCTCGACGTTCGCCGGCGGCAGCTCGTCCACGAAGCGGCTCGGCAGCTGCGAGGTCCAGCGGCCGTACACCTGCCGGTTGGCGGCGAAGCTCACGAACGCCTTCTCCCGCGCCCGCGTCACGCCGACGTAGGCGAGGCGCCGCTCCTCCTCGAGCCCCTTCTCGCCGCTCTCGTCCATGGAGCGCTGGGAGGGGAACACGCCCTCCTCCCAGCCCGGTAGGAACACGTAGGGGAACTCCAGCCCCTTGGCCTGGTGCAGGGTCATGATCTGGACGGAGTCGTCGCCGCTGGCCCGCTCCAGGTCGAGCACCAGGGAGACGTGCTCCAGGTAGGCCTGCAGGTTCTCGAACTGGCCCATGGACTGGACCAGCTCCTTCAGGTTCTCCAGCCGCCCCTGGCTCTGCGGCCCGCGGTCGGCGCGCAGCATGTCGGTGTAGCCGCTCTCGTCGAGCACGGTCTCCAGCAGCTCGCCCTGGCGCACGCTCTCCTTGAGGACGCGCCAGCGGTCGAGGTCGCGGATGAAGGTCGTGAGCGACGTACGCGCCTTGGCCGCCAGCTCGTCGGTGTTCACCAGCCCCCGCGCGGCGAGGCTCATGCTCAGGTCCTTGGCGCGGGCGAGGTGCAGCAGGCGGTTGACGGACGTGTCGCCGATGCCGCGCTTGGGCGTGTTGACCACGCGCTCGAAGGCGAGGTCGTCGTCCTCCGACTGGATCAGGCGCAGGTAGGCGTGGGCGTCGCGGATCTCCGCCCGCTCAAAGAAGCGCGGGCCGCCGATCACGACGTAGGGCACCTGGAGCAGCACGAACCGCTCCTCAAAGGCGCGCATCTGGAAGCTGGCGCGCACCAGCACGGCGCACTCGCGATACTTGCGCGGCCCCTGGGCGTCGGCCCCGATCCCGAGCCCTTGCTTCTTCCACCGCTCGATCTCGTCGGCGACCAAGCGCGCCTCCGCCTCGCCGTCCCACACGCCGCGCACGGCGACCTTCTCGCCGGAGCCGGCCTCGGTGGTCAGGTTCTTGCCAAGGCGCGCCTTATTCTCAGCGATCAGGCCGTTGGCGGCCGACAGGATGTGCTCGGTGGAGCGGTAGTTGCGCTCCAGCCGGATCACCTGGGCGCCCGGGAAGTCGCGCTCGAAGCGCAGGATGTTGTCCACCTCCGCGCCGCGCCAGCCGTAGATGGACTGGTCGTCGTCGCCGACCACGCAGACGTTGCGGCGGCCTTGCGCCAGCAGGCGCAGCCACAGGTACTGGGCGACGTTGGTGTCCTGGTACTCGTCGACCAGGAGGTAGCGGAAGCGGCGGTGCAGCTCCTCCAGCACGTCGGGATGCTGCTGGAAGACGGTCAGGTTGTGCAGCAGCAGGTCGCCGAAGTCGCAGGCGTTCAGGATGCGCAGGCGCTCCTGGTACATGCGGTAGAGGTCCTGGCCGCGGCCGTTGGCGAAGGCCTCGGCCTCGCCCGTGGGCAGCTGGTCGGGGCGCAGGCCCTTGTTCTTCCAGCCGTCGATCAGGCTGGAGAGGAACTTGGCGCTCCAGCGCTTGCTGTCGATGTTCTCCGCCTCGATCAGCTGCTTCAGCAGCCGCTCGACGTCGTCGGTGTCCAGGATGGTGAAGTTGGACTTGAGCCCGACCAGCTCGGCGTGGCGGCGCAGGATCTGCGCGGCCACGGAGTGGAAGGTGCCTAGCCAGCGCAGGTCCTGCGCCTGGCCGCCGATCTGGTGGCCGATCCGCTCGCGCATCTCGCGGGCGGCCTTGTTGGTGAAGGTGACGACCAGCAGCTCCCACGGCCGCGCGAGCCCTGATCGCAGGATGTGCGCCAGCCGCGTGGTGAGCACGCGGGTCTTGCCCGTGCCCGCGCCCGCCAGCACCAGCAGCGGACCCTCGGTGGCCTCCACCGCCGCGCGCTGCTCGGGGTTCAGGCCGGCGAACAGGTCGGGCGCATCGTCCGGGACCGGCGCGGAGGGCCGCGCGAGGTCGGAGTTGCGCAGGGCGGGGGCGGGACTCGACACGGGAACAGATGTAGCACGCGGCGGCTCCGTTTCGAGCGCGGCCGGAACCCGGGGCGGCGCGCCTCGTTCGTCCGGCGCAGCTTCAGGAGACCCCGATGACCGACGACGTGCCCACCTCGCGCAAGGTGCCGCCGCTGGCGATCATCGTCATCGTGGTCCTGGCGGCGCTGGCGGCGATCGCCTTCGCCAACATGCGCGGGGCGACGCACCCGGCCCGCGGCGGCCTCTCCGCCCCGCAGGCGGCGGACAAGTCGGTGATGCCCCAGACGTCCACCGTGCCGAACACCCAGCAACCCGCGTCGGACGAGCGCGGCGCCATGGGCCACCACGACAACCCCAACGAGCCCGGCGGCCCCGCCACCACCGCCAACGTCACGGGGACGGCCCCGCGCTAGAGGTCGCCCGGCGTCACCCAGGCGAGCGCGGCGGTGCGGCAGGCGCTCGCCAGGGGTCGCGCGCCCCGCGCCCGGTCGAGTTCGTCGAGCAGCGCGGCGAGACTCACCCCGCGCCGCGCCGTCTCCCGGTCGAGCACCGCCCAGAACTCCGGCTCCAGGGCCACGCTGGTGCGGTGGCCGCTGAGGCTGACCGAGCGCTTCTGCAGCCCCTGCGACACCGCCGCCTCCGCTTGACCGTTCCGTCAACTTAGCCGCCTGTGGCGCGCGCGTCGCGGAGCTTCGTCCTTGTCCCCAGTGCAGCTCCTGAGCGTCGCGACGGCCGTCCCGCCCCACGTGCTCGACCAGGACCAGGCCGCCGCGCTGGCCGCGAAGGTGTTCGGCGGCAAGGTGTTCCGCGAGGCCGACCTGCTGGCCCTGTTCCGCAACACGGGCATCGCCACCCGCCGCACCGCCCAGCCGCTCGACTGGTACCTGCAGCCGCAGGACTGGGCCGCGCGCAACGCCGCCTACCTGGAGGGCGCCGACGCGCTCTACGAGGCCGCCGCCCGGCGCGCCCTGGCCCGCGCGGGCGTGGAGGCGTCGGAGGTGGGGGCGGTGGTCACCGTCTCCTCCACGGGCATCGCCACGCCGAGCCTGGAAGCGCGGCTGCACGGCCGCCTGGGGCTCGCGGCCGACGTGCTGCGCGCGCCGCTGTTCGGCCTGGGCTGTGCGGGCGGAGTCTCGGGCCTGGCGGTCGCCGCGCGCCTCGCCGCCGCCGACCCGCGGGGCCGGCCCGTGCTGATGGTGACGGTCGAGCTGTGCTCGCTTGCCGTGCGGACCGACGGCGGCGGCAAGACCAACGTGGTGGCCACCGCCCTGTTCGGCGATGGCGCGGCGGCGGCGGTGCTGCGCGCGGGCGATCCCGTCCCAGGCGGCCGCGCCATCGTCGGCGACAGCCAGCACCTGTGGCCCGACACGCTGGACGTGATGGGCTGGACGGTGGACCCGACCGGCTTCGGCGTGATCCTGGCCGCCACCCTGCCCACCTTCGTCGCCCAGCGCTTCCACGAGGCGGCGGCCGGCTTCGCCGCGCATGAGGGCCGCGCGCCCGCCCGCTACGTCTGCCACCCCGGCGGCGCCCGAGTGCTGCCCGCCATGGAAGGCGCGCTCGGCTTGGCGGAGGGCGCGCTCGACGTGGAGCGCGGGGTGCTGCGCGAGTTCGGCAACATGAGCGCACCCACCGTCCACTTCGTGCTGGAGCGCGTGCTCGCCGACGGACCGCCCGGACCGCTGACGATGGCGGCGCTCGGACCCGGCTTCACGGCGAGCTTCGTCGGACTGGGCGCGCGCGCGTGACCGGAGCGGTCTGGCTCCTCGCCTTCGTCACCGTCCAGCGCCTGGCCGAGCTGGTCTACGCGCGAAGCAACGAGGCGCGGCTGCGCGCGGCCGGCGCGGTGGAGGTGGGCGCGGCGCACTACCCGGCGATCGTGGCCCTGCATGCCGTCTGGCTGATCACCCTGTGGATCGTGGGCCGAGACCGGCCGCTGCAGCCCGCCTGGACGGCGCTGTACCTCGTGCTGCAGCTCGGCCGCGCCTGGGTGCTGATGACGCTGGGCCGCCGCTGGTCGACGCGCGTGTTCGTCGTTCCGGGCGAGACCCTGGTGGCGCGCGGACCCTACCGCTTCGTGAGCCATCCCAACTACGTCGTGGTGGCCTGCGAGATCTTCGTTCTGCCGCTGGCGCTGAACCTGCCATGGCTGTCGCTGCTGTTTGGGGCGGCCAACCTCGCGGTGCTCTGGTGGCGTATCCGGGTCGAGGGACGCGCCCTGGCCGAGCTGGCGACCCGGCCGGCCTAGCCGTCCTCGCGCTTGGCCCCGTCCAGCGCGCGGGCGTTCCGCTCGGCCTCGGTGCGGGCGGCCGCCTTCTCCGCGCCCGTGCGGCCGAAGCGGACGCGGTTCTCCGCCGCCTGCGACTTGGCGTCGGCGCGAACGCGCGCCTTGCGGGCGCGGTTCAGGTTGATCGGCTCCGCCACGCGCTCACTCCGCAACCCCATCGCCCACGGCCACGTTTAGCCTGCAGACCCGTCAGGGCCAACGAGACTGGAGAGTTTCCATGGTGAACGCATCGGAGATCGGCGAGCACTTCGAGGTCGTAGGCTCGGACGGCCACCACGTCGGCCGCGTCGACCACGTGCTGGGCGACACCATCGAGCTGGCCAAGCTCGACATCGCCGGCGGCTTCAAGCACCACATGATCCCGGTCAGCTGGGC
This sequence comes from uncultured Caulobacteraceae bacterium, assembly GCA_964242895.1. Taxonomy (GTDB): domain Bacteria; phylum Pseudomonadota; class Alphaproteobacteria; order Caulobacterales; family Caulobacteraceae; genus JASLDZ01. The sequence continues at coordinate 10,044 of CAXTBN010000004.1, read as the reverse complement.
CAGCCGCGTCGAGGAGAAAAAGGTGGTGCTCTCCATCACCACCGACGAGGCCAAGTCACGCTGGACCGAGAAGACCAGCTGACGCCACGGCTGAGACTTGAGCGGAGCCCGGCGACGTGCGGCTGATCCTGAACGTGCTGTGGTTCATCTTCGGCGGCTGGCTGCAGGGCACCCTGTGGCTGGTCGCCGGGTGCCTCCTGGCGGTCACGATCGTCGGCCTGCCGTGGGCGGGGGCGGCGTTCCGGATCGCGGGCTTCGCCTACTGGCCGTTCGGCAAGGAGATCGTCGACCGCGCCGGCCTGTACGGCCGGCCGGATGCGGGCACCGGCTGCATGGGCTTGGCCCTGAACGTGATCTGGATCGTGCTGGGCGGCTGGTGGCTGGCGCTGACTCACGTGATGTGGGCGGCGGCGGAGGCGGTGACCATCATCGGCATCCCCTTCGCTCTCAAGGACCTGCAACTGGCCTGGCTGGCGCTTGCGCCCGTCGGCAAGTCGGTCGCGCCCGTGCACCGCTTCGGATGACGCCCGCGGCTTGACCGCCCCGGCGACCGCCCGCACAGGAGCGGCGTGGCCGTCTACACGCCCGTCAGCGACGCCGAGCTCGCCGTCTTCCTACGCCGCTACGACCTGGGCGCGCCCCGCGCCTTGAAGGGCATCGCGGAGGGCGTCGAGAACTCCAACTTCCTGCTGGAGACGGATCGCGGGCGCTTCATTCTGACGCTCTACGAGCGGCGAGTGCGCAGCGACGACCTGCCCTTCTTCCTCGACCTGATGCGCTGGGCCGCCGACCGGGGCTTCCCCTGTCCCCTGCCCCGCCCCGACCGGGAGGGCGCGCTCCTCGGCGAGCTGAACGGGCGGCCGGCGGCCGTGGTGAGCTTCCTGCCCGGCCTCTCCGCCGCCCGGCCCGACCTCGAGCAGTGCCGCGCCGCCGGCGAGGGCTGCGCGCGCCTGCACCGGGCCACGGCGGGCTTCCCGGGCGGGCGCGCCAACGACCTGGGCCTCGCGGCCTGGCGCCCCCTGTGGACGCCGCACCGCGCCGTGGCGGAACGGCTGCGCCCGGGCCTCGGGGCACAGGTCGACGCCGACCTCTACGCCCTGGAGCGCGATTGGCCCGCCAATCTGCCGGGCGGCGTGATCCACGCCGACCTGTTTCCGGACAACGTCTTCTTCGCCGGCGGCGGACCGGAGTTCGCGGGCGCCATCGACTTCTACTTCGCCTGCACCGACGCCCTGGCCTACGACTTGGCCGTGATGGTTGGCGCCTGGGCCTCGCAGCCCGACGGCGCGGTCGAACCCGCGCGGGCCGCCGCGCTGGTCACGGGCTACACCGCCGCCCGCGCCCTGTCCGGCGACGAGCGCGCGGCCCTGCCGCTGCTGGCCCGCGGCGCGGCGATGCGCTTCTTCCTGACTCGGCTGGCCGATTGGGAGGCGACGCCGGCCGGCGCCCTGGTGACGCGCAAGGACCCGCTGGAGTACGCCGACAAGCTCGCCGCCCACCGCGCCGCCGCGGACGGCCCGCCGCCCGCCTGGAGCCTCGCCGCATGAGCCGCCGCCCGTGAGCCCCCGCCCATGACCCCCGGCGTGACCATCTACACGGACGGCGCCTGCAGCGGGAACCCGGGCCCCGGCGGCTGGGGCGCCGTGCTGCTGTTCGGCGCCCACGAGCGAGACCTGTGGGGCGGGGAGACGCCCACCACCAACAACCGCATGGAGCTGAAGGCGGCCATCGAGGCGCTGACCGCCCTCACCCGCCCCTGCCGCGTGGAGCTGCACACCGACAGCCAGTACGTGCGCCAAGGCATCACCGAGTGGCTGCCCGGCTGGAAGGCCCGCGGCTGGCGCACCGCCAGCAAGGCGCCCGTCAAGAACGACGACCTGTGGCGCGCGCTGGACGCCGCGCGCCTGCGCCACGAGGTGACCTGGCGCTGGGTCAAGGGCCACGCCGGCCACCCCCTCAACGAGCGCGCCGACGCCCTGGCCCGTCGCGGCTGCGAGGAGGCGCGCGCAAAGCCCAAGACGCGCGCCGCGTCTCCGGGTTAGGTTGCGGCCGCCATGGCGGTCTTGGACTGGATCACGCCCGACCCGGCGATGCACCTGGAGGGCGACGGCGTGCGCCTGCGCCCTCCGCGCATGGCCGACCACGGCGCGTGGGCCGACCTGCGGCGCGAGAGCCGCACCTTTCTGCAGCCCTGGGAGCCGACCTGGCCCGCCGACGACCTGACGCGCGCCGCCTTCCGCCGCCGGATCGGCATCTACGCCCGCGACCAGGACCAGGGGCTGGGCTTTCCCTTCTTCGTGTTCGACGCCGCCGGCGAGCTCGTCGGCGGCGTCAACCTGCGCGACGTGAAGCGCGGCGTCAGCCAGAGCGGCGCGGTGGGCTACTGGGCCGGCGCGCGCTTCGCCCGGCGCGGACACACCCTGGCGGCGGTGCGCGCGGTGACGCGATTCGCCTTCGGCCGACTGGGCCTGAACCGGCTGGAAGCCGCCTGCGTGCCGGAGAATGAGCCTAGCCGGCGCCTGCTGGAGCGGGCCGGCTTCGCGCACGAGGGCTTGGCGCGCGCCTTCCTCAAGATCGACGGCCGCTGGCGCGACCACCTGCTGTTCGGCCGCGTCCGCGGCGACTGAGGCGCCCGTTGAGCGCGGCCGGGAATTGCGCGATGACCTGAGCCCATGAGACGCGCTCCCATCCTCGCCCTCGCCGCCCTGCTGCTGTGTTCCGCCGCCGCGCCGGCCGGGGCCGCGACCGTGAAGCTCGAGGCCAAGCGCGCCGCGGTGCTCGACACGCTCGCCGCCTGCCGCAAGGAGGCGTCCGACGCACAGCGCCTCGCCTGCTTCGACAAGGCGGTGGCGGCGCTCGACGAGGCGGAGGCCAAGGGGCAGGTGGTGGTGGTCGACCGCGAGCAGGTGGCGCAGGTCAAGCGCCAGGCCTTCGGCTTCTCCCTGCCCGCGCTCAGCTTCTTCAGCGCCCGCGGCGGCGCACAGGAGAACGTCGACCGCGTGAGCTACACCCTCGACCACGCCGGGCGGACGGCCGCCGGACTGTGGGTGCTGACCACGACGGAGGGGGCGGTCTGGATGCAGACCGAGGGAGACGAGCAGCTGCGGCCCGACCCGCACAAGGGCTCCACCCTGGCCGTGCGCCATGCGGCGCTCTCGTCCTACTTCTGCAACGTGGACGGCCAGCGCGCCATCCGCTGCAACCGTCAGCACTGAGGCGCGGACATGCCCGCCGACATCCGCACCGTCACCGGCTCCTTCTCCACCGCGCCGCAGCTTGCGCCGGAGGACATGTCCGAGGCCGCAGCGCGCGGCTTCGCGCTCGTGATCAACAATCGGCCGGACGGCGAGGCTCCCGGCCAGCCGACCAGCGCCGAGATGGCCGCCGCGGCCAAGGCGGCCGGCCTCGAGTACCTGTACGTGCCCGTCCGCGGCGGCCCCGGGCCGTCGGAGGTGGAGCTGGTGCGCGAGGCGGTGGCGGGCGCGGACGGGCCGGTGCTGGCCTTCTGCCGCTCGGGCACGCGCTCGATCGTCACCTGGGCGCAGGGCCGCGCGCGGGAGGGCATGCCGCACGACGAGCTGCTGATGCTGGGCCGCGAGGCGGGCTACGACCTCTCCGGCGCGCTCTAGCGCAGGGCGGCGCGGACCGAGGTCACGGCCGGCGTCGGCGAGGGCGCGGCGACCGCGATACGTCCGGCGGCGAGAAGCAGCAGCACGGCGCAGACCACCTGCAGCCGGCCGGACAGGAGACGCATGAAGGCCACGAACGGGACTCCGGCGGACGGGACCCCGCCCTCCGGGCAAGACGCGGGCCGGCCGCCGGCGCCGATCCCGTACGTCCGCGCCATGGACCCGCGCTACGGCGAGGCGGTGGAGATCGCGCCCGGCCTGCGCCGGCTGACGTGCCGCAACCCCGGCCCCTTCACCTACCTGGGCACCAACAGCTTCATCGTCGGCCGCGGCGAGGTAGCCGTGATCGACCCCGGCCCGCTGAACGACGACCACCTCGCCGCGCTGCAGCGGGCGGTCGCGGGCGAGCGGGTCGCCGCCGTGCTGGTGACGCACACCCACGCCGACCACAGCCCGCTGGCGCGGCCGTTCGCGGAGGCGGTCGGCGCACCGGCCGTCTACGGCCTGCCCGATCCCGCCGCGGACGGGGGCGAGGTCTCGGGCGACGCCGCCTTCCGACCCGACGTGGCGCTCGCGGACGGCCAAGTCGTCGCGGGCGACGGCTGGGCGCTGGAAGCGGTGTTCACGCCCGGTCACGCGTCCAACCATAACGCTTACGCCCTGGGAGGGGACATCCTGCTGTCGGGCGACCACGTCATGGGCTGGTCGACGACCGTCGTCTCGCCGCCGGACGGCGACATGGACGCCTACTTCGCCAGCCTCGACCGGGTGATCGCGCGCGGCTTCCGCACGCTGCACCCGGCGCACGGGCCTGCAATCGAGGCGCCCGCGCCGTTCCTGGCCGCCCTGCGCGCCCACCGCCTGGCCCGCGAGGCGCAGGTGCTGGCCGCGGTGCGCGCGGGGCGCGAGGCGATCCCCGACGTGGTCGCCGCGCTGTACGCCGACGTGGACCCGCGCCTGCACCCGGCCGCCGCCCGGTCGGTGCTGGCGCACCTCATCCGGCTGGAGCGCCGCGGCGAGGTGCGCGGCGACGGGGAGCGGTACACGCCCGCCTGACCTCCCGCCGATCGGAAAGACGCGCTCACCCTGCGATCGCCCTGCGCAGCCGGCCGACGCGCGCGCAGTTCGCACCGCCGTCGTTCAGCCCGGCGCGGGCGATGGAGCGCAGGTCGACGCGCGCGCCCGCTCCCTCCGGACGCACCCGCGCCACCAGATCGTCCGTGACGCCCCACAGCCCGCGGGCGGCGCTGGCCTCGAGCCGGCCTCCCGCCGCGTCGTCGGTCTGCATCCCCATGTGCTCGCGCGAGATCGCCGCCTTGGTGCGGGCGTAGGCGTCCATCGGCGTGGTCGTCAGCACGACGGGCGCGGCCGCCGGGCAGGTGCGCGCGTTCACCTCGGCGACGGGGCGGCCGAGGAAGCCGGGCGCGGCGTGCTGCGGCCCCTCGGGCACGGTGGGCGCGAGCTCGACGGGGTTGGCGCGCGGCCCCCGCGCCATCATCACCTTGGGCGAGAAGGTCGGCGGGTCGGACCAGTCGGTCGCCACGTCGTGCACAGGCGGCGTGGACGCGCTCACCCGGTCGGCCTGCGACCAGGCGGCGAACACCAAGGCGCCCAGCGCCAACGCACCCAGCGCAGCGCCCGCCCCCGCCCGCGGCTTCGCCACGAACGCCAGCGCCAAGCCGACGAGGCCGAACGCCACCGCCAGCAGCGCGAGCACGGGCGTGGCCACCGCGGCCAGCCCGTTCTTGGCGACGTTGTAGCTGATCCAGCCCTGGCGGAAGCCGACCACCGCCAGCACGAACACCGCCAACGAGAGCAAGGCGCACACCCAGCCCAGCACAACCATGCCGCGCCGCGTCTCCGCGGCCGTCCTCGATCGGCGCGGCGGCGCGAGCGGCGGCCGGGGCGCCTGGGACACCGGCCGGGGCGGCGGAGCGGGCTGGACCAAGGGGCTGTGTTCCTATTCGGCGGCGGGGGCGAGCTCCGGCAGGACGTGGTCGCCGTAGACCGCCCGGAGCGCCTTCTTGTCGATCTTGCCGGTGGCGCCGAGCGGGATCGCCGGGACGAACAGCACGTCGTCCGGCGTCCACCACTTGGCGATCCGGCCGTGGAGGAAAGCCAGGAACTCCTCGCGCGTTCCCGTCTCGCCCTCCTTGAGCTGGACCAGCAGCAGCGGCCGCTCGTCCCACTTGGGGTGCGCCACGCCGATCACCGCGGCGATCACCGCCTTGGGGTGGCCCGCGGCGAGATTCTCGATGTCGATGGAGCTGATCCACTCGCCGCCGGACTTGATCACGTCCTTGGCGCGGTCGGTGATCTGCATGAAGCCGTCCGGGTCGATGGTGGCCACGTCGCCCGTGTCGAAGTAGCCCTCGGCGTCGAGGATCTGCTGGCCGTTCTCGAAGTAGGCCGCGGCCACGGTCGGCCCCTTGACCATCAGCCGGCCGAAGGTGGTCCCGTCCTCCGGCAGGCGCGCGCCCGCCTCGTCCTTGAGCGCGAGGTCGATGCCGATCGGCACGCGGCCCTGCTTCATGCGCCAGGGCAGCTGCTCGTCGAACGACATCTCCGCCATCTTGGCGTCGGGGGCGCCGAGGGTGCCGATGGGCGAGGTCTCGGTCATGCCCCAGGCGTGGCGCACCTCCACGCCGTACTTGTCGTGGAAGGCGCGGATCAGGCTCTCCGGACAGGCGGAGCCGCCGATCACCACGCGCTTGAGGGTGGACGGCTTCTCGCCCGTGGCCTCAAGATGCTGCAGCAGCATCTGCCACACGGTGGGCACCGCGGCGGAGAAGGTGACGCGCTCGGTCTCTAGGAGCTCGAAGATTGACGCCCCGTCCATCTTGGCGCCGGGCATGACCATCTTGGCCCCCACCGCCGGGCCGGAGAAAGCGACGCCCCAGGCGTTGGCGTGGAACATGGGCACTACGGGCAGGATCACGTCGGCCGCGCCCAGGCCCATGACGTCCTGCTGCAGCGTCATGAAGGTGTGGATGAAGTTCGAGCGGTGGCTGTAGAGCACGCCCTTGGGATCGCCCGTCGTGCCCGAGGTGTAGCAGAGGCCGCAGGCGGTCTCCTCGCCGAAGCCGCCCCAGGCTGCATCGGTCGGGCGGCCGTCGATGGCCTCCTCGGAGGGAACGGCGTGCGGCGGCAGGCCCGCGGGCATGTGCGCCCCGTCGGTGAGAACCACGATGCGCTCCACGCGTCCCGGATCCTTGGCCAGCGCGGCGGCCAGGAGCGGCGCAAAGGTGATGTCGGTGAAGATCACGCGATCACCCGCGTGGCGGATGATCCAGCACAGCTGGTCGGGGTGCAGGCGCGGGTTCAGCGTGTGGCACACCGCGCCCATGCCCATGACGCCGTACCAGACCTCCATGTGCCGGCCGCTGTTCCAGGCCAGCGTGGCGACCCGGTCGCCCGTGCGGATTCCCCACTCCGTGAGGAGGTGGCTGACCTGCTTCGCCCGGCGGTGGATGTCGGCGTAGGTGGTGCGTACGATCGGCCCCTCGACCGAGCGCGTCACCACCTCTCGCGCGCCGTGCCGCGCGGCGGCGTGGTCGAGGATGCGGTCCACCGTCAGCGGCCAGTCCTGCATCAAGCCGTGCATGCGCCTACTCCGTCCCGGTCGGCGGTCTGGAGAGCCGCCTGTCGTGGGACAGTATAGGGCCTCTGCGCGTCGGGGGGAGACGCTACAGGCGCACCTCGCCCGCCGCGATCCGCGCGTAGGCCGCCGCGTCCAGCGGAACGAAGCCCGCGCCCGGCGCGCGCCAGTACAGCGGGTCGGCGACGCGCGCCGGGTCGAAGCCTTCCGCCACCGCGTCGGCCTTGCGGTACTTGAAGGTGCCCGTGGTCTCCATGGCCGGGCGCAGGCGCAGGAACAGCGGCCGGGCGTAGGGCGGCAGGTGCGTGTCCACCTCCTGCGCCAGGGCGGCGAGGTCGAACCCTTCGCCGGTGACCAGGGCGGCCATCCCCGCGCGTCCCTCCGCCCCGGGCGTCTCGACGCCGTAAACGTCCGCCTCCTCCACGCCCGGCGCGTGGCCCAGCACGGAGGCGACCTCGCCGGTGGCCACGTTCTCGCCCTTCCACCGGAAGGTGTCTCCCACCCGGTCGACGAAGTAGAAGTAGCCTAGCCCGTCCTGGCGCAGCAGGTCGCCCGTGCGGAACCAGGCGTCGCCCGGGCGGAACAGGTCGTGCAGGACCTTGCGCTCGGTGGAGGCCTTGTCGGCGTAGCCGGCGAAGTTGGATCGCGCGTCGTCCTGGCGGATCTCGCCCAGCATCTCGCCCACCTCGCCGGCCCGCGCCTCCTGCGCCCGGCCGTCGGCGCCGCGCACGATCTCGCCCGCCTCCGGGTCGAAGCGCGCCAGGCGGAAGTTGAACCGCTTGCGCAGGTAGCGCGGTACGCGGCCGACGGCGCCGACCTTGCCGTCGAAGTTGAGCATGGAGACGTTGCCCTCCGTCGCCCCGTAGAACTCCAGGATCTGTGGGATGCGGAAGCGCTCGGCCATGCGCTCCCACACGTCGGCGCGCAGGCCGTTGCCGAAGGCGAGGCGGATCTTGTGGCGATGCTCGTCGGCGCTCTCCGGCGCGTTGACCAGGTAGCGGCACAGCTCGCCGATGTAGACGAACACCGTGGCCCCCTGCTCGGCGCAGTCGCTCCAGAACGCCGAGGCGGAGAACCGCCGCTTCAGCAGCAGCACGCCGCCGTTCAGGAGCGCCGCGCCCACCGCGCAGAGCCCGCCCGTGGCGTGGTACAGCGGCAGGGCGCAGTAGAGCCGGTCGTTCGGCCCGGTGTCCGTCGCCGCCGCGAAGCCGCGCATGTACAGCTGCACCCGCAGGTGCGTGACGCGCGCCGCCTTGGGCAGGCCGGTGGTGCCGCTGGTGAAGATCAGCAGCGCCACGTCCTTGGCCGTCACCCCGTAGCGCGCCGTCTCGCGCGTGGGGCGCAGCGACGAGACGCCCTTCAGCGCCCGGTCCAGGTCGCGGTCGCTGCGGACGCCCGGCGGGGAGCCCAGCCACCACTCCGTCATCGAGCGCTTCAGCCCGCCCGCCACCGCCTGGAACGCCGGCGCGGTGTCCGCGTCGAGGATCAGGTGCGCCGCGCCGCTCACCTCCAGGCAGTGCGCCAGCCCCGAGCCGGTGAGCTGGTTGTTGATCAGCGCGGTGGCCACGCCGACCTTGGACAGCCCGTACCAAACGGCCACGTACTCGAGCCGGTTGGGCGCGAACAGCGCCACCGTGTCGCCCCGCTTGATCCCCCGCCCCGTCGCCCAGTGCGCGTAGCGGTTCGCCAGCGCGTCCAGCTGCGCATAGGTGAGCGTGCGCCCCTCGAACACGATCGCCGGACGCTGGGCGTGGCGGTCGACCGCCGCCTCCAGGTCGTCGCAGGCGAGCGTCGTGCTGTCCGGCTTGACGTCGCGCACCCGCGCCAGCGTCCGCCGCAGCCCGGCGAGAAAGCGCAGCTCGCGCTGCAGCTTGCCCCAGGTCCCAAGCCTCGCCGCCCGCGCCATGGGGCGATTTGGACCAGGGGTCCGCAGGGGGTCAAGGCGGCGTCGGCCCGGGCCGGACCGGCCGGGCGCCCCGTGGCCCCGACGCCACTGCGCCGCCATGTCACGGCGACGCCGCCCTCGGCGCGCGCGAGATTCCGCACCGCAGCACGACCCCGGAGCGACCGCCTTGACGACCCGCCTCCCCTCCCCCGCCGAAGCCGCCCGCTGGGGCGCGGGCCTCCTGGTGGTGACGGCGGGCTGGGCCGCGGGCCGAGGCGTCGCCAACGGCATGGACCTCGCCCACGCCGCCGCCGCCGGCTTCGCCGTCTCCGGCTCCATCTTCCTGGCGGTGATGCTGCGCCAGGGCGAGACCCCGCTCGGCTCCGGCGCCCGCTGACGCCCGCGGGCGTCGACCCGGCGCCCCTCCCGACCCGCGGCTCAGCCGCCGCGCACCGGCCCCTCGCCCAGACGCCCCACGGCCCCGTCCCGCGCCTCGCGCCGAGCGATCTCCTCGGCGAGCGCCGCCCGGGCGCGCTCGCGGTCGCCGCCGTAGAGGGCGAGCACCACGTCCCAGCCCGGCGGCGCGGGGTCGGCGGCGTCGCGCTCGCGCCAGCGCCACACCTCGGCGATCTCCGCGTCCGTGGCCGTCTCGACGTCGAGCCCCGCCCACCACGCGCGCACCCGCCGCGACGCCGCCTGCGTGTCCGGCCGCGCGGGCGGGCGAAAGGCGTCCTCCGCCAGCAGCGCCGCGCGCCAGCGCGCGATCACCGCGCGCGCCGGATAGCCGGGCGGCAGCGGCCCGATCGCCTGCGGCCACCCCCGCGAGAGCGGCGCGGACCGGCGGGAGATCGGGTTGCGGCGGTTGTCGGAGAGCGCCATCGGTTCGGCCTGCCATGCGGGAGCGCCCCGCGGCGCGGGATGCGCCCGGGAGG
>CAXTBN010000003.1:94833-98792 GCA_964242895.1 uncultured Caulobacteraceae bacterium | reverse complement strand
TCCGACTACAGGATCATCAGCGTCGAGGTCGCGCTGGCCACCAGCTTGCCCGCCCTGTCCGTCAGGCGCGCCTCGGCGTAGCCGGTGCGGCGGCCGAGGTGGGTGACCACGCCCTCGGCCCGGACCTCGCCCGTGTCGGCGCTCATCCCGCGGTGGTAGGCGACCTTGATCTCCAGGGTGGTGTAGCCCTGGCCGGGCTGTAGCCGCGTGTGCACGGCGCAGCCGCAGGCGGAGTCCAGGAGCGTCGCCGCGTAGCCGCCGTGAACCGCGCCGAGCGGGTTGTAGACCTCCGGCCCCGGCGTGCCGGCGAACACGACGCGGCCCTCCTCCACATCCAGCAGCTTGAAGCCCAGGGTGTGACCGATGCCGCGGTAGGGGATCGCGCCCGCCTGGAAGGCGCGCATCTGCTCCAGGCCGGTGAGGCTCGCCAGGTCGGGCCGGGCGGTCGAGGCGGGAGCGGGGACGTCGGTCACGGGCGGGCGGGCTCCGGAGGCGGGGAGGACGGGGCGCCCAGGCGGGCCTTCACCGCCTCGCGCGTGACGGCCAGGAGCGCGTCGGACTCGGCCGGGTCGGCCACCGCGCGCGACAGGGCCACCGCGCCCGCCATCTCGGCGAGCGCCGAGCGGGCCGCGAGTTCGGGCGAGGGCCGGACGTCGGCGGGCAGGTGCGAGGCGATGCGCGCCACCAGGCGGCGATAGCCGGCGTCGAACACCTCGCGCACCGCCGCCGGCTGGCGCGCGATGTCGGAGGCCAGGAGCGCCAGGGGGCAGCCGTGGCGTGGTCCGTCGCGGTGCCGCGCGGAGACGTAGTTGTCGACGAAGGCGCCCAGGGCCGCCGGGCCGGACAGGCCGGCGGTGATCGTCTCAAAGCGCCCGCGGCCGCCCGACAGCATGTCGTCCACCGCCGCGGCGGTCAGTTCGTCCTTGGAGGCGAAGTGCGCGTAGAAGCCGCCGTGCGTCAGGCCGACGTCTTTCATGACCGCGGCCACGCCGACCGCCTCCGGCCCCCGCTCGCGGATGGCGGCGGCGGCGGCCTTCACCACCCTGCGGCGGGTGTCAGCTTTTCTGTCGGTGCGGGCCTGGGTCACCCCTTGCTCCCCTTCGGATATGATGGTTGTAATATGAACGTCGTCATATGCCAAGCGCGACGACGCCGCTCCCTTGCGGCGCCGCCCTCCGCCCTTCGGAGCCGTTCCATGCTGGAGTCCTTCGCCGACCGCCTCGCCGCCTTCGCGGTCCTTGGCGCGGCCTTCTTCGCCACCTCCGTGGCCGCCGCCCCGCGCGGAGCCACCGAGGCCGCCCGCTCGGGCGCGCCCGTCTCCGCCACCATCATCGACGGCCGGATCTGGACATGCACGGAGAGCGCATGCCGCGCCTCCGCCTCCTCGGTCGGCGACAGCCAGCCGGCGACGCGCGAGTGCGCCCGCGCCGCCGCCGCGCTCGGCCCCTTCTCGTCGTACGCCACCGGCGAGCGGGTGCTGACCGACGCCGAGCTGGCCCGCTGCAACGCCCGGGCGCCCTCGACCGGCGCCCTCGTCGCGACGCGCTGACCGCTCCGGTCCAGCCGCGTCCCCACCGTGTCCCCCTGGGGCGCTCGCGGGCTCATCCCGCGAGCGCCTCTTTTTTCTCAGCCAGCTCCAGCCACTCAAGCTCGGCGGCCTCCTGCTGCGCCCGCTTGGCGTCGAGCGCCTTCATCAGCCGGTCGAAGCCGGCCGGGTCGCGGGCGTAGAGGCCCGGGTCCTCCAGCCGCCGCTCGTCGGCGGCGATCTCGTGCGGCAGGCGGGCGGTGAGCGCCTCCAGCTCCTCCAGCCGGCGCTGGTCCTTGTAGCTGAGCTTGGCCGCCGGCCGCCGCGGCTCGGGGGCGGGACCGGAGGCGGCCTTGGCGGCGGCGACGGACCGGGGCTCGGGTGTGAAGAAGCCGGGGTTCTGGCGGCGGAAGTCGCTCCAGCCGCCGGGCGTCTCCACCGCACGGCCGCGGCCGTCGAGGGCGATGGTGGAGGTGGCGAGGCGGTCGACGAAGTCGCGGTCGTGGCTGACCAGGATGAGCGTGCCCTCGTAGTCGGCCAGCACCTCCTCCAGGAGATCCAGCGTCTCCATGTCGAGGTCGTTGGTGGGCTCGTCGAGCACCAGCAGGTTGGCGGGCTTGGCCAGGGTGCGCGCCAGCAGCAGCCGGTTACGCTCGCCGCCGGAGAGCGTCTCCACGGGCTGGCGCAGCTGGGCCTCGCGGAAGCCGAAGTCCTTGGCGTAGCCGGCCACGTGCATGGAGCGGCCGCGCACCACCACGGCGTCGCCGCCCTTGGGCGCCAGCACGTCCTTGAGCGTGTCGCCGGGCTTCAGCTCGGCGCGCGCCTGGTCGAGGTAGGCGACTTCCAGCCCCGTGCCGAGCCGCACCTCTCCGGCGTCGGGCGCGACCTGGCCGAGCAGGAGCTTGACCAGGGTGGTCTTGCCCGCCCCGTTCGGTCCCACGATGGCGACCCGGTCGCCGCGCATCACGCGGGTGGAGAAGCGCTCGGCCACCACCTTGTCGCCCCAGCGCTTGCTGACACCCTTGGCCTCGGCGACCAGCTTGCCCGACGTTCCGCCCGCCTCGATCTGCAGGTCGGCGGTGCGGGTGGTGTCCTTGAGCATGGCGGCGCGGCGGTCGCGCATTTCCGCGAGGCGCGCGGCGCGGCCCTCGTTACGCGTGCGGCGCGCGGTGATGGAGCTGTAGAAGGTGGCCGTCTCGCGCTGGATCGCCTTCTCCAGCCGGCGGGCGGCCTCCAGCTCCTCGGCCTCGACCTGCTCGGACCAGGCGTCGAAGGCGGCGAAGCCCTGGTCGAGGGTGCGCACGCGGCGGTGGGCCAGCCAGAAGCAGCGCTCGGTGATGCGGGAGAGGAAGGCGCGGTCGTGGCTCACGATCAGGGCGGCGGAGCGCGAGGACGCCAGCCGCGCCTCCAGCGTCTCGATGGCGGCGATGTCGAGGTGGTTGGTGGGCTCGTCCATGAGCAGCAGGTCGGGCTCCTCCGCGAAGGCGCGGGCCAGCGCCGCCCGCCGCTGCTCTCCGCCGGAGAGGCCGGCGGTCGGCTTGGCGGGGTCGAGGCCGAAGGCGTCGAGCTCCGCCTCCGCGCGCCAGGCGGCCGCGCCGCTCGCAGTGACGTGGTCGAGCACCGTCGCGCCGTCGATCACGGGCTCCTGCTCGACGTAGGCGAAGGTGAGACCCGGCTGGACGAAGCGCTCGCCGCCGTCCGGCTCGATGCGCCCGGCGATCAGGCGCATGAGCGTCGACTTGCCCGCCCCGTTGCGCCCCACGAGCGTCGCCCGCGTGCGCGGCTCGAGCGCCAGGTCGACGCCGTCGAACAGCATCACGGGCCCGTCCTGCAGCCGCACCTCCTTGAGGGCGACCACGGGCGGACGGGCGGGGGCGGGAGCACGGGCCATGGGCGGCCTATGTAGGCCCGCCCGTTGCTGCGGGGGAGGCCGGCTTAGTGAGGGAGGCCGAGCAGGCGTGGAAGGAACGGAGCCAGGGCGGTGATGGCGCTTATGACCGCGCCCGTGCCCACCACGACCGCCACGACGAACCCTTTGCTGGCCATGGTCGCCTTGAGCACGGCCATGTCGGTCCGGATCGCACCCACGTCGGCTTTCAGGGACGCCAGGTCCGCGCGTGTCGAGCGTCCCTCCAGCCTCAGTTCAGCGACATCCTCTCGGATGTGCGCCGTATGAGCCTCGAGGACAGCGACCCGAGTGTCGGCGGGATCCTGACGCGTGAAGGTGTCGCTCATCCGTGGTCCGCGTCTCTAAGCGAGCATCTTGTAGCACGAAAGGCGCGCGCAGGCCGAACGTTCACGCACCCTCGCCTTCCAGCTCCGCCGCCAGCCGCTCGTAAAAGGCGGCTTTCTCGTCCGTCGCGGCCGGCGGAGAGAACTCGCGCACGGGCAGGCCCTCTTGAGCCCCGCGCATGAAGCGGGCCCAGGCGCGGGC